>CAXMRT010000241.1:0-12276 GCA_964196025.1 uncultured Gemmatimonadales bacterium | reverse complement strand
CTAGACAAGATTCGAAAAACCACCGTGGCTTCGGGTGAATCGGGCGGAATCACCCAACACATCGGTGCCTATCAAGTCGAAGTCAACAACGAGAAAGTCACATTTCTTGATACACCAGGTCACGCAGCGTTTACCGCCATGCGTGCCCGTGGCGCTAACCTTACTGATATCGCCGTTATCATCATCGCGGCTGACGACGGTGTGATGCCGCAAACCGAAGAAGCTATCCGGCATGCACAAGCTGCTGGAGTGACCTTGATGGTCGCCATGAACAAGATGGATCTTCCCGGTGCGAATCCTGCCGCGGTACAAACCCGATTGCAGGCACTTGGCTTAAGCCCTGAGGAATGGGGTGGCGATTTGATTTGTGTCCCCGTCAGCGCAGAAACCGGCGAAGGTATTGACACTCTACTTGAAATGATCCACCTACAGGCTGAAGTCCTAGAACTCGGAGCAAATCCAAGCCGAATGGCTAACGGGTTCGTTATCGAAGCACAACTCGAGACCGGCATGGGGCCCACAGCAAACATCCTCGTCACCGGCGGCACTCTCAAGATTGGTGACACGGTCCTATGCGGAACGGAGTACGGTCGTGTAAAAGCCATGATTGATGAGCACGGGAACAAACTCAAAGAAGCTCCCCCGTCAACACCCGTCAAATGCGTAGGTCTCTCCGGAGTCCCGCAGGCAGGCAGCGAGTTTCAAGTCTACAAGAATGAAAAGTCCGCGAGGACAATCGCTCAGAAGCGAGAACACGAGTTCCGCACGAACGGCCTCCAGACGTCATCCATTACCACGCTCGAAGATCTCTATGCACAAGTTGCGGCTGACGAGTTAGTCGAACTCAAGCTCATCATCAAGACGGACACACAGGGCTCAGTGGAAGCCATCGTCCACTCTCTTCAAGAGATCGAAAGTGATAAAGTTCGGCTCAACATTGTCATGGCGAGCATCGGAAATATTACGACAAACGACGTCCTCCTTGCGAGCGCGTCCAGTGCGATCATCATGGGATTTCATGTCGGTAAAGAAAATGGGGTCGGCGCAGCGGTGAAGCGTGAAGGCGCTGAAATCCGACTACACAGCATCATCTACGAGATGATCGACGAAGTTCGCAATGCGATGCTCGGCCTCTTGGGTCCAGCATTCAAGGAAACCGTCGTCGGCCATGCAGAGGTGATCCAACCCTTCGAGGTATCCAAAGTCGGCACAATCGCTGGCAGCATGTGCAGCGATGGGAACATCCCTCGCACAGCGCGTGCACGACTACGACGGGGCAACGATGTGATTTACGAAGGACTTATCTCGTCGCTAAAACGTTTCCAGGACGATGTCAAGGCCGTCAAGGCGGGTCAAGAATGCGGTATCGGTCTAGATAAGTACGGCGACTATGAACCCGGTGACATCATCGAAGTCTACGACGTTGAACAAGTCGCTCAAACCCTGTAGCTATACACCCTGCATCCTTGGTAAGCTATGAGTCACGACCGAATGACACGCGTTAATGAATTGGTCCGTAGAGAACTAAGTCAGGCGATGTTCCATGTCGTACACGACCGTGAGTTCGATATGTCGGCAGTAACTATCACCCGCGTGGACGTGTCCAATAACCTCAGATCGGCCCAGGTATGGGTGTCGATTATGGATACCGTACCCAACCGAGGAAGCATGTTCGGGATAATCAAAAAACACCGAGCTGACCTCCAAGCCCACATTGGAAAAAATCTTAATCTAAAATACACACCTCGGCTAAACATAGTTCTTGATGACTCGGTTAGCCAAGGACACGATGTACTCGACCTTCTGGACCACTTGTCTGACAGCGACGTCCAAAACCCGGAGCCACCCGACCATGAACACGAGTAATCACCGCCAGTACGGCAATCAAGCTGCCCACGAACTCCATGACGGGATCCTTCTTGTGGATAAACCCGCAGGCCCGACCTCACATGATATCGTCGACAAAGTTCGGAAAACATTCAAGTTAGACAAAGTCGGTCACGGCGGAACTTTAGACCCACAGGCTACCGGCCTACTTGTCCTGCTGATCGGCCGCGGAACAAAACTATCCAACAGCTTGATGGGATCAGATAAGTGCTACGAAGGAACATTGCGCCTAGGTTCATCGACCGACTCGCAAGATGCAGCCGGAAAAGAGCTAAGCTCAGCACCCTTCGAACACATCACTCAAGACATGCTCGAAACGACGATGGCGACCTTCAAGGGCGATCAAATGCAGATCCCTCCCATGGTCTCCGCCATCAAGAAGGACGGAGTTCCGCTCTACAAGCTTGCTAGAAAAGGGAAAACCGTAGAGCGCGAACCCAAGTTTATCCACCTTTATAAGTTTTCACTCAACACCTTTGGCCTGCCCGACTCGACCTTTGAAGTCCTTTGCACAAAAGGCACATACGTCCGGACACTTTGCCACGATATTGGCGAAAAGCTCGGTTGCGGTGGCCACCTAGCCCAGTTACGACGCACCCGCTCCGGACACTTATCTATCGATGATGCTGTCGGTTTCGAAGAACTCATCGGGTACACGCCTGCGGAAATGCTTGAACGCATCATCCCCGCACACAAGGTGGTTCGCGACCTGTCATGAAAATCATTCGTTCACTCGACCCACAAGTCGTGGCGGCCGAAAATATTTTCCTAGCCATGGGCTTCTTCGATGGCGTCCACATCGGTCACCAGGCAGTCATTGAACAGGCTGTCAACACTGCGCAAAACGAAGTCGGCCAAGCATGGGCACTCACCTTTGAGCAACATCCTACAACCCTTCTTACTCCAGAACGAACTCCGTCCCTGATCTACTCTCTCGACCAACGGATCCATTTTCTCGAGACATGTGGACTAAGCGGCCTCATTCTTTTAAAATTCGATACAGCGTTCGCCAACCAGGAACCCAGTGACTTTATCGCCACTCTCCACGCAGCCATCCCAAACCTTCACACGCTCTTTGTCGGAACAAACTGGAGATACGGGCGAAATGCAAGCGGAACAGTCGACTCACTCACTACCGACGCAAAGGCATTCGGCACCCAGGTCAGCTCAACTCCTGCCATTCAAAGCAACAGCGGGACCGTTTCGAGTACTCACATCCGCCATGCCATATCTCACGGCGAGCTCTCCACTGCAGAAGAATTGCTCGGACGTCCAGTAAGTGTCAGCGGCACCGTTATAGAAGGACGGAAGATCGGACGCGAAATAGGTTTCCCCACCGCCAATATCGATACCCAAAAACGCGTCTTACCGCCGTCCGGAGTTTACATAGTCAATGTCTCCGTGCTAGACGAAGATTACCAAGGAGTCATGAATATCGGTACACGACCGACATTTAAGGCCGACACCCCCGACACCGTCGTCGAGATCCACCTCCTCCGTACACCCCCGACCCTCTATGGCCGAGATCTCACGGCAACCCTTGGACCCAAACTACGAAAAGAACAGAAATTCGTGACTAAAGACGCCCTTATTGCCCAAATTGAGCGCGACATAGATGCCGCCAGAGCCTATTTTTTAGAGAACCAAGCAATCCCCAGTAATGCGCCAAACGCCTTGTCCTGACTCAAACAAGCAGTCCCTATCAGCCCCGCAGGTCTTGCCCGAGGGCCAACAATCCTCAATTCGTCGAAAAAATACCAAAAAGCCAAAGAAAGAGGCTTTACAAGCCAGAACCGATAGCGGTACATTCTTCGAGACAATAAACAGAAAAATAGAAAAGAAATAAGTAGAGAGATATGGATACGGCAACAAAAGAGAAAATCAAAACCGACTACCAACGCCACGAGGGTGACACAGGTTCTTCCGAGCTTCAGATTGCAATTCTCACAGAGAGAATCACTGAGCTCACCGAACACCTCAAAATACATAAAAAAGATCATAGCTCCCGCCATGGTCTTATAAAGATGGTTAGCACACGTCGCAAATTGCTCGACTATGTCAAGCGCCATGACGAAGCATGCTATCAGGATCTGCTCAAGCGACTCAAGTTACGCCGCTAAAGCTCGATTCCAAATCGTCTCTACTACTTAACAAAGTATTCACACCTGCGTATTGCATAAGATCAAGATGGGTGTGACCAAAAAGGAAAACCATGGAAAACGCTACATCAGTATCAGTTGACGTGTGCGGCAAAACGTTCACGTTCGAATCCGGACTTCTAGCCGGACAAGCAGGCGGTGCAGTCACCGTAACGCTCGGAGACTCATTGATCTTCTGCGCGGCTACCTGCAGCAACGAACCACGCGAAGGGATCGACTTCTTTCCCCTCCAAGTTGAATACCGTGAGAAATTCTACGCAGCAGGACGCTTTCCTGGTGGATTCTTCAAACGCGAAGCACGTCCTTCAGAAAAAGAAATTCTGACAATGCGCTTCACTGACCGCCCCATTCGCCCGCTCTTCCCAGAGACCTATCATAACGATGTGCAGCTCGACTGCATGGTTCTCTCTACAGATGGTATCAACGATCCAGATGTACTGAACATCTGCGCAGCTAGTGCAGCGCTTCACTTGTCAGACGCCCCGTTCATGGGTCCCGTCGCAGGTGTCCGCATCGGCCGTGTCAATGGCGAGTTCCTCCTAAACCCTACTCATGACGAACGTGCAGAAAGCGACATTGATCTTATTTACGTCGGTACTGCCACCGCCACAATGATGATCGAAGGTAGCGCAGCTGAAGCATCCGAAGCCGACATGGTTTCAGCGATGAAATACGCGCAGGAAGCCTGTGTTCTACTCATCGGTGCTCAACTCGAGCTACGTCGCAAGCTGGGCATGGACGACAAGGTCGTCGAAAATCCAGCAAAGGACCCAACTCTACTCGACGCTGCCCGCGAAATCAGCGGTGCAGACCTTCGTAAAGCGATGATGATCGGTGACAAGCACGGTCGTGCAGACGCTCGCCGCGAAGTCAAAAGCGCTCTCAAGGAAGCCTTGCAGGCTAAATTCGAAGAAATGACATCGGAAGAGTTTCGATCGACATTTGATGACTTCGAAATTGAATGCGTCCGCCGCAATGCTCTTGAAGACAGCAATCGAATCGACGGTCGCGCCTTCACTGAAATGCGCGAACTCGGCGGTCAGATCGACGTTCTCCCACGCACACATGGCTCCGCCATTTTCTCGCGTGGCGAAACACAGGCCCTATGCAGCACCACGCTCGGAACATCTAAAGACGCTCAGATGGTTGATGCAGTCTGCGGCGGTCCCAAAGAAAAGCGATTTATGCTGCACTATAACTTCCCCGGCTACAGCGTAGGCGAATGCGGACGCATGGGCTTCACCAGTCGCAGAGAAATCGGCCACGGAAACCTGGCAGAACGCGCGCTTGCAGAAGTGATCCCTGAAGATTACCCATACTCCATCCGCTTGGTTTCAGATGTCATGAGCTCAAACGGCTCGACATCCATGGCCAGTGTTTGCTCAGGCACACTTGCTCTCATGGATGCCGGTGTTCCAATCATCGCGCCTGTCGCAGGTATATCCGTAGGTGTTTACACCGAAGCGGAACGAGCAGAACTCATTCTCGATATTCTTGGGACCGAGGATCACTGTGGCGACATGGACTTCAAAGTGACAGGAACCCGCAAGGGCATCACAGCCTTCCAGGTTGACCTGAAAGTCAAGGGACTCGACTGGAACGTTGTTGAAGGTGCATTTGACCTTGCTCGTACCGGAAGACTGCAAATCCTAGACTTCATGGATACCGTCATTGCTGAACCGAAAGCTGAGCTCAAGGGACACGCTCCACGCATCCAGGTGCTCAAAATCGATCCAGAAAAGATCGGCGAACTCATCGGACCAGGCGGAAAGAATATCCGTCGCATCACGGACACAACTGGCGTTCAGATGGACATTCAAGATGACGGCTCTGTGAGTATCTACAGCGATAACGGAGATTCTCTTGCTGCAGCGATTAAGGAAGTCGATGCAATCACAGCGGAAATCGAAGTCGGAGACCTTTATCACGGAACAGTCCGTAGTATTCGCGACTTTGGCGCTTTCGTAGAAGTGATGCCTGGCAAAGATGGCCTGGTTCACATCAGCGAACTCGCCGACTGTCGAGTCGACAAGGTCACTGACATCTGCGCCGAAGGCGAACAAATGTGGGTCAAGTGCATCGGAATCGATGAGCGTGGTCGCATTCGCCTAAGTCGCAAAGAAGCGATGGCTGAGAAAGATGAAGAAGTTGCTGACGAGGCAACTGCAGACGCGTAAGTCTCCTCCATCTCGAAAGAAGGCGGCCCTATCCGGGTCGCCTTTTTTTATGCCTTGCATTCTAAACGAGTCTTGGCACATAATCTTGCTGATCGCTGTCCCGATTGCTTGCCCCTCAGATTGGGTATAGAGTCTCATTATGTTATTGAAAATACGACAGTTCATCACGCTCTCTAGCCTGACGACCTCTGAAGCAATGCGACAGCCAATCTGCCTGATACTAGCAATCAGCAGCATTTTCCTTATGGCGCTCATCCCCATCCTTTCTCTTCATCAGCTGGGCGAGTCTGGGAAACTTGTTCGAGACAGCTCGCTCGCGATCCACTTCCTTTTCGGCCTACTCATCAGTGGCTATGCCGCCGGTATGGCGCTGACCATAGAGATGAAATCTGGGACAGCCAGCGCCGTTCTTAGCAAACCGGTATCCAGAGAATTGTTTTTCCTCTCCAAGTTTGCCGGCATAGCCATGTTGATGATTCTCTATTCGAGTTGCGCCTTCATATCAGAACTCCTAGCGACAAAAGCACTTTCACAAGCGTACTACATGAACACGCCCATCGCAGGTCTCCTACTGGGATCCCCGTTTGTAGCGATCCTTATCGCAGGCTTCGTCAACTATAGATGGAAACGCCCCTTCACCTCCCAAGCATTTCTTGCACTCTTCGTCATCCTCGGACTCTCTCTATGCATCGCCCTGACCATCCAGCCGGATGCCCAGGCAGATCACCCCATTGAGTGGAGACTTCTTCCAGCCAGCGTCTTAATTACGATGGCTCTGTGCGTCATGACGGGGGTTACGGTTGGTTTTGCCTCCCGCCTGCCTCTCATCCCAACCCAAATCGCGACACTTCTAATATTTCTATTCGGACTCATGTCCGATTATCTCTTCGGCCGTCATCAAGATACGTCAGTCATCGCATCATTTTTCTATACCCTCATCCCCAACTGGCAACATTTTTGGATGACCGACGCGCTGACCGGCGGCGGACATATCCCATGGTCATATGTCGGCACCACTAGCCTCTATGCATGCGTCTATCTCTGCGCCGTTCTCTGTCTCGGCGTCCTTTCATTCAAGTACAGCGAGGTGAAATAGTATGAGCTCCCCAGATTCTATCGTCGTTGCGAACGGACTTACTAAAGTCTTTAAAGACTTTTGGCAACGCCCAAAAGTAACCGCAGTCAACGGCATTGATTTCGAAATCAAACGAGGACGGATTTTTGGACTTCTAGGCCCAAATGGATCGGGGAAAAGCACAACTATTAAAATGCTTCTAGGACTCCTGCACCCTACCGCCGGCGAACTCACCGTATTCGGTCAGGATACTAGTAATGTGGCAAACAAGTCGCGCGTGGGTTATCTCCCTGAAGAGTCGTACCTTTACCCCCATCTATCAGCACCAGAAACGCTTGATTTCTACGGCCGATTGTTCGACCTCGACAGAGCGACGCGCAAACTACGAACCGCTCAACTTCTAGATATGGTGGGTCTTAATGATATCGGCCACCGGACACTCGGCGAATTTTCAAAAGGCATGGCGCGCCGAGTGGGGCTCGCGCAGGCATTGATCAACGATCCAGAACTGATTATTCTGGACGAACCGACCTCAGGGCTGGACCCATTAGGGACCCGCCAAGTTAAAGACCTAATCATCGCCCTCGCTCGACGCGGTAAAACAATCCTTCTATCCTCACATCTCCTGTCGGACGTAGAAGACGTATGTGATGAGATCGTCATTCTCTTTAATGGGAAGGTCTGTGCACGAGGCCTCGTCGACGACCTCCTTAAGGAACAGTCACAGGTTCGATTTACCGTTCCAAACCTGAGCCCCAAACAGGTCCAAGATGCCCTCGCCCGACTTCGCGACATCTGTGCTGACGACCCCGTAGTTGACCACCCGCAACGAAACCTAGAACAGTTCTTTCTCTCAGCGGTTCGAGATGCACAACAGACTGGAGTCACCCAAACGGGTGCTCGTGCTTCAGAACATCTCGCAGACTTCCTCTCCACGGAATCCGACACGTAAACGCCATGAATCAAATCATTGCTATAGCCAGCCTGAGCATCCGAACCGCCATTCGGTCGCGCATTCTCCAAATACTGCTGACATTGCTAATGGCGGCGCTAGTCGTCTTCCCTCGCGTCCTCATCAGCGACGGCACGCTGGAGGGAATTATCCGGATAATGCTCCAATACACATTGGGCAGCGCCTTCGTGGTCCTATCAATCGCCACAATGTGGGCGGCATGCGGCTCTATTTCAACCGAAGTTCAAACACGAACACTTCATATGTTGTTCTCAAAACCCGTCCCCGCCGCGCGCGTTTGGCTCGGCAAGTGGCTCGGCCTGTGCGTTCTCAACTTCTTCCTGTTGACTGGATGCGCAGCTATCGTAGCTATCCAAGTACAGCTCACACTGAAAGTTGCCGACGCAACCGAGGCTGAAATCGTCAAGCGAGAGATACTCGTCGGGCGGCAAGAAATTGAGCCGGATGACGTTCGATTCATGGAGAAGACGATTCGGAGCCAACTCCCGATAATCCGAAAACAAAAAAACATCGCCGATGATGTTCCCGACAGCATTGTCTACCGGACCGTTGTGAAAGAAATTAAAACGCGACCACATGTCGTCCCGACAGACGGCCAACACAACTGGACCTTCACACTAGATGAACCTCTGGCCCCAGGGCATCCTCTGCAAGTGAAATTCAAGATGGCATCTTCTCTCGACCGTGACAACACCCCCATTCTTGGAAAATGGCTCGTGCGCACCGATACCGGCCAGTCATGGACCCACCAAAGCCACGAGCGTGCTGGCGCATTCGCGCAATTCTCCATTCCCTACGAGTCTGTCACCGATGCCCGGTCGATACAGGTCAGCTATATCAACAACGACCACCAACACCCATCTAGCGTACTCTTTAACTGGGAATCCTCCATCAGACTCTACGCGTGGAAAACCCACTTCACCACAAACCTACTCCGTGCCTGCACCCTACTTTTTATCCTCTTGGCGCTCATTGCTGCGGTCGGGATCACAACAGGATGTTCACTAACCCTGCCTGTTGCAGCCTTCACAACGTTGTTCTTCATCAGCATGCCGTGGCTTGTGGTTACCATCCATGAAAGCATGAGCTCAGCACCTACTGCGACCTCACACGCGGGACACGACCACGGCCCCAATGAAGGCCATGAGAAGGGAAATGCAGATACTAAAAACACGGTCGTGACCTCAATCCATCAAGCCACCTATACCGTCTTGTCACCAGTCACTCGCTTTCATCCCGTACAATCCCTTCCAGACGGCAAAGAAATACCCGTCCACCAACTACTGGAAGCCCTGTTCTTCTGCATAGGTATATACAGCCCCATTTTTGCTATCGCGGGAATTCGGATTCTTAACCGACGTGAGGTGGGTGCCGTATGAATCGAACGCAACGACACTCAGCCCTTCTTTTATGCGTAATGATTGCTGGCTTTGGGTTCTCATCACGCATCCAAACATCGTTACTGGAGCAGAGAAAAACGTTCCAGGTGACAAACGGGGCACCGCTCGAAAACGCGCCCCCTCTCGTCGCCGTAACAACCGTCGCGCTTGGGGGGTTTCGAGGGATTTTAGCCGATGCACTCTGGCTTAGAGCGTCCCGACTACAGGACGAAGGCAAGTACTTCGAGAATGCACAACTCGCCGACTGGATCACAAAACTCGAGCCCCGCTTCACCGAGGTATGGGCATACCACGCGTGGAACATGTCTTACAACATTTCTGCCCTCTTTCAAGAACCTGAAACACGCTGGCGCTGGATCAAAAATGGAATTACCCTCCTTCGAGACGAAGGATTAGTCTATAACCCTGGCGACCCAGGCCTCTATCACGAACTCGGGTGGTTTTATCAACACAAAATTGGCAACTTCCGCGATCGGCATCACCGATACTACAAAAGAGAACTCGCCAAAGAAATCACCCACATCCTTGGCACCGGTATACCCGACTACAACACGCTTATGAAAGATCAAGTTACCATCAACCAACTCAAAACCAGCTTAAAGCTCGATATCCTCCAAATGAAAGCCATAGACGACACCTACGGTCCGCTCGACTGGCGACTCGCGGAAAGCCACTCCCTCTATTGGGCATCGCGCGGGCTAAAAAATGCAGAAAACCAAACGTTTCGAAGCTGCGACACCATGGTCTACCAGTCGATGTATCAACACTTCTTTACGGGAAGACTAACCTTAATCCCCGAGACAGAAGTCTTCTACCAAAGCCCGCGCGTCGATCTCTGGGAACAAACAGCCGAATCATACAGGACGGCAATAGCGAAGCACCCGTCCACCCAACATATACAGGACGCATACCTCAACTTCCTCACGACCTCCGCCCCCATACTCAGACTCTATGGCCAGCACAAGCAGGTGGATAGCGCCTTCGCGCAGATTAAACATCGAAACCCTAGCCGCGTGCCTGAGATAACATCAACCGCGTGGCTCAACAGAATTACCCCAAAAACATACAACGAAATCCCCATGACAGAACTCGTCGCATACATTGAAGGCGCACTCGTCACGTCCCGAGATTATGCCAGCCAAGGCCGAACACTGGAGTCGATTCGCCTAGAGAATTACGCCACACGACTACGCGAAAACTTTATGAAAGACGTTGGCCACCTCCGCATAGGTCAACTAGATCTACCCTCAATCGATCAGATCAAAGCGGGCCTACCGCCTCAAAAAAACCCAAATTTCATAAAAACACCCTGACCGAGACTGCCGCCTAGCGCGAGCACCGCCATTTTACAATTTCCAACATTCCACTTGCGAACGCCGACAGATCGACTACTATGTACCCCTGCTCACTATGTTGCACTCATTTAAGCGCTAAACCACCAGGCGAAAGGCTTGGAGATGTCGACACACTATGACCTGCAAGGAATTACGTGTTTGCTCGTCGAAGACGATAATGTCTGCCGACTGACGTTCACGTCTGTGCTCGAAGAGTCAGGTGCCGACGTCGTGACCGCAATTGATTACACCCACGCAATCGAGACACTAAGCTCTCTTCTTGTCGATATTGTCATCACTGACATCAAATTACCTGAACAAACCGGCATTGATGTCCTGCGTTACATCCGCCAACATCATGGCGACCTCCCCGTCATACTTATCACCGGATATAGTGATGTCCACAGTGCAGTTGAGGCCGTAAAACTAGGCGCACAAGACTACCTAATGAAGCCGCTGGGCACCCAGCGCGACCTGACATCAGCCGTCGGCCGTACCGTGGATCATCACCGACTCCAACTGGCCCATAAAGATCTACAGTCCAGACTCAAAACCAGCGAGGAGCGGTACCGCACACTCTTCCATAAAGCCAACGATGCTATCTTTATCTATGAGGATGATCCGGATAGCCACTTCTCTTTATACGATGTCAACTCGACCACGTGCGAGTGGCTTCAGACTGATCGAGAGACCTTACTCGATCAGTGCTTGAAGGATTTGATCGCACCCGATTACTGGAAGTCCACCGAACGAACGCTCCAAACGCTCGGCGCAACCACGACGGTGACGGTTGAAACTATGTTACGCGCACCGAATGGAGAGCTGCGCGCCGTTGAAATCAATGTCCACACGTTCTCTCTTCAGGACAAACCCCTCGTATTAGCAGTCGCCAGAGACATTACGGCCCGACGACGTATGCAAAAACAATTGACCACCGCATGCGAGCGCGAACGTCGACAAATTGGTCACGAACTACATGACGTTCTTTGTCAAAGCCTCACCTCTATTGAACTCTTATCAAATGTTGTCCACCAAAACCTTGCGGACGAGGGGTCCCATATTGCACAAGACGCACTCCTCATCGAACAACTCTCTCGCCAGGCAGCCAGTCAGGCACGCATGCTGTCTACGGGACTCTTCCCGATCGAACTAGAAAGCGAAGGACTCGGTGCTGTTCTCGAACTAATGACACACCGCACGTCCAAACTCCATCATGTAACGTGCACATTTGAGGGCGACAATCGACTAAAAACCCGCGATAAAGCAGCAGA
>CAXMRT010000240.1:0-27273 GCA_964196025.1 uncultured Gemmatimonadales bacterium | reverse complement strand
TCGCCACACTTTATCAATACGTCAGTCGATGGAATCGTCGTTCCGTACGAACCTAAACGAGACAAGGCGCTTGATACAGCACTACGAAAGCTCGACTGGCCGATCGATCAAACATCTATACAACGATTCACTAGGAACGGGTCTTCACGTTCCTTCACACGAGCTATCTTTAAAAATCAGTCGGTCATGATAATTACTTACGGTACCGAACGGAAAGAAAACGAATGCTACGCGTCACACGCAACGCTGCTTTCTTCCGGGGGAATACCAACACCAAAAAGCCTCTACCACAACCGGAAAACCCGAACCATGATCATGCAAGATTTGGGAATCCGGACGCTCCACCACCTCTTTCACCACGGATCGCCGAAGCAAACCAAAACAGCATACCGACGAGCAATTTCCCATATTGCCCACATGCACAGCACCGGGTTAAATTTGGTCAAGCGAAAGAATGTCCGCCTCGAACCCGCGTTCGACAAAGCCCTATTCACATGGGAACAGGGCTTTTTCGTCGAAAAGTTTGCAGCGAATACTCTCCATGAATCCGCACCGCTCCAACGATCGCTACGGAAGGAACTCGCCTCCTTAACAGATCCACTGCTCGCATGCCCGACTGTCCTCATACATCGCGATCTGCAATCTACAAACCTTATCTGGCATTCCGGAGACGTCGCGATGATCGATTTTCAAGGCATGCGGTCGGGCCCTGCCGCTTACGACCTCGCCTCCTTCCTCTACGACCCTTACGTTAAACTCACTCACGCCTTTCGACACGAACTCCTTCAACGGTATGCCCGACACCAAGATGGTCGGATAATCGACGTCTTCTTACTCGATACTGCGGTTGTCCAACGGCTCTGTCAGGCCGTCGGCGCCTACTGCAGACTCAGCCAGGAGGCGGGTCAACCAGAGTTCGCCACACACATTACCCCCGCCCTCCAATCGATCCGTGCGGCCATCCGACGCAGCCGTCTCGATCTACCTATACTTCAGACGATCATCGAGTCGCATCTATCCAAATAGACTTGGCCCGCGACCCCGCGACGGCTATACTCTCGAAATGATCATACGACACACACTTATGACTGGGACGGCAATCATTACGCTTTCACTTATGACCGGTTGCGGGGACCGCGCCACTACCGACGAACCGTCGACGGCAGAAACGGTGATCGAGGGCGTCACGGGAAAAACATCCATCGACGCAGGGCGACGCGCCTCTGATACCCTGAAACGAGTTAGCGAACTCGAACAAGGCCAGATCGACGAAGTGCTTGATTCGCAATAACAACGCCTAACCACCTGACTACCGGCCTCAATGAAACGGATCTACTACGCAGCGATCCCGCTGGCACTACTAGGACTCGCCCACCTCACGCTAGTCCTAGACCCCACAGCTTCTAACGCTTGGGCAGCCGGCGGCTACCTCAACAGTCTACCCTACACCCTCTTTTGCTTCGTCATCCTGCTAGGCGCTCGTTTCAATCAAGAGCGCTACGTCATTCTTGGAATTCTGTATTTCGGGTTTATGATTACGATCGATCGATTTATGTTCACCGACCAAAACCTGAGCGCGGGTGGAGGCGCCCTGTTCATGGCGTCCGTCTTAATCCCCATCAACCTACTCATTGTGTATATGCTACCCAGCCGCGGCGTCATGTCCTATGCCGGTCTCACTCGATCACTAACCATGTTGCTTCAATGCGCCGCACTCCTTCTCTTTACCGGGTCTCGAAGTACATGGATTCAAGCTCTTCCCGACTGGAACCTTCTGCTCGCAGGAGCTCCCAGCTGGATCCGAATCCCCGAACCAAGCCTGTTTTTATTCCTCGCAGTTCTTGGATACCTCGCCTATCAACTGCGCCGGAATCAAGACCTACAAACATTAATGTTTCTCTGCCTGCTAATCTGCAGCATCGCACCTTTCAATTTTCATAGCTCGATCTATTCCGACAGCTCCGCCCAAGGAACGTTTCTTGCGCTCTTCTCTGTCAACGCCTGCGTACTCATCTTCAACATCCTTGAAACATCGCTGGGCGCGGCTATGCTTGACCCTCTCACTCAACTACCTGCGCGCCGCGCCTTAAACGAACATATGAATGCACTCGTTTCCCCTTACTGCATTGCCATGATCGATATCGACCACTTCAAACTCACCAACGATAAGCACGGACACGAAACCGGTGACCAGGTCCTCCGTTTTCTGGCAAACCGACTCAAGCACATTCCTTTCGGGCGAGCCTATCGCTACGGAGGAGAAGAATTTACAATCGTCTCAGCTTCGTGGGAGAAAAACGATATTGTCCCACTTTTGGACGAACTGAGACGATCAATCGAGTCCGCGACTTTTCTTGTCCGCGGAAAACGCGCCGGAAAACGGAAGCGCGGAAGTTCGACAGAAGACGCCGCAACCACCGAGCTACCTATCACTGTGAGCATCGGCGTTGCGCAGTCCAGCAAGACGAACCCAAATGCGGATGCCGTTCTACTCGCAGCAGACAAAGCGCTATACAAGGCAAAGAACAACGGCAGGAATCGCGTAGAAGCCGCTTATCGCTAACGACAGTGCCCAACAGGACCTGCCGCAAACGATCACTATCGACGCTTATTTTCTTGATCGCTTTTCCCTTCCCTCCCATACTTGGCCGCGGAAACAATCATGGCTGATATCGAACTTATATGCACCAATTGTGGTCGCGAAATGACCGTCTCAGAGTACGTCGACTTTTCTGAACTCGCGTGCAAGGGGTGTGGCTCCCCCATGAAGACCCCCGACGAACCTGAGGACGTCGCACAAAAACGACCCACCATCCAAACCCGCACGTACACCCCCAGCATTCACGAGCCGGACCCGGATTCAGACGAAGAGGCGGATGGGGACGAAATAGAGCACTCCGACCTTCAATCCACTATGATCACAGCGCGTGAAAATATGCGTAGCCGATCCAAAAAAGGCATGCCTTCTGGGAAAAAACACATCATGGCCACCGGTGCGACATTTCTTGCCATCGGACTTATTTTTGGATCGCTGCGATGGGTGATTGCAGACCAACTAGACAGCGACCTTGCCTTCACGATCAAAACCGGCGTTCTCTATGCATTAGGCGCGCTACATGTAGCAACGGTTATCCTCTCGTTCAAAGAAGATGTATTCCAGGGGATGCTCTGCAGCGTCGTCCCTCTCTATTCCGTCTACTATCTCTTTATGGTACAAGACAATTTCTGGATCCGATCGATCGCCGGAGGGATGTTAGTCGGTTATGGCTACGATGCAGCAATCGCTATGTACGTCATCGGCGGCGGCATGTTCGACACCATCGACAGCTTCATCAGCACCGGAGGCGGGGACTAACGATCAGTCCGATCGCCGTGTTGCCTCGACCCAATCAAAAATTCGAGCCGCCAAGGCTCGCTTCGTCAGCAACCCACAATCAATAGCCCCACCACTGGCGGGTAACAATGTCGCGACGTTAGTCTCTCCACCAAACCCTGCCCCAGGGACGGTTACATCATTCGCTACAATTAGGTCTAACCCCTTAGACTTCAATTTGTGAGTTGCAGCTTCAATTACATGATCTGTTTCGGCCGCGAAGCCAACGAGCGTCGCACTCTCATTCTCAGCGGAAACACTTGCAAGAATGTCGCGCGTGCGGATTAACGAAACGGTCAAAGACTCCATCGTTCCTTTTTTCAACTTAGTTTCTGCAGGAACATCAACCGTCCAATCAGCTACCGCGGCACACATAATCAGGACATCGCACTCACCAAACGCCAGCCGCACCGCTTCCCACATATCTGAGGCACTAACGACATCCACCCGTCGAAGACCGTCCGGCGTGGGGAGCGACACAGGACCGGATATAAGAACGACATCGTGCCCACGGTCTACCCCTTCAGATGCGCACGCGAAACCCATCCGCCCCGTTGACGGGTTGCTCAAAAATCGTACAGGGTCCAAAAACTCGCGCGTTGGCCCAGCTGTAATGACTACCTTCATAAACCTCCGTGCATGGTGCGTAATAAAAACGGGCATGATTGCTAGCCGCCAGCAGCATGACACAATCAATATTAACGCTTAGGGCCTTCGCAGCCAATTGTTATATCATTATCAAATGAGAACGGAAAGACCCTAGCTATCGATCTGAGTGATCATGCCGTGTCCATCAGACGCGGAGGTCTACCTGGGACACGGCCCGCAGACCACCATCCCACAGCAATGTCCGGCAACCCCTTAGCTACGAGACTGAGTCACGACCGCTGACGTCGAACTTCGTAGAACATGACCGCTGCTGCTGCTGCGGCATTAAGAGACCCTATCTCACCCGTCTGAGGAATCGACACACAACGGCTACAGGCAGCGAGAGTCTCCGCCGACAACCCTTTGCCCTCATTACCCATCACAATCGCTATCGAGGGCTGTAAATCTTGATCTATGACGGAACAGTCCGATTTTTCAGAAGCACCCAAACACAGAACCCCTGCATCTTTCAGCACACTAAACACCTCGGAGAGATCGTCAGCCTGAATCAAGGGCACACGATTAACCGCGCCAGCCGAGCTTCGTGCAACAGAGCAGGTCACCCCTACTTGACCGCGCGCAGGAAAAATCACCGCATCGACACCAAATATCTCTGCCGATCGGATGATCGCACCCATATTGTGCGGATCCTGAAGGTGGTCAAGGATGACATAAAACGCGTTTTCAGGCACGACCTCCAACCCGCTCGCAACGGTCTCATATGGAAATTCAGACATTCGCGCAAGATAACCTTGATGATCACCAGCGTGACACAATTCTTCCAACCGCCTAGACGTCGATACATCGAACTCCAGGTTTGCGTCACGGCAGAGAGTCCCCAGCTCATCGCGCTCCTGCTCACCCAATTCTTCAGAAATGAATAGTTCGAGAATCGGCCAACGAACCGCTCGGAGCGTCTCCAAAACAGCATGCCGCCCCCAGAGCCAACTCTTCTGATGATTCCCCAGTTGTTTCTTGCGACTACCGCTCGATCGTGATTTCATAAGACACCTACAGCCCCTTGTTCAAACAAAAGCATACGAGACTCCACCCATCATGACCAGCCCACAACCAACAAACTCAATCGTTAAGAGAGACGGAACACTCGTCCCCTACCGTTCAGATCGAATTCAGCGCGCAATCCACCAGGCCGCAGTCTCCAGCGGTTACACTGACCCCGCATTCTCAGAAACAATCACCGCCCGAGTCGAAACAGCTTTATCCCAGACCTACACAGCTAGCGCCCACCCCACGGTCGAAGACATACAGGACATCGTCGAGGCCACCCTCATGAAATCTGAGCGACCAGATGTCGCACGTCGATTCATCATCTACCGCCATGAACACACTATGGCGCGCTCAGCAAAAGAATCGCTCT
Source organism: uncultured Gemmatimonadales bacterium (assembly GCA_964196025.1). Lineage (GTDB taxonomy): Bacteria > Verrucomicrobiota > Kiritimatiellia > CAXMRT01 > CAXMRT01 > CAXMRT01. The sequence goes on along the minus strand of CAXMRT010000240.1, from coordinate 21,874 downwards.
TCCAAGTGAATGACAACATTCCTTACAAGAAAATCTATGAAGTGCTTCTTTGGAACATCAATCATGGTTGCGAGACCGTCGACTCTCTAAACACGTTATGCCAGGATGGCCACTTCCCCGACCTCGTCCAACAAACCGAGCATCGATATTCGAGTGAGGTGTCTGACGCGGCGGCTCAAATCTTGAGCCAGCCCGACCGATACAAAGTCGTCATCATTGCGGGGCCCTCATCTTCTGGAAAAACCACTACCACCATCAAACTCAGAGAACACCTAGAAAATGCGGGATTGTCACTAAAAGCGATCAATGTCGACAACTACTTCTATAATCTCGTCGACCACCCACAGGATGAATTCGGCGATTATGACTATGAAGCGCCACAGGCACTCGACCTCGACCTTATTAATCAACAACTAGAAGAGCTCATTGCAGGCAAGACAATCAAGACGCCTGACTACAATTTCAAAACGGGTAAACGAACCTTGGACTGCCACGAGATGTCATTGGCGCCGAACGAAATCCTGCTGATCGACAGCCTACACGGGCTGTATGACGGAATGACTAGCCGGATTCCGGCTGAAGCGAAGTTCCGAGTCTACGTCGAGACTCTCGGGCAGCTTCGCACAGCAAGCGGACACTTCCTCCGCTGGGCCGACAACCGTATGCTTCGGCGCATGATCCGGGACAGAGACCATCGAAACATGCAACCCGTCGAAACCATCACCCATTGGCACTATGTACGAAGCAGCGAATTGCAATTCATCATCCCATTCATGAGCGAAGTCGATGTCGTCATTAACACCGCTCTACCCTACGAACTACCCATTTTAAAACGCGAACTGTTTTCATACCTAGAACCCACAATTGCCCGCTACAGAGACGATCCCAGCCGGCTTGACGCATTTCTTCGAGCGTCTCGGGTTTACGATTTTCTTGCAGAAATCAATATCCAAGAAAACGACGACGCCGTACCCAGTACGTCTTTGCTGAGAGAATTCATAGGCGGTAGCGACTACACCTATTAGGTCGGCGCGGTGCGCCCCCATGTCTAGATGCGTTCTGGAGCGCCAATCCCGAGCAGGTCTAGACCAGACCGAAGCACGCGCACAACACCCTCGCAGAGGCGCAGACGACTTTCCCGCACGCCTTCCTCAGCGATTAAGAACGGAAGGTTCTGATAGAAACCACTGTAGGCCTTCGCTAGTTCAAACAGGTATTCAGCTAGCATATTGGGCGCATAATTATGAGTGGCCGCAAGAACAGCCTCAGGATAGCGCGCAATTCGTAGCGCCAAATCCTGCTCGATAGGGTCAATTAATTGCATAGGCCAGTCCGACAATGTCGAGGCCGGGTAGGTGTCAGCGTACTTATCCAACACACTACAAATTCTAGCATGCGCGTATTGTAAATATGGGCATGAGTTACCATCGAGCGTGATGGCTTTATCCCAACTAAACGTAACGATACTCTGAGGGTTTTGCGACAAATCCATATATTTCACAGATCCTACACCCATAGACCGAGCAACCTCGGCTTGAACCACAGGCGACATATCCGGACTATGCGCCTGGATCAGTTCCAAAGAGCGCTTCTCGGCCTCGTCCAACAAGGCCTCCAGTTTAATAGTGTTTCCTTCGCGCGTTGAAATGGTGCCTTCAGGCATTCTCATCAACCCGAAATAAACGTGCTTAAGCTCTCCATCGAACCCTTGTTTCGCTGCTATAGCGAAGAACTGACGAAAATGATGTTGCTGGCGATCGTCCGTTACGTACACGACCCGTGCGGGATTAAACTCCTCAACTCGGCGCGCTACCGTAGCAAGATCGGACGTTGCGTAATTGAATCCACCATCGGATTTCTGAACGATGCAAACCTTCAAGCCGTCTTCTTCTAGATCGACAATCGTGGCCCCATCGCTCTCTTCGGCCAATCCGCGCTCTTTCAAGTCATCCACAACAGCCTGAAGGTGGTCCCTGTAAAAACTCTCACCGCGCGTCATATCGAAACGAACGCCTAAACGTGAATAAACACGCTCGAACTCGATCATACTCACCGCGATGAATTCCCGCCAGAGAGCCACATTTTCGTCGTCACCGCCCTGAAGCTTAACCAACTCCGCACGTGCTTGATCCAACCACTCCGCATCCTCGTTGCAGCGATCGTTGCTGGCCACATACAGGCGCTCTAACTCTTCCACTGGAGATGCCTCATAAGCCTCCTTGTCCAAGAAATGTCGATACCCCATGATCAATTTCCCAAACTGAGTCCCCCAGTCACCCACGTGGTTGTCCGCGAGAACGTCGTACCCGCACGCACGATGTAAGCGATCAAGAGCGTTACCAATGACCGTCGAGCGGATATGCCCAATATGCATGGGCTTCGCCACGTTCGGACTCGAGTAATCAAGAATCACTCTCTGACCAGCACCCACCTGAGGGACACCATCGTGAGTATCGTCCGACATTTCAGACAAGTGCTTCACCAACCACTCCATATCAAGATGCACATTGATAAAGCCCGGGCCAGCGACCTCAACAGACGAAATCATCGCGTCATCCCCCAACGCGGCAACAACCTCGGTAGCAAGCTCGCGCGGATTCCGCTTCATTTGCTTAGCTACACCCATCACAGCATTGCACTGATAATGGCCATACTCGGGGTTCGTGGTGGCGACAACCCCAATTTTCGCAGAGGAGAGATCCTTCTCCGGAAAGGCCGACTTAAACGCCTTCCGGAAAACGTCGTTGAGAAGTGTGTCTAATGCTTGCAAACCATTCATTCCTTGGTTGAACTGAAATCGGAGGCCAAAGTCATAAACCGGTACCCTCTATGATGCAAGCTTTTGTCTTGCCTTTAGACCCTCGAACAACCAAAATACACCGAATTTTTCAACGAGCGGAGCACAAGACCAAATGAACATTACCATCGTAGGAACCGGATACGTCGGATTGGTGACAGGCGCTACTTTCTCGGAAATTGGCCACACAGTCCTCTGTGTGGACAATGATCAACGGAAAGTTGACATGCTCAAGCGACTTGAAATGCCTATTTACGAAGAGGGCCTTGAGGATATGGTCCGCAAGAACGTCGACGCTGGCCGACTATCCTTCACCTCAAGCATTAAGGAAGGGACTGATTTCGCCGAGGTGATCTTCATCGCCGTCGGCACGCCCCCTGGATACAAGGGCGAAGCGAATATGTCGTACGTTGAAAGCGTCGGGCGCGAGGTAGCCGAAAACATGTCATCCTACCGACTTCTCGTCGAAAAAAGCACCGTCATCGTCAACACCAACAAACAGGTTCGACGATGCATGAACAAGTATCTAAAATCTGACGTCCCTTTCGACATTGCCTCAAATCCGGAATTTCTTCGGGAAGGCACCGCCATCAAAGACGCTTTCAATCCAGACCGAATCGTCGTAGGCGTCGAAAGCGACCGGGCCGCTAGCCTGCTAGAGGAACTATACGCTCCGATCGTTAAATCGAGTGGTTGCCCCTATTTGACAATGAGTATCGAGAGCGCTGAGCTCACTAAACATGCCTCAAACTCTTTCCTCGCGATGAAAATCTCGTTTATCAACGCCGTCAGCCGCATCTGTGAAATGACCGGCGCGAACATCGAGCAGGTCAGCGAAGGCATGGGCCTAGACAGCCGGATCGGCCCTCAATTTCTGAACGCCGGAGTAGGATACGGGGGCTCCTGCTTCCCCAAAGATGTGGATGCATTCGTACGCATGGCCGACGAAGTGGGGTTTAGCCTCGATATTCTAAAGGAAGTTCAACGAATCAATATTCAACAGCGAGAACACCTCATGTCCAAACTCCAGAAAGAACTCTGGGTCGTTCAGGATAAGAAAATCGCTGTGCTCGGCCTCGCATTCAAACCTGGTACGGATGATATTCGCGAATCTCCATCCCTCTATTTCGTCCCGCAATTATCAGAAATGGGCGCAGAACTTCGCCTATGGGACCCGATAGCAGCAGACAAATTCGCTTCAGAGTTGCCTGGCTACACGTATTTTGACACCCCTCAGGAATGTGCTGCCGGCGCAGATGCACTACTCATCCTCACTGATTGGCCGGAATTGAACAATTTGAACATCAAAGAACTTAAAAAATCCATGCAATGCCCGATAATTATAGATGGGCGAAATATCATGGATCCCACAGAAATGGCCGCTGAAGGGTTTATCTATCACTCAATTGGGCGGGAAACAGGATAATACCCACCAATTTAGCGAATTTAGTCTGTTTTAGAGCCTGAATTCGTTGACTTCACCGAGTGCTCACCCTATAGTGAGCACTCATTTATTAGCCAATTAGTTGCAAGTAACGAATGGAGCGTGAGTTAAGCGTGACGCAGATACAAGTAAGAGTTAAACGGGGTGAACCAGTCGAGAAAGCGATAAAACGACTGAAGAAGATCTTGGACAAAGAAGGCACGATGAAAGAACTACGTGCTCATCGCTACTTTGAAAAGCCTAGCGACAAACGTCGTCGCGACCAAGCACGTGCACGTGCCCGTGCCCGCGAAGAAGCAAAAGCCTAACCGGATTTCCACCCCTCCATATGAGGTCCCTGCAACGAGCGGTTTCAGGTATAACCCTCGTGTCACCCTCATCCTTAGTAACACTTAGGACGCGATGAGGTTCAATCTCTCTACCCGCTGGAACGCTGGCCGCCACCGTTGCGGCCAAAAAATGGTCGAAGAAGCCCTAGAGCTCGGCTTTGACGGGGTGGAGCTAGGCTACAACCTCACCCAGGACTTGGTCCCCGGCGTTCGGAAAATGATCGATGAGAGGGCTCTCCGGGTCGACAGTGTCCATAATTATTGTCCGGTCCCTGTCGGCGCACCTTATGGGCATCCCGAACTATTCACCCTCACCAACTCGGACGAGCGTATTCGTCACAACGCCGTTTGGCATATCGGGCAAACCCTTCGTTTTGCAGCCAATATGGGTGCCCGCATCATCGTTGTACACGGCGGATACGTTGAAATGCGGGGACTGTCTCGAAAACTCATGAACATGGCGAGCAAAGGGGAACGTGAAACCCCAAAATATGAGCGAACCCTTCAAAAACTCATCGTCAAACGCGATCGAAAGGTCAAACGCTTCCACGAAAACCTTATGCATGGGCTAGAACAGCTCATTCCCCTTATAGAGGAAACGGGCGTTCGAATCGGCCTCGAAAATCTCCCGAATTTCGAAGCCATCCCAAACGAGATGGAAACCGAGCACATTGCTCAGACATTTGGCGCCGACAAAGTGTGTTATTGGCACGATTTTGGCCACGCTCAAATACGCCAAAACCTTGGACTCATCAGTCACCGACACTGGCTCGAGCGATTGCTCCCTTACCTAGGCGGCGTACACATCCACGATGTGATCCCTCCGATACAGGACCATGCCATGCCGCCACAGGGCGAAATTGATTTTAAGCGCTTCCGAAATATCGGTGAATCTGATATTGTCCGGGTTTTCGAGCCAAGTTCGCGAGCTTCAGCCCAAGATGTCAGGGAGGGATTGGTTCACCTCAGGAACGCTTGGCAAGAGAATGACGAACAGACAGAGAACAAACCAGAGGGTTTAGACAGACCATGAAAAAAGCACTTATCACCGGAATTACGGGCCAAGACGGATCATACCTCGCAGAACTTCTTCTTGAAAAAGGATATGACGTCCACGGCATCGTCCGACGCTCCAGCACAGAAGGCAACGAACGCATCAACCACCTAGAGGACAAGATTAGCCTCCATCATGCCGACTTACTGGATCAAGTATCTATTATGTCCGTCATGAAAGAGGTCATGCCTGACGAAATCTACAATCTCGCAGCGATGTCCTTCGTCCCGACGTCTTGGACACAACCCGTCCTAACAGCTGAATTCACAGCTCTCGGGGTAACTCGTGTTCTAGAGTCCATCCGTCACGTCTGCCCAGAAGCTCGCTGCTATCAAGCCTCCAGCAGCGAAATGTACGGCAAGGTCCTTGAAGTTCCCCAGACAGAGGATACCCCCTTCTACCCACGCAGCCCTTATGGAGCCGCAAAAGCTTACGGCCACTACATCACGGTCAACTACCGCGAAAGCTACGACCTTTTCGCCTGTTCGGGAATCCTGTTTAATCACGAAAGTCCCCGTCGAGGCCTTGAGTTCGTCACTCGAAAAATCACCAATGCTGCCGCTCGCATAAAACTTGGACTTCAGACTAAAATCAAAATGGGCAATCTCGACGCAGAACGCGACTGGGGTTACGCGGGCGACTACGTCAACGCGATGTGGTTAATGCTCCAGCACGACAAGGCTGAAGACTTTGTAATCGCGTCTGGAGAGACACATTCCGTACGCGAGTTCATGGAACTCTCATTCGGACATCTCGACCTCGACTACAACGACTACTACGAACTCGATCCACGCTTCTTGCGACCCGCAGAAGTAGATCAACTCTTAGGTGACTGTTCAAAAGCGAAGAAGACACTTGGCTGGGAGCAAAAAGTCGACTTCAAGGGCTTGGTGACAATGATGGTCGATTCCGACATGGAGCGAATCCGGGCTCAACTGTAGGCACACCATGAAAATCTTGATCACAGGCTCAAGCGGCTTCGTTGGCCGCCATGCGATCGCAGAATTCACTCGCCAAGGACATGACTGTGTATCCTTTTCGGACACAGCGCTTGCGTCTGACATCTCTGTTCTAGATCACCAGATATTCAGCCTCGACGATGTCGAGACGATGGATACGTTCATCGCCAAACACAAGCCAGACGCCGCCCTGCACTTAGCCGGCATCTCGTTCGTTCCTGTCGGCTGGGAGGATCCAGCCATGGTGATGCGCGTGAACGCTGGCGGCACGATCAACCTATTGGAATCATGCAGAAAACACTCGCCCAAAACTCGCATCCTCTGCGTAACCACAGCCCATGTCTACGGAGTTAACCAGACCGTAAGCCCCATTCCTGAAACAGCGCCCTTGTGGCCAGACAGCGTGTACGGCGTCAGCAAGGTAGCCGCAGACCTCGCAACACTGGCGTATGCCGAACACTACGGCATGCACGTGATGACAGCCCGCCCCCACAACCACATCGGCCCCGGACAGAACCCGAATTTCGCAATCCCCTCGTTCGCCAGTCAACTCAAACAAATCGCAGCCGGCGAAGCGGAGCCAGTGATGCATGTCGGCAACCTCGAAAGCACCTGCGATTTCACCGATGTCCGAGATGTCGCAAGGGCGTATCACAGCCTACTTACTGATGGTCACGCCGGCGGAGCCTACAACATCGCCACCGGCTCTTTAACGAGCATCCAACATGCGCTCGATCTTTTAATCGAAATTTCCGGAGTTTCGCCCACCATTGAGATCGATCCAAACAAATTTCGACCAGCCGATCACTGGCCGCTACTCGACGTCACACGTATTCACACCGACACAAACTGGTCACCAAAGATCTCCCTGCAAACATCACTCCGCGACGTCTACGCCGCGGTATGAAGGTCAACAAGAAGCACCTCGTTGCAATCCTGAAGATTAGTATCGCGGTTGCACTGATAACCTACTTCCTGCATGACCCCGAAACACGCAATAAAATCCTCCTGGAATTCAGCAGAGTACGCTCTCACCCAGCGTCGGTGTGCGCAGCACTAGCAAGCCTTCTTGCCTGCATAAGCATCGGCTGCGTTCGATGGAATATTATTCTGAAGGCGCTAGACATCCGCTTAACACTCTCAAAAACGTTCACACTGACGTTGATTGGCCAATTTTTTAATTCCGTTATGCCCGGCTCCGTTGGAGGAGACTTGATCAAGGCGGGTTACACCGCTCGGCTCACAAAAACGAATCACACAGAAGCGGTCACTTCCGTGGTGATCGATCGAGTCATCGGCTTGAGCTCCCTCATCATACTGACCGGCATCATGTGCTTGACCAACAAACAGCTCTTCGTCGGGTCAGAAGTTGCCCAGTCAATATGGAAGATAATCGTCATAACGTTTGCAGTAATTCCCGTCGCATTCGCCATTTTGTTTTCAAAAGACCTTTTCCAAACATTTCATTTTCTTCAGGTGCTCGAACGAAAATCCGTCTTCGTTAAGTTCGTTCGTCGAATATATAATGCCTTTTACATCTGTCGAAAACACCCGGGATTGCTCATCATCACCGTCAGCCTCTCTCTGGTCGCCCACATACTCACCGCGTTTGCATGTTTCAAGATCGGTCAAGCACTGGAGCTAACCCTGCCGTTCATAGTCTACCTCACGCTCTATCCGTGCGTCTCAGCAATAGGAGCCATTCCCTCTACACCTGGCGGCGTTGGCGTTAGAGAGTTTGCGGCCGTCTACATCTTTGCAAACGTCGGCTTAAACGAAAGCACCGCATTCAGCCTTTCAGGCATCACCACAGGATGCATCCTTTTTTGGAGCTTGGTGGGCGGAGTATTTTTCATGATGCACTCTCACGACATCAAAGAGGTTCAGGAAGAGTTAAACGCCCCCGCAGACGATCAGTCAGGCTAGATCCGTCAGCAGCCGGCGAGCAAAGTGCGGCAACTCTGGGTCTCGAGCACCCATACAAATCACCGCAGCAGGCCCCCTGACCTCAGCCTTGAGCAACTCACCTAAATCGTCATATGTCTCAACATAACTCGCGGCGGTGCCTTCTGCGTTAAGTGTCGATACGAACTCTTTAGCGTCTAACACCGGTGCGATCGTTCCACCAACATAGTACACAGGCAGAATGTACAAGCGGTCACTCGGCCGGCATTGGTCCGCAAACATCTCTCTCAACGACTTATTCATTGAGGCAAGCGGGCCGTAACCATGCGGACGCCAAATCACATGTAACGGCTCAAAGTGAGGCGACAGACAGGACCACGCGGCAGAGATCTTTGCTGGATTATGCCCGTAGTCATCGTAGACAGCCACACCGTTAATCGAGCCCACACATTCAAGCCGTCGCTCAATCCCCTCAAAGCCTTCCAATGCCTGCCCGATCGCACCCACCTCAAATCCCATCGACCGACACAACTCAATGGCGTGCACAGCGTTTTCGACGTTATGAACACCTGGAATATTCAGGCGAAAAGAATGCCCTGCGTAACAGAAAGTGCTGAAAGTTCCGGAACAGTCAAACTCAACCTCATCCAGCGAGCCCGTAATCACACTTCTCTCCACTTGCTTGGCAAATTCCGCAAACAGGTCTCGGGTTTCAGCCAACGAAAAATGATCCTCACTCATATTCGTAATCACAGCACGCGAGGGCCGGTAGGCCAACAAGCTCTTGTCGCTCTCATCAGCTTCGATCACCCACACATCGCTAGCGCCACACCGAGCATTACCAACAGCCGACTTGCTGCGCCAATTCACAACTGCCCCCCCGTTGACCACATTGGGATCGACTCCCAACTGCTCCAACAAATAACCCACCATTCCCGTAACAGTCGTTTTTCCGCAGGTGCCCGCGATTGCAATGCATTCTTTGCCATCAATAAGCATCGCCAACATTTCCGACCGATGGAGAATAGGGACGCCTAAGGCCGTGGCCCTCACGATGTCTGGGTTATCGCCCTCTATGGCCGTACTCACAACAACAGCTCGTGTGTCGCGGCGCACGCCAGAACCATCCTGCGCAACGATCGTCACGCCACTGGTGCGCAGAACGTCCAACACCGGCAATGATGTGCCGCTGTCCGCATATCGGTCACTTCCCGACACCTCGGCCCCACAGCCTTGTACAGCCGCCGCCACAGAGCTCATCCCCACCCCAGCGATACCGACAAAATGATAGTGTCTATTCTTGATCTGATCAGTGCTCATATAAAACCAACAAAAATATACAGGATTTGTCCAAATAGGAGAATTCATTTATTGATGCAGTATTGTAATACCCACACAGCTCCACTAGAATAGTCGCATGTTTCGCGCAAGCATACTTGTTGTAATAACGCTCCTCGCTGGTCAGAACCAAGCGGCCAATGTATTGACAATGGACTTCACAGAGGACTCCATCACTCTAACCGCGTCAAACGCCAGCCTGCATACGCTACTCCAACAAATTGCGGATACAGGAGTGGACGTGAGAATCGATCCAAGCCTAACACGCTCTGTCTCGGCAACATTTACGAATATGGCCAGTGAAAAAGCACTGAAAGCGATCATATCACCTCTCAATTACACGGTTCGATGGGACGTCATGCGCGGCCCTCTCGGGAAATGGCCAGTCCTCGCCAGCGTCCACGTCTTTAAACCTGGAAAGGTAGAACGCGCAAAGAAGCTGACAAAAGCCCAACATATCGCTTCTAGTAAAAGAAATAACACGCGAACCATTCGAGTGAAATTCGTCAAAGATGAAATCCTCCTACGCCTTAACTCCACCGCATCCCTTTCTGACTTTAAAGCCCTACTAAAAACACTTCACGCTACGCCAATTGACAGCCTCGAATCCCAAGGACTCTACCGACTGAAGCTCGAACCTGGGAACAACGTCCTCGACGCGGTAGATGACCTAAAGAACAACCCACTCGTCGATCATGCTGAACCCAACCTAATCTACGAACCCTCACAACCTCTTGTTTCCCGCACTGAAACCCCAACCAACATTGCCACAGCCCCTAACGGCGTCAACAAAAACGGAATGCCCGTAGCTGTGCTCGACACTGGGTTGACCCCAGAGTCTCACATATCTGGAAGCGTTATAGCCTCCCTCAATGCGCCAATGCCTTCGCTCGCACTCACCGACTCCGACGGACACGGCACCCATATGGCGTACTTGGCATCGGGCTACATCTCCCCCATCGGCGTCGACCCACAAACGGGTGCTCTCAACGCTCCCATTGTCGCGATCAAAGCATTTGATGACGACGGCCATGCGTCCAGCTACGAACTCATGCAGAGCATCGACTTCGGCCTTTCCAACGGCGCACGGGTATTTAGCCTAAGCTGGGGCGCCGAGTACCCAAGCGAGTTTATGGCAAACACTATGACCTACGCCCACAACAATGGCGCGATCGTCGTCGCAGCCGCAGGCAACACCCCCACTGGGCACCCTCTCTATCCGGCAGCATACCCAAACGTCGTTGCCGTCAGCGCCCTCGACCGCGAAGGCACACGGTGGGAAGACTCCAATTATGGGGATTTTGTTGATATCAGTGCCGCTGGGTTTGCCCGTATGCCAACAACCGACGACGATCAGCCAAGCGGCACCTTCGGCGGCACATCAATCGCTACCGCGTTCGTCGCCAACAACCTCTCACGATACTGGGCCACTCGGCCCGACGAAAATCCAGAGACGGTGTTAACCGGATTTCAAAAGTCGCTCTCAGACCAAGGTTCTGCCGGTCGCGACCCCTACTACGGCGAAGGATCACTTGATCAGGACGCGCTTAACCGCCTCTTTTCGCCCTGACTCCACCTTGCATGCGCCCACCTTTCTCTCTATGATCAGCCAATGATTCGTACTCTCACAACCCTGTTACTATTGACGCTCCTATCTGTGCTTCCCGATAGTCTTTGCGCATCGCACACATTCACCACCACGAACCACTATAGAATTTCATCCAGCAACACCGTCTCGGCTGAAACGTGGGTCAATGCATCCGGATCCATCGACGTACAAGGCACAATGAAGGACGACTTCATATTTCTCGTCCCTTGGCAAACCGCACCTACGGGACCTGCTGATAATCAAACCAACACACTCGGAAGCTGCTTGCTAGAGGGAGTGTTCGAAAACGATATCTGGGGCATCGCCAACGCTATCGAACTCAACGGCCGGTTTGAGGACCATGTTCGAGTGTTTAGCTTCAGCTCAATCAGCGCAAACGGGATTTTTGAAGGAAACTTTAGCGCCATGGCCTCTTGGCCACTAAGCCCAGACGCGACCCTCTCGATTGGGACAGGGACGGTTGTCCGAGGAGATGCCTATCTCGAAGCCGTCGACGTAAGCGTCAACGGTCTGATGATCGGCACAACACGCGTCAAGGCGACTAGTGTCGTCCTAGGCGGAACGTTTGAGGGTGACGTCCATGTCACAGCCAACACCATCCAAATACCTAAGGGCACGACCATCGGCGGTCGCCTATACCATCAACCTGGCGCAACGCTTATTATCAATGATCCCGATGCGATCACAGGCGGCATCTCTGAAAGCTCAATAGATTCCGCTGCATCAGAAAACGTGCTTTCAGGGCTGACACTCCGCATCACGTTCTGTATGTCATTCTTTGTGATCGGAATTCTCTTCTGCGGCATCACGCCTGAACTCGCTAGCCAAGCGGTTCACCGAGTCCGCACATCCATGTTCACCTGCATGCTAATCGGAGTAGGCACGGTGATTTTCCTTATCCTATCGGTGATTATCTTCGCCACCGTCGGCACGACTGGCATAGTGTTCCCTTTGACCGTCTTTCTTGCCTCGTGTCTTGGAATGAGCACGCTCCTCGCACAAGTCGTTATTATACTTGTCATCGGAACACTGTTTGCGTCTAGAATCGATACCCAGAAGCCAAGCTCAGCTCTTATGCTGATGCTATCGGGTCTCTTCGTCTATTTTGTCGTTATTTATCTGCCCGCCAGCATCTTGTCACCCCTTCTTTTTTCAATCACGTTCATCGGGACCGGCGCTATCATCCTTGCACTTCTTGATAAGCGAGCGCAGCATATTCACTCACTCATACAGTCATCAGAACAAGCCGGCAACCAAACGAATACCCAAGCCTAGACCGCGGTCACTTGTACCAAACGTCAACAGTCAGGGTCTGTCGTCCCCAACGTAACGCCTCGCGATGGGAATTAAAGTAGAGGTCGATTTCCATATTATCAATAGCACCGCCTCGATCGTCGACAACCCCATAGCCGTATCCGGGGACGCGCATCACGGTTCCGAACTTGATTTCTTTCGGAGCGGCAATTGTCCCAACACGTGCCTTGTTTTGATTTGCAGTGACTCCGACAGCTTTTCGAACCGAAGGGTTACTCTTATAAACGGGGCGCCCCATCCAGTTACGCTTCCAACTGCAACACTTCCCACAGCGACAGTAACCGGTCACAACAAACGTCTTCTGCACTGCCGGCGTGTTTGGCGGCTTGATAGAGTTACACCCCTGAGACAACACTAAAAATCCGATCATTAGCAACAAACACATAAATTTCTTCATAATCAGCTCCACTATGGTATAAACAAGATGTACTGAGGCTCTACTATAAAGCGTAGATCGCTTCTCAACAACGGGCAATACAAGGAGTATTTTGCATGAAAAGCTACGGAATCCTAGGATTACTAATCGTGATCGGGATAACTTTCGTCACCCCATCCGTGCACGCCCGCCCCAAGTCGCCTCAATACCTGAATGTTCAAGAGGCGAATCTCCTATCCAGTCCCGGTTTTGGCGCTCAAACCCTCGCGATCCTCCGCGCCAATGATAAGCTCACCGTCCTCAGTGAACGGGGCAGCTATCTGCAAGTCACCACGTCCGGCGGTAAAACCGGATGGGTACCAGCAACCAGCCTTCAAAAGAGGAAACTAGACCTCACGATGGACGCCTCCCGCGCAACAAGCGGCACAGGAAAACAAGAACTCGCTGCGGCCGTCCCGGGCTTCAATAGTGATGTCGAAAAGAAATTTATGGCAAAAAACCCCAAGGTCAACATGACCGCCGTCGACAAGATGGAGAAATGGAAAATCACCACCAAGCAAAGTCAGTTATTTCTCAAGCAAGGCGGATTAACGATTAAGACCGGGAGCGTAAAATGATCAGACATGCTGCGTTCTCGTCCCTTGCCGTCGCCCTTTCAATCCTTCTCACGGGTTGCGTCAGCGATCAGCTCATCAGTGCCGCCGGTTCGGTTGCATCCGCTGCAGGTGTCCCTGGCGCAGAGCACGTAGGCGCAGGAACTAAAGTTATTCAAGCCGGCGCGAAGGCCCTCGAAGATTTCACTCCTGACCAAAAGCACTATATCGGTCGCTCAATTGCAGCCACCATTACATCGGACTCCGGCGTCGTGAACAACAACACGGCCAATATGTATATCAACCTTATTGGCCAAACCCTCGCGGCCCTATCAGACAAGCCTCAAACGTGGAGTGGTTACCACTTCATCATCCTCGATACAGATGAGATCAATGGATTCGCTGCCCCCGGCGGATTCATCATGATTAGCCGAGGACTTCTAAAGTGCTGTAAGTCCGAAGACGAAGTTGCAGCGGTTCTCGCCCACGAAGTCGCCCATGTTCAACTAGACCATGGCATGAGCGCCATCAGTAAAGGCCGCAAGCGCGAGGTCCTTAAGGTACTCGCCATCGAACTCATCAAGGCCCAAGCCAGCCAGGACATCGGAGCTCTGACCGGCGCCTTCGGCGATACCATCGCAGATGTGATCAACAACGGATTTAAGAACGGCTATTCACGCGAATTCGAGGCGACGACCGACCTCGTTGCAGTTGACCTACTCCAACGGGCTGGATACGACCCCTACGCGCTTACGCGCGTGCTAGACGTCATGAATGCTCGCTACACACCCGACAAGAAGGGGTTCGCCAAGACTCACCCCGATCCAAGTGAGCGTATCACCAACATCAACAAGTCTTTGGCCAGCACGCCAAAGGGATCCATACATGCCCAAAGACAGGCACGCTATACCCGAGCGCTCGGCAACCTCTAAACAGCGGAACCGATGAGGCGGAAACTTATACAAGGCCTAGCTATCGGCTTGGCTACCGTCCTCGTCACCTACGCACTCCACCATTTCAGCACCGAACTGGGTCTTCAATCTTGGGAGTACAGGACCTGGGACCCCCGGGTCAGGGCCCTGCATAAACCAACACAGAACACCTCAAACATACGGCTTATTCTTCTCGATACACCCTCCAGAGACTGGATGCGTAGCAATCATAAGATGCCCTGGCCCTGGCGACGCGAGGTCTACGCGCCCATGCTCTCATTTCTAAAACGAGGCGGAGCCAAGTCCGTGATGTTCGACATCACCTACTTTGATGATTCCCGTGACGGAATCTCCGATGACAATACCTTTGCCACTGGCATTCAAAACGGCCCCCCGTTCGTCTCCGCCATGTTGACCTACAAAGGCAAGGGCGGGCAGCCGGGATGGCCACCCTTTATTGACCCGACCGATTACCTCCCAGTTACGTCACCACACCCGTCGCTCAGCTATCACCACCAAGCCTTCCCGATCCCTCAAGTCGCGACAAACAGCACTCGAATCGGAACCGTTGCGGCAATCCCCGATTCTGACTCAATTGTCCGCCGCGCACCCGTCGCTGTTATCCACGAAGATAGATACATCCCATCACTCGCACTTGCGGGCTATCTAGCAGCCAACCCTGGCGCCAAAATAACCCTTACCCGCAATCAACTACTCATCAACAACCAAACATCTATCCCCCTAGACAAGAACGGGTTAGCAATACTGTCATATCGGGGAACACAAGGCGTTTATCCGTCTGTAAATGCGGCCGAGGTCATCGCATCTGAACTTCAGTTGCTGCAGGGAAAGGAACCGCAGCTCTCACCAGATTTTTTTAAAGACGCATACGTAATTTTTGGCAGCACGATTCCTGAGATGCTCGACCTCAAACCAACCCCACTCGACCCCATCACACCCGGCGTCATGATCCACGCTACGCTGCTCGACAACATCCTCTCAAGCGACGGGATTCGGGACGCAAATACGACAGAGCTGTTACTACTACTCACTCTCTGTGTGTTTCTCTGTGGATTCCTCGCACGCTTCACTACACGCGGGATACACGCTATAGCGCTGTTCGCCATCTTCCTGCCTCTACCTTATCTACTCGGACTACTCTACTATCAAACCGGCGTATGGTCCCCGGTATTCATCCCCACCGTGGGCGCCCTGCTCGCCCTCGTCACCGCACTGACAATCAATTACGCGCTAGAAGGAAAACAAAAAAAGTTCATCAAGCGCGCCTTCTCCCAGTACATGAACCATGCATGGGTCGATAAAGTTTGCCAACACCCAGAACTATTGCAGCTGGGCGGAGAGGAACGTGAACTAACCATCTACTTTTCCGACGTGCAAGGATTCAGCAGCATTTCTGAGTCGTTAACAGCTACCGAACTTACAGCACTCTTGAACGAGTACCTGACCCAAATGTCCAACATCATCCAAGACTCTGGCGGCACCATCGATAAGTATGAAGGAGATGCCGTTATCGCCTTCTGGAACGCACCCGTCTATATGGAAGGTCATGCGATGACTGCCGTGCATGCAGCTCTAGCGTGTCAGAAAAAACTCGATGACATGCGCGAGGACCTCGCACAACGCTACGGGCATCAGCTCTACGCCCGTGCAGGGCTCAACACCGGCAAAGTCGTCGTTGGAAACATGGGCTCCACTCAACACTTCAACTACACATTTCTTGGTGATGCCGGAAATCTCGCCGCGCGTCTCGAAGGCATCAATAAACAGTTCGGCACATTCCTCATGATTTCTGAGCACACCCTCGCCCAATGCGCCCACGATCTTCCACGACGAGAGCTTGGCTGGGTTCAAGTTGTGGGCAAAGACGAACCTGTGAGAATCTATGAACCTATGACCGCGGACGCGTACACCAAAAACCAAGACACGCTTAAAACCTTTGCCTCCGCACTTGAAACCTTTTATGCTGGTGACTTCAATTCTGCACGACAACTTTTTTCTGGCATCGCAGAGACTGATACCGCTGCAAAAAGCTATCTGTCACGCTGCGATCACTGGATCAACCATCCGCCAGAAAACTGGAAAGGGTATTTTCGAATTACAGAGAAGTAGGAAGCACAATGACAAACCAACCGAACAACGACCTATCCCTGCTTGGACAAAGCAAGACCACACTCCCCCCATCACCGGAAGAGGCCACCCTTGAAGCCTTCGAAAACCGTCACCCTGAACGAGACTACGTTATCACCTTCAACTGTCCCGAATTCACCGCAGTTTGCCCGATTACGGGACAGCCCGACTTCGGCTCGATCGTAATCGAATATGTGGCCGACAAAACATGCCTAGAGAGCAAATCACTAAAGCTGTACCTCGGTTCATTCCGAAACCAAGGGATTTTTCACGAGGCTGTCGTGAATAGAATTCTGGATGACCTCGTTAAGCTCCTCCAGCCGCGCTCTATGACGGTCACCGGCAACTTCAATGCTAGAGGCGGCATATCTATAAGCGTCGTCGCGAGCCATTCCCAATAGACTCAATGGAATGGTCAGCATTCAGGGCCGTAACCACCGGCAGTAAAACCTAGCCTACAATTTCGATAAACGCTCCTGGCCTGACCGAACGAGTCGCTGGCGACTGGGAACCCTCCAAACATTGGACAATCCATCAAAACCTCGGTAGTATCCGGCGACATGACGGATAAAACTGATACTCCCAGCGCGTTTTCCTGCCAACAATGCGGAAACTGCTGCAAAGGCGAAGGCGATGTCTTTGTTACGCCCGAAGATGCAGCACGAATAGCCGACTATCTAGAGATCTCTCTCATCGATTTCTATCAAGAGTACACATATAAAAGCGGAAACCGCCCACTTCTCACGGCACATCCCAATCAGGACTGTATTTTCCTGAAGGAGAACAAATGTCTGGTGCATGACGTGAAACCAACCCAGTGCCTGACATGGCCCTACTGGCCTGAACTCCTAGGTATCCGCAGCAACTTTGAATACGCCCAATCGTACTGCCCCGGTCTCAAACCGTTCACGTTTGAACAATTCAAAAAGTGATGGACACATTGCTGCAACCGGTTTAAACGACGCCTTCTTCCGTAGAGCTTGACCCGTCGGTTTCCATCTGTTTAAGAAACCGCTTATAATAAGCGAGGACGAGGCAGGTCATCGGCAACGCGATCACCACGCCTAGCAAGCCTAGCAGTGTACCCCAGATTGAAATAGACAGGAGTATAATAGCTGGGCTCAAGCCAGTCACCCGCCCCATGATCTTTGGCACCAGGTACGCATCCTGGATGAGTTGCACGACAGCAAACACGAGCAGCACGAGCAACACACATCCGAGCGGACCTGTCGTCGACTGAGGGTCCAAGCCCTTCATCACAGCGAGAAGAATCGCAGGAATCATCCCTAGAATCTGGAGATAAGGAACCATGTTTAGCAATCCAACAAAAAGTCCAAGAAGGATACCGAGCGGTAGGTCGATCAATCCGAGACCAATAGCAGCCAAAACACCCGTACAGCTGGCAACTACTGCCTGCCCACGAAAATAACGACTCATGCCATCATCAAACTCTACAAGAAACTCCAGAATGCCAGCACGGTAGGGCTTGGGTATTAACGTTTTCCAGTCCTTGCGGACCACGTCGTAATCCATCAATAGAAAGATCAGGTATAGAAGAATAATCAAGAGACCAAATAATCCAAACAGGATAGACGTCGCACCTCGAACAACACCGACAACCCCGGGCAAAACCTTTCGCATCACGCCACCGACGACGGGCAACAGTCGTTCCGAAGACAGTAACTCCTGAAGGTCAGCATCATCGACCATCTCCCGAGCCATCTCCTGCGCGTCATCAACCCAAGTCGTCATCACAAGATTCGTCCCGCCTGACTCGAGCATGGCTTTTTCTTTCTGGACCTGTTTCTCGGCAGCGATATCCGTCACAAGAACTTGCAGATTTTTGACTTCGCGACCGATCATCGGCTGGACAATCATGACCAACAGGATAAACGCTGAGAACACGCCTGTTAGCGTCACTAGAACAGCCGCCAACCTGTTCTGAACCTTCGTCTGAACCCATGACACGAGAGGGTTCAAGAGATAGGCCAGCAGCATGGCCACCACAAAGGGAATCAACGCGTCGGCGAGGTAGCCGAACAGCGAAATCAAGGCCCACATCGCAGCAGCGAAGACACTCAGGCGAATGACACGATCGAATGTATATTGTTTGTCGGTAAACATAGTTAAAGTGTATGTTTCGAGCGTGCCAAACACAAGAAGAACTGATACTCTCTGAGAGTCGAGGTAGCATGGAAGTCGTGAAAGGAATAACGATGTACCGTCGCCAACACATATTAATACCCCTCGCCGCACTACTCGTGGTCGCGGTAGCTCATCCCTACTCCTACGCACGCGAGACAAACACCCTGACGCACACCACCTTCACGGCATTTGATGTTGAGACGACCGGCCTTATGGCTAGCAAACACTTCATCATAGAACTCGGGGCATCTCAGTTTCGTGGAGGAAAATTGCTCTCCAGTCGGTCCTGGCTGGTTCGGCCCCCTATCAACATCCCCGCTTCAGCAACTCGCATTCACGGGATTACCGACAAAGTCCTAATAGATGCGCCTCGTTTCAAATCGGTGTATACCGAGTTTATTAGCTACTGTAGCAACACGGTGCTTATCGCCCACAACGCGAGCTTCGATGTTCGATTCATGGAAGTTGAGCGGAAACGCAACGGGATCTCCATTCAACTGCCACAGACCCTAGATACCCTTAAGCTTTTTAGATTATGGGCACCCGCGCAACGCTCTCACACGCTCACCCTCTTAGCGAAGGAGGCTGGCTACGCGTTTCCTAAAGCACATCGCGGAGACGCTGATGCGCATATGCTCGCGAAACTCTTTATTCTCAACCAGGCGAAATGGACTTCAGGAACCCTTATTGAGCTCAAAAAGAAGACGCACGTATACCCCAAGCCAACCGAATCGATTCAGGCTGAGAACGACACGAGGCCCAATTCTCGCAAGCTCGAGTAACCTTTGGCGCGGGAGGCTGACACCGCGCCGATCACAACGTGGTCGAGAACTCGGATATCCACAATTCGGCCTGCATCCACCAATTGACGAGTGACTCGGATGTCGTCCTGCGATGGCGTAGGGTCGCCTGACGGATGATTGTGAGCCAATATCACACCTGAAGAAGAACAGGCAATCGCTTCCCGGAAGACTTCGCGAGAATGAACCAGACTCGCATCGATGATTCCCTTCGACATTTCAAAAGGCGGACGAATGAGTCGATGTCTTGTATCAAGAAAAAGGACCCAAAACACCTCTTCTTGGCGAGGACGAGCGAGCTCCTTCATCACCTCGTAGACGTCCTGAGGGGAGCGTAAGCTTGGTTTGTCGGGCAAGGACTCTTGAGACAACCGTCGCGCTAACTCCAAAGCAGAAGCCAACACCTGCGCCTTCACCGGCCCCATGCCTCGGCATGCTGCCAGATCCTCGACCGACGCTTTAGCGAGCGCGGTGAGGCTACCAAAACGACGGAGGAGGTGTCTAGATAGCTCCGCCACATTCAGGCCTGGGATACCAGTTCGCAGAAGGATCGCAATCAAGACGTCGTCTGATACATGCTCCACCCCCATCCTTTCCAACGCTTCACGAGGCCGAAGACGTTCAGGCATATCACTTACTCGGTTGGGAACCGCCTCAACCTTATCCATATCATTCGGGTAATTGGACCGATCCATGAGTCCTCCAAGATTCTTTAACACGGTTTGCGACGTCAAGAATATCACTCGTACCGTCAACGTCAATCCAATCAACTCTAGCCTGATGGCGAAACCACGTCATCTGCCGGCGCGCGAGCTGCCAGGTCCTGCCAGCCGTTTTCTCGATCGCGTCGTCTATCGCCAACTCCCCATCTATACATGCTATAGCCTCACTGTAGCCCAACGCTTGAGCGGCCGTCGGGGCATCGCGTAAACCACGTCCCAAAAGGCCTTCAACCTCAGCAATCAATCCACACGCATACATCATTTCCACGCGCTCTCGTATCCGAGCACGCAACAGTTCCGGCTCCATCCGTATCCCCGTCAACATAGGACGTTCATCTCCCTGCTTCCAGGTTTTGACCGGACCGCCACCCCCTTTTTCTGCCAATTCTAGGGCTCGGATCAAACGACGCGGATTCTCAGGATTCTCGAGCGCCTCGTAGGCTGCTAAGTCCCGAGACTTAAGCTCGTCCTGCAACGGCGATATGCCCTCAGACTCATATATAGCGAGCCAATGGCGTTGATGTGCGGGATCGGATGCCGGTGTAGCTGTTAGACCATCAATCAGGGCGCGAACATAAAATCCACTGCCGCCCACCGCGATGATGTTGTTTCCCCGCTGCATCGCTGCAGACACCCCTGAGATCGCCATCTCACGGTATTGCCAAACACTGTACCGTATCAGCGGCTCCACCACGTCTAAGCCGTGATACAAGAGATCCTCCCGATCAACAACGGGGGTCTTCGCGGTTCCAACATCCAGCCCCTGATAGACCTGCATCGAATCAACTGAAAGCAGCTCGGAACCATCCTCGCGCGCAAGAGCCTCCGCGACCGATGACTTCCCAGATGCTGTCGGTCCCACCAAGAAGAAGGCGGATAGAGTCATTCTGAGGGGGTGGAAGGTGTTTCGCTATCCACAGCACCGCCCCCGTCCCTCACGACTCCAACGTCGGCCTTGGGGTGCATATAACTCGTCACTAGATATATGCATACACCCACACAAATGGCCGAATCGGCAACATTGAATGAGGCAAAGTGATGGGACCGCCAGTAGAAGTCCAAAAAATCAACAACGTAAGTCAGTCGTACCCGATCGAGGAAGTTACCCACAATCCCACCTATCAGGCATCCGAACGCAATTCGATGCCAAATGGAATCTGTAAAAAAGACGCGTCGAAAGCGGATCATCAGCCCCAGCATTACGACTGACAGTAAACTCAGGCCAATCCTGAAACCCGAAAATATACCAAAAGCTGCACCTGGGTTCTGAACGTAGGTGAGATTAAAGAAATTCTCGATAACCGGAATTTGCTCACCCAAGTGGATGCGAGATTGCACCACGACCTTTGTCCACTGATCAGCAATCGTGATCAGGATACCCAAATACAAAGATCGCATAACGACCTAGA
>CAXMRT010000239.1:0-7482 GCA_964196025.1 uncultured Gemmatimonadales bacterium | reverse complement strand
CTCTCGGAGAGGAAAATCGATGCCACGTCGACCGAAGAGTTTCTTGTTGGATATGCGCCCGACTCATGGGATGTCATTCTCAAATGGGCTAAACAAAACGACTATACCGAGGAGCAACTCCTCCAATGCGGCCTCGTGGTTCCCAAAAAGGGCGACGGCGATTCTGCAGGCAAAGGCGTCTATGACAGATTTCGCGATCGACTCATGTTCCCTATTCGTGACGAGCTAGGACGCGTCATAGGCTTCAGTGGCCGAATGCTTTCCGCCGATGCCAAAGGAGCCAAATACATCAATAGCCCTGAAACACCGCTATTCAAGAAGAGTCAGGTTCTCTACGCCCTCGAGAAAGCACGTCATGGAATGACCGAGACGAGAGAGGCAATTATTTGTGAGGGCCAAATTGACGTCATCCGCTGCCACTCTGTAGATATTCGAACAAGTGTCGCATCCCAGGGCACGGCATTTACAGAGAATCATGCGCGCATTCTGAAACGATATACAGATAGCGTGGTTATCGTATTTGACTCTGATACCGCCGGCCAGAATGCGGCCATTAAGAGTGCGCGGATTTTCATGAATACAGGTCTCGCGGTCCGCATCGCAAAACTTCCGAACGGCGAAGATCCAGATTCCTATATTCTTAAACATGGCGCCGACGGGTTTAACCAACTGGTCACAGATGCCACGTCAGCTCTTGATTTTCAGATCGATATTCTCGGCGAGCGATCAGACATTCACTCAGAGGCAGGGCTCATCCGGGCAACGAAGTCAGTACTAGACACCATTCGACTCTCCCCAAGCGCCGTACAACAGGCGCACCTCCTACAGCTGGCCGCAAAACGACTGAGCATTCCAGTCGATGCGCTTCGACAAGAACTCGCGGGTACGAAACCCAGAGCAGCGCCGAGACGCAAGGAGGAAGAGGCTCCCGCCCCTCTTCTCTCTCCGGACTCTCCCCCTCCAAAAGAAGAGTGGGAGCTACTTGAGCACCTGGTCGCAGACCCTACTTTATGTGATTATCTTTCCAAGTACCTCCCTATCAGCCTGATTAGACACAGCTCCTGCCGAATTTTGATCGAAGCAACGCTCTCCTCACACGAAAAACAATGCAGTCTGTCCAGCATCCTGAGCGAGCTCGACGATCCAGACGGAACCCTGCAGCGCGTCGCTGCTAAAGCACAAATGTCTAAAAACAAGGCAACCGGCCGGGATTTCTCCAGAAATGATGCCATTAAAGGCCTATTGCTTAAGATTCGGCGAAAGACCGTAAAAAGTCGGAGAGACACACTCCAAGAAAGATGGCACTCAGGAGAAGCCCATCTGTTAGATGAAATTAGGGAATGCACCAACGACATGAATTTACTCAGGCAATGGGAAACAGGCGAAACGGTTTTGGAATTTTTAGTGGAGAGCCAGCCCGAAGAACCCGCCACACCTGTTGAACTACCCGAGGCTAAGCCTCCAGCCGTCTAGTCGGTTCTAAGTGAACGGATACCGGTCAAAACTTCGTACGACACGGAGCCCGACCACACTGCTAGATCATCAGCGTCGATAACCTCATCCCCGTCTTCGCCTATCAAGGTCACGCTATCGCCAACAGCCACATGCGCACAATTCGTCACATCAACCGTCATCGAATTCATGCTCACCCGTCCACGAATGGGACACCGGACGCCATCGATCAAGACAACCCCTACGTTGCTCAACGCACGGCTATAACCATCAGCGTATCCAACAGGACACACAGCTAATCGCGTCTCTCGATCAGTGACGAACGTTCCGCCATAACCTATCGGAAACTCGGGTGGGAGATTGCGGAGCTGCGAAACCACTGAGCGCCAAGACAGAACCGGACGCGTATCCACCCTCCGACCACCGCATCCAGGGTTGTACCCCAGCAAGATAAGTCCCATCCGGACGGAATCAAAGAGCGCCCCGTCAACATATTGAACGCCTGCGGAATTAGCCAAATGCTTTTCCAAAGATCTCCCGAGAGTGGATTCCAATTCCGTAACGGCCTCCCGAAACCGCGCGATTTGGATAGCGGAATACGCGGCATCCTCATCGGCAGACGAAAAATGCGAACACGCACCCACCAGCGATAAAAAACGGCATGCAGCCACCTTATCCACAAGCCCGCCAACATCCGTCCACAGAATACCGAACCGCCCCATCCCAGTATCAAGCTTCACATGGACCTTTAACAACTCGCTAGAGCCAGCTGCTGCTGCGTCAAGGTCGCTAAGCTGATCCACATCAGTTACAACCAATTCAAAACCACCCATCACTACAGCAGCAGAGTCTGATACCGCTATCGGAGCCATAATAATGATCCGGGCAGTAGGAGCGATTGACCGTAACTCAACAGCTTCGTGCACATGGGCTACGGCGAAGGTGTCAATCCCAGATGCAAGAGCAGCAGGAGCGATCCTATCCATACCATGACCATACGCGTCCGCTTTGATCACAAAGATAAGGGTGGTCTCACCCAAGGAGGACAAGACGGTCGAGACGTTTTCTCGAAATTGATCTAGATTCAGCGACACAGCACTGTGGCGCATTACAACCCCACGTAATTAAAACCAAGCCGATCAGCTTCAACACGATCAAAAAAGTTTTTTGCGTCCACAATGACAGGCGTCCGCATACGTGCTTTCAAATCAGTCAACGAGAGCTCCTTGAATGCGTCATGGCTATTGACCAAAACGATCGCGTCAAGATCTCCCGCTGTTTCCAATGTTCGAGCCTGAACCTCGTAACGCTCTTCCAGAACATCGTCGGAAATGAGGGGTTCCCATACCATGGTCGACTCTACTGTTTTATCCAAAAATTTATACAACGTGAGCGCTAGTGTTCCGCGCATGTCAGGGACATTCTCCTTAAAAGTTACCCCCAAGAGAAGTACTCTAGCGGTTTTGGCCTGCACACCTCGATCAGCCAACTCTCGCAGCACCAATTTACCGACATAGCGCCCCATTGAGTCATTTATACGCCGACCACTCAATATCACGTCGGGATTGTAATCCAACTCGGTCGCTAGCTTGGTCAAATAGTACGGATCAACGCCGATACAGTGGCCACCCACTAAGCCGGGATGATAACGATGGAAGTTCCATTTTGTTGCCGCCGCATCAAGGACTTCGTCTGTATGCAAACCCAGTCGAGTAAAGATCTTTGACAGTTCATTCATCAACGCAATATTCAAGTCTCTCTGAACATTCTCGATAACTTTTGAAGCCTCAGCTGTCATAATATTCGGCGCTGAGTGAACGCCCGCCGTCACCACCGCTCCATAAACAGCGGCCACGCGCTCAAGACACTCAGCATCGTGACCACTCACAACCTTGATAATCTTTTCAAGCGTATGCTCATGGTCACCTGGGTTGATACGTTCTGGCGAGTAACCCAAACTAAACTCGCCTAAGGTCAGTCCAGACACTTTTTCAAGAATCGGGAGGCAAACCGTTTCCGTGACGCCTGGGTACACGGTACTTTCGTATACCACACATTGCCCCTTCTGCAGGACCCCTCCTATTGCCTCACTTGCGGACCGCAATGGTGTCAGATCGGGCAGTTTGTCGGCAGTAATCGGGGTTGGGACAGTAACAATCAGGAACGTACACTCTTTGAGCGAATCGATGGAATCGACAAACTCTAACTGATCCGACTCTAATCGATCCGATTCAACCTCGTTGGTGTGGTCATAGCCGGACCGCAACTCTTTCACGCGATCGACTGCTCGATCATAACCGATCACGTCGAAGCGGTCAGCAAACGATACCGCAAGCGGAAGACCCACATAGCCGAGCCCGATAACACCTATTTTCTCTTGGGGTACTGCTGACATATTATTAATAACCTTTATGTGTTTTTAACCGGCGCCAGCATCGCACAGCCAGTCTTTTCTTTGCAAGCCACAAACCGACCTGCCTAGAGGGACTCGGAGCTGGGTGTCGGCCCCGAATGAGTGCTCCCCTGTTGAACCACGCTCACCCGTAATGGATAGCGTAATTTCAGGTCACCATCCAAGAGCGTCTCAACCCAATAGACTCCCGGGTCACTAAATTGAACGTTCATGAAGAATTCGACAGCCGTGGCCGTCGCCTCGTCTCCATCCAGCGTGACAGGCACATCTTGCCCTTCAATCAATACAAGGTCGCTCGCGGGAGAAATTATACGGTTTCGTTGTTTAAACGTGCCAGTCCCGCAGCACCATCGATTCACCATGCACAAACGTGGAATCATTAATGGCAATTTCGGCACAGCGATGGAATCAAACAAACCTATTAGAATGAATTTTCCATTTCGCTCCTGACGCACGTCGTCACATATCAAACTCGATTGTAAATCTGGAATCATATTACTCCTTCACTTCATCAGAGGATAGTGATGCTACTCGCCCGCCCCAAGATTTCAAATGCATGCTTATAAACTCAACGATTTCCGCATGCTCATCACGGCCGTTGCCTTCTATTCTAAATGGTGTTCCGAAAGCGAAATGGATCGGACGATCCGGTCGAACCAGGCCCATCTCTTTAATCAGCCGCCCATTCTCGAGAAAATCAGTTCGTAAAGCGAGAGGAACCACCGGAACACCCGCCTTTTTTGCGAGCTTAACACCCATTCGATTGAACGCGTCAGGGTCAAAGACCGCAGCCCGAGTCGACTGGGGGAACAAAATGACCGATCGACCGCTCCCAAGAACAGCGGCGCCTTCACCGAGGACAGCTTTTAGATCATCGCGCGGGTTCTCCCTACCCACCGCTACGGCACCAATTCGATCCATGATATCTCGAAAAAACGGTAAGTCCTTTAATCCACGCTTTATGACGTATGTCACATCCGTATAGGGAAGAAGCATAAGCGGCAACAGAAACGTTTCTAGCAGACTCATATGATTGGAGATAAATACGGCTGGTCCCTTCCTCAACTCCTCAAGGTGATCAACCCCCTCAATGTGCACACACCCCCCAAACGACTCCACTACGTCGAGAACGGCGTAAGCGCAATCTCCCCATGTCTCTCGAGTCCAGGGCCCATTTTTAGCCAAACGACAGGTCTCATAAACGACCGAACCCGCGACAGCATGGTATAAAGCCGACCGACCCGGCAGCTTACTAAAGGGGTTAAGCCTCCTGTCAGCCGGAGTGTTATAGCATCCGGTCGACTGAAGCGCATCCCATACAAGCGAGCGGTCATTTGATCGGGTTGACAGTTTTTTACTCATGATTCCGTTAACAATGTTAACAAAACTGGTAAAAAACAAGCTTTTGAGCGTGATAATGTGAAATCAAAAAAAACAACACGCTCGTGCGGCATCTTTCTTCGTCCCTTTAAAAGGAACGCAATTTCCCAAATTCGCAAAATTCACAAAAAAACCGAACAAAACTTGACGCTGAATAGGTGCAGGCGTAACTTGGTCCCCATGCTTGGCGGGATCAGGTAGGTTAAAGAGTGGGTTTTTACCCGCTCTTTCTTTTGGTCAGATTTAAAATTTTTAAAAATCAACAGTATGAGGTGTGGTCATGAACGACGAACTCATAGCAGTGTTAAATTATTTAGAAAAAGAACGTGGAATCGACCGCGAGGTGATGCTGGAAGCGGTTGAGTCCGCCCTACTTGCGGCCTCTCGCAAGAGCGTGGGTCCCGCAAACGAGCTCCGGATTGAGATCGACCGGACGACCTGCGACATCCGGGCATTTGCCATGGCCGAAGTCGTGGATGCAGCGAAACCCAAACCTACCGAGATCTCTCTTCGCAAAGCGCAGGCCTTGAAACCCGAGGCTCAGGTTGGCGATGAAGTCGAAGTCGAGGTGACACCCAAGAATTTTGGCCGAATCGCGGCTCAAACCGCAAAACAAGCCATCCTACAGCGAATTCGCCAGGCAGAAAAAGATATCGTCTATAACGAGTATAAAGACCGAGTCGAAGACATCGTCACCGGCGTAGTCCGCCGTTTCGAACGAAGCGACATTATTATCGATCTAGGACGCGCAGAAGCGGTACTACCTGCTAGGGAACGTGTTCCGACTGAAGAATACCAAATTGGCGATCGCATTCGCGCTTACATTCTCCGCGTAGAAAGCAGCATGAACGGTGCAGACATCATCTTGTCGAGAAGCCACCCTAATTTCGTCAGGCGCCTTTTTGAACTAGAGGTCTCTGAGATTCCAGACGGTATCGTAGAAATCAAGAATATCGCCCGTGAACCCGGATACAGAACTAAAGTAGCCATTATCTCACACGACTCCAAAGTCGACCCCGTCGGCGCTTGCGTCGGTATGCGCGGAAGCCGCGTGAAAAACATCGTGCGTGAGCTATCGGGAGAAAAGATCGATATCGTCCGTTATAGCGATGATGTAAAGACATATGTCACGAACTCCCTCTCTCCCGCAAAACTGCTTAAGGTGGAGATTGACCCCATACGCGAGAACGTCATCAACGTGCTTACCGATGCAGAGCAACTGTCTCTCGCAATTGGGAAGCGCGGACAGAACGTGCGCCTCACATCTAAGCTCGTCGGTTACAAGGTGGATGTACAAAAAGATGCAGCAGAAGTCAGTTTTGAAGAAAAGGTCGCTCTGGCAATTGAAACCATGGCGGCGATCGAAGGTATTTCTGATGAAGATGCCACTACCCTGGTAAATTCTGGATTTTTAACGCTTCAAGGTATTTTGGCCGCATCTGCAGAAGATCTGGTGGAAATGGCCGAATTGGACCAGGAAACCGCCGAGCGCATTCATGCTGCTGCTACGGCTCATTCCGAGTAAGCACAAGAACGGAACTATACGCACAATGAGAGTCTACGAACTGGGAAAAGAATTAGGTGTTCCAAACAAGGAACTAGTCGCTTGGCTACAAGATAAAGAAGTCGATGTGAAGAACCATATGAGCTCCGTGACTGACGAGCAAGCTGACACAGCACGTGCGGGGTTCTCCAAATCAGGATCCGATACCGCACCACCGGCACCGGCAAAGAAAACGGCCGACCCTAAGCCGAAAAAGGCCAAAGAAAAAACTGCGCCGCCACCCGCCCCTAAAACAGAAGCGCCCGTTGAAAAAACCCCTGAGCCAGCACCCGTCGCAGCGCCCGAGTCTCTGGTAGAAACCAAACAAGACGATGCCCCATCCGAAGAAACCGAAATTGAAGCACCTCCCGCAGTAATCCGACCAGAGGTACACTTTGTTGGGCAAATCACGGTCAAACAGCTAGCGACAGAACTAGATACACCCCCCAACAAACTAGTCGCTCAGCTCATGAAAATGAATATATTTGCCTCGATAAACGAGAAGATCGAAGTCGCGATCGCTCGAAAAATAGCAGACAAACACGGTTACGAACTGGTCCATCAGAAAAAAGCATCCGACCACAAAACAGCCGTGATGAAACTCGATCAAGAAGAAGCCATCGAAACAGACGATACAAAAGACCTAATCAATAGGCCTCCAGTTGTCACCTTCTTAGGACATGTCGACCACGGC
>CAXMRT010000238.1:0-6150 GCA_964196025.1 uncultured Gemmatimonadales bacterium | reverse complement strand
GTTGAAGCGGTATCGTCCTCCGTCTAGTATTCAGCTGTGATTACACTCTCTACTAAGCGCTTGCGGGTCATCCGGCACCTCGCCGTTCTCGTTGCTGTGTCCCTGTGGGCATTTTCGTCCGATTTGTTGTCGGCCGACTTTGATCAGGCTATTAGGCCGATATTCGAGACGCATTGCGTGACCTGTCATGGGGCTGATAAGCAAAAGGGCGGGGTTGGCTTTGATTTGAAGCGGCGTGCGTTCGCGATCAGCGACTCGGGTCACACGGTGATCGATCCGGGCCATGCGGATAAAAGTCTTTTGATGAAGATGATCACGCATAAGGATCCGAAAGAGCGCATGCCTCGGGACAAACCCGCATTGTCGGATGAAACGATCGCGATGCTGGCGGAGTGGATCAACGCAGGCGCAGTTTGGCCGGATGACAACGAAGAGATTCATTGGGCCTACACACCGCTAGCGGTCGCACCGCGCGCGACCGTCGAGTTGGAGGGTTGGCCGAAGAACGCGATCGATTATTATACGCTGGCGCAGTTGGAGGCGAAGGGTTTTTCTCCGCAACCGCAGGCTGACCCCGAGACCTTGCTGCGCCGTGTGTATCTAGATGTGGTAGGGCTCCCGCCGGAACTTGAGGTGATCGACGCGTTTCTGGATGATCCGAGTGCTGCTGCTTATGAAGCTGTGATTGACCGCTTGATGGCGTCTCCGCAATACGGAGAGAACTGGGCTCGGCATTGGCTGGACTTGGCAAGGGCGGCGGATTCGGACGGGTACCAGCGTGATGGGTTCCGTGCGGTGTGGCCTTATCGTGATTATGTGATCAACGCGTTCAATGCCGATATGCCGTACGACACATTTGTGATTGAACAGCTTGCGGGTGATTTGCTACCGAATCCGACCGAGCAGCAAAAAATCGCCACGGTTTTTAATCGCAACCCTACGCACAACCGAGAAGCGGGTACGGATATAGATGAGGATCGTCACAAGCAGGTCGTCGACCGTGTGAATACCTTTGGCATTGCCTTCTTGGGGAGCAGTTTGGCCTGTGCGCAGTGTCACAATCACAAGTACGACCCCTTCACGATTAAAGAGTATTACGAGATCTTCGCCTTTTTCAATAACACCCCGATTGAAAGCCGGACAGGTGGGCGCGACAGCACAATCTATACGACCGGTCCGATGTTGCCCATCGCCGTCCCTGTTTCTGAGGAAGCTAGAGCGAAAAGATCGAAACTTGAGGGTGCGTTTATTGAGGCGGTGCAAGGATTGAGCACGAACGCGCCGTTGGAAGATCTTGATATGGAGGCGGCTGTTGAGCTGTATGAAGGGACGTTGAAGAAGCCTAAGCCGCTGCGCAAGCAGTTGAGAGAGATCGAGGTTATTAAGCTCTCCGAGGATGTCCCTGTCATGCGAGAGATGGAGATTCCTCGAGTGTCGACCTTGTTTCAGCGGGGTAATTGGACGACGCCGGGGGCTGAGGTGGCGCCAGCGGTTCCCGCTTTTTTGAATCGGTTCCCCGCGGGAGCCCCAGCGAATCGGCTGGGTTTGGCTCTATGGGTGACGTCGAGGGACAATCCCTTGATTGCGCGTGCGGCCGTGAATCGGTACTGGGCAGAAATATTTGGGCAGGGCATCGTTGTCAGTGTTGAGGACTTGGGGAAACAGGGCACGCTCCCGAGTCATCCGGCCTTGCTAGACTATCTGGCCGTGACCTTCATGAAAAACGGCTGGTCGACCAAAGGCGTGATTAAGGAAATTTTGATGTCGGCCACGTATCAGCAAGGGTCTGTTGTGTCACGCGAGTTGGCAGTGAAGGATCCGAAGAACGATTGGCTGACTAGGGGCCCCCGCTTTCGCCTTAGCGCTGAAGCGACCCGAGATTCTATTCTTTCGTTTAGTGGGCTGCTTTCGTCGAAAATCGGTGGACCTTCCGTGATGCCGCCTCAGCCGACCAAGATCTGGAGGGTCACGGGAAATGTCGATAATACCTATCGGACTTCAGGGGGCGAAGACCGCTATCGTCGTGGCGTGTATACGATTTGGCGGCGCCACGCGCATTATCCAAGTTTTGCGAATTTCGACGCGCCGAATCGTGGTGCCTGTTCGGTTAAGCGCACGCGTAGCAACACGCCTCTACAGGCCTTGACTCTGATGAATGACAGCGTGTATGTGGGCGCAGCCAAAGCGTTTGGCAAACGCTTGCAGGAGAGGGCGGGTGACGACCCTGATGGCGCCTTACGTGATGGATTTCGGATGGCGAGTAGTCGTCGCCCGAGCGTCGAAGAAATGGGCGTTTTGAAAAGTGCGCTTAACGAAAACAGTGGCTCAGAGTATGATGGATGGTTCTCGGTTGCGACCATCCTGATCAACATGAGTTCCACTATTACGAAGGACTGATTATGGATCGCCGACGATTTATCCAAGGCATGGGCGTTGCCGCTGCGGGTTCTGGCTCCCTGTCGTTATTTGCTGCGAATCCCGCTGAGCAGTCATATCGCACGGTTGTTCCTGCTGCGAAGAACGTCATTATTCTGCATATGGTCGGAGCGCCTTCGCACCTTGATCTTTGGTATCATCGCCCCGGACTGAGGGATATGCATGGTCAAGAGCTGCCGGATTCCCTTCATAAAAAGGGTAAACAATTCGCCTTTATTCAGGGTCGACCTCGTCTGATGGCCTCCCAGTTTGAGTTCCATCGCTGCGGGGATAGTGGTAACGCACTCTCCGAGCTACTTCCGAACTTACAGGGTGTTGTTGATGAGATGTGCTTTATCGATAGTATGCACGGCACCGAGTTTAATCATGGGCCGGCCCAGTTGAGTTTCCATACGGGGCAGAATCGTGAAGGATTTGCGTCCCTCGGAGCATGGATCAATTACGGGATCGGGTCGGAGAATCGGAACTTACCCCCCTATGCGGTTTTCATCTCTGGGAACATTCCAGGGGCAGGATCGAGTTTGTGGAGCAATGGTTACTTGCCGTCCGTTTATCAGGGTATCGAATTGCGTTCGTCCGGTGATCCGGTTTTGTTTTTGAACGACCCGGCCGGCATGACCCGTCAGAAACGGCGCAAGCTCGTCGATCATATTAACGCAATGAATAAGCAGGCGTATCGAAAGACCAGTGACGAAGAGATTGTTACGCGGATGGCTCAGTACGAGCTTGCCTACCGGATGCAGGATTCTATTCCAGATGTCAGTGACTTGTCAGATGAGCCCGCTCATGTCACCGCTCTTTACGGAGAGGGCTTGTTTGCGCGCCAGTGTATTATGGCGCGACGGCTGATTGAGAATGACGTGCGGGTTGTCGAATTGTTCAACGCAGACTGGGATCATCACAGTGGCCTAAGCCGTAACCTGCCCAAAAAGTGCAAAGAGGCGGATCAGCCGATAGCGGCGTTGATTCAAGACCTAAAACAACGCGGGTTGTTGGACGAGACATTGATTGTCTGCTGTGCCGAGTTTGGTCGGACGCCTGTTGCTGAACAGCGCGATGCGAAAGCCGCCTTTAAGTCGCTCGACGGCCGTGATCATCATAAAGATGCCTTCACCATTTGGATGGCGGGTGGTGGAACTAAGGGTGGCGTGCGGTATGGCGAGACTGATGAATTCGGGTTTGGTGTGACCAAAAATAAATGCGAGATTCGAGATTTTCATGCCACGATTATGCATTTGATGGGGATTGATCACGAAGGCTTGTCGTTCAAATTCATGGGGCTTGACCAGCGGCTTACGGGCGTCGAGGAGAGTCGTGTCATTCACGACATCATTGCGTGAGGGGTGTGAGTCAGCGGGTTCGACCTAAGGTCGTGGATGGTTTGTGTAGTAAAAGGAGTGAGACGATGAAGCAATGGCTTGCAGGGATTGCGCTTGGATGTGTGGCGAGTGTCGGTGTTGGCGAGAATTGGCCTGGGTGGCGCGGGCCTACGGGCAACGGCATTAGTCTTGAGAAAAATGTTCCGACTGAGTGGAGCGCAGAAAAGGGCGTCGCTTGGCGTGTGAAGCTTCCCGGCTGGGGGGCATCCACACCTGTCATCTGGGATCAGCATATTTTTCTCACGAGCCCGAAGGATGGCAAGGTGTTTGGTCTGGCGTTTGATACCTCCGGCAAACAGCTGTGGTCTCATCAATTGGGAACGAGCAACAAAGAGGTTCGCGGCGGGGAGGGTAACATGGCGTGTATTTCGCCGGTGACCGACGGGAAGCATGTGTGGCTAATGGATGCGTCGGGCGTGATCGTCTGTTTCGATTTCGCGGGGAAAGAGGTTTGGCGCAAAGACTTGCAGAAGGAGTACGGCAAGTATCAAATTGCCTTCAACCTTGTTTCGACACCGGTTTTGCATGGGAACAACTTGTACTTCCACTGCTTGCACGACGGTGAGTCTTATGTATTGGCTTTGAATAAGATGAATGGCGAGAAGTCGTGGTATACCGCCCGCAGTTCGAAAGCGATTGCCGAATGTAAGCACGGGTACACCTCTCCGATTATCTACACGGACACAAAGAATCAGTCAGTGCTGATTAGTCATGGGTCTGATGACACGATCGCTTATGACCTTGAGAAGGGGACTGAGTTGTGGCGGTGTGGCGGGTTGCAGACGGATCCGTATCACAAGACCCTGCGCTTTGTTGCGACGCCGGTGGCGGTGCCGGGAATGATTGTCGTGCCTTCCGCAAAAAACGAGGGGTTCCAGGCTATTGACCCGACGGATGCACGTGGATTGATTTCTGGG
Source organism: uncultured Gemmatimonadales bacterium (assembly GCA_964196025.1). Classification (GTDB taxonomy): domain Bacteria; phylum Verrucomicrobiota; class Kiritimatiellia; order CAXMRT01; family CAXMRT01; genus CAXMRT01. The sequence goes on along the minus strand of CAXMRT010000238.1, from coordinate 1,418 downwards.
AGCAAGCACATCAGGTGGAAGGTCGCCAAGGGGACGCCGGATGTATCAGCTCCGCTTGTGGTAGATGGACTCGTTTATATCACGCGCGAGAAGAACGGCATGGTCGCGGCGTATGATGCACGGACTGGCGAGAAGAAATACCAGAGTCGGATTCATACCGGTTTGTATCGTGCTTCACCTGTGTATGCAGACGGGCACGTCTATCATACCTGTCGCGACGGTGTCGTGACCGTGATTAAGACCGGTTCTAAGCTGACCGTCGTGTCGGAAAACACGCTCAATGGAGAGCCGATGACTGCGTCGCCTGCGATCTCCAACGGTGTGCTCTATTTGCGCACGCACAAGGCCTTGTACGCCGTGGGCTCGCGCAAATAGAGTTGCGTATAGAGCTGAATCGTTTACAGCGTGTAGAAGTCTTCCCAGCCCTTACGTGGTGGGTGACCGGTCAGTAGCTCGTTCGCGCGCTTATTGTTTGTAATCGTCTTCGTTTTTGGATCGAAGAGCAGTTTTCCGCCGAGGCGTTGTGCGATGCACCCGAGGGCGAAAACTTGAGTCAGCGGCCCGGCTATATCGAAGGATGAGCGGCATTTCTCTTTTCCCATCGCGGAGAGCAGGAAGTTTTCCATGTGCTGCGACTGCTTCTCGGTGATTCTTGGAAGATCTGGTGCGCGCTCTTTCATTTTTGTTTCTGGGATGATTCGCAAGGTGCTGTCATGCGTACCGCCCATAAAGGTGAGGTCATCGGAGTAGATGACTTTGCCGCAGGCGTTTAGCTTGCGTCCGTCAGCCAGTTCCTTCGGGCGAGGGGGTGGATTCTTGGTTCCGTCGTACCAGTTGATCGACATAGCGGGCAGGTCTTTGCCGCGAGCCGCGAACTCGAAGGCGATCGTTGATGCGGTGGGGAATATGAAGTCGTTCTTTCCGATGAGTGTATCGGCGCGGATCTCGTGGGGAAGGCCCAGTTCGAGAAACTCGTGAATTGTGTCGAGCGTGTGGGGGCCCCAGTCACCGAAGGCGCCATCGCCGTAGTCGTGCCAGCCGCGCCAGTTGCCGGGGTCGAATTTTTTGTTGTAGTCGTGCATGGGTGCGGTTCCGGTCCAGACATCCCAGTTCATGTCGTTTGGCATTTCTTCTTTTGGCGGGAAGCCTTCAACGACGCCCCACGGATGCCATCGGCGTCCTTTGTTCATGCTCGCGTCTACGCGGCGGACATTTTTGATAACGCCGGCGTCCCGCCATGCTTTGAATTGGAGAGGGTTGTTTCCTGAGTGGCCTTGGTTGCCCATTTGACAGGCCACTTTGTGTTTCTTCTCAGCGGCCATCAGTAGTTCAGTTTCTTGGAAGGTATGAGCGAGAGGCTTCTCGACGTATACATGGATGCCTTTGGACATGGCGAGCATCGCGATGGGGAAATGGGA
>CAXMRT010000237.1:0-2842 GCA_964196025.1 uncultured Gemmatimonadales bacterium | reverse complement strand
TCCTCCTTCGTCAAGACTCCGGCGGATAGACTGGGTCACACGCTCTACACAAGCACCCATTGGGTCGTAAAGAGTGACTCGGCAGATGCGGCGCGCTCGGCGATCGCGCCCTATCAAAAGAACCGTTGGTTGGACTGGCGACTGATTGGGTCGGCCGCGTGCGCCGCCGATTAGGGTTTTCCCTCGTCTTGTAGGGTTGATGATGGGATGATCTGTGGAAACTTAACCTGAGGAGTTTGACATGATGTTTAGGATTTTGGCTGCCTTTGTTGCGGCGTTTATGGTTTCACACGTTTCGGCTGAGGTTAGTTTGCCGACTGTTATGGCGAGTAATATGGTTTTGCAGCAGGGCAGGGATGTTCCTTTATGGGGATGGGCAGAGCCGGGAGAGAGCGTCAGCGTTGAGTTCGCGGGGCAGAAGAAAACGGTGAAGGCCGATAAGTCTGGGTCCTGGATGGTGACCTTGGACTCGATGAAGGCGAGTGCGGAACCTCGCGACCTTAAGATTGGCTCGCTTACCTTATCCAATGTGCTTGTCGGAGAAGTCTGGATTTGCAGCGGACAATCCAACATGGAATACGGGTTTCGCGGCGACGGCACAATACTTAAGACTGACATGCTTCGCATGTACCGGGTAGAGGGTCATGTGAAGTCGACACTTCCTAACGACAATGCGAAGGGGGCGTGGAACAGTTTTGGCGACGGCAACAGTAGAGGGTTCTCGGGGGTGGGATTGTTCTTTGGGTGCAAACTTCAGAAGGAACTCGGCGTGCCAATAGGGCTGATTGATAGTTCTTGGGGCGGTAGTCCGATCGAAGGTTGGATTTCTGATGAAGGCTATGAATTGATGGGCGCGCCGATAAAGAAAGACATGGCAGCGTTGTTAAAGCAGCAGGAGAAGATCATTCAAGACGTCAGCGACTGGGTGAGCCGGGCTGAAGGTAGTCTTGCAGCAGGAAAGATCATTCCTTTGGCTACGAATGCGAAGCTTGATCTCAGGGTTCCGAACGAAATGTATAACGGCATGATTGCTCCTGTTGTTCCGTACGGAATCAAAGGAGCCATTTGGTACCAAGGCGAGAGTAATCGAGGTAAGGGCTACCCGGACTATTTTAAAAAGCTTCAGGGTTTAGTGGGTGGCTGGCAGAAAGTGTTCAACGCGCCAGACATGCCGTTCTATCAAGTTCAAATAGCGCCGTATGATTATAACCGCGGCAAGCGGAGCGAAAAAGACCAGACCTTGGCTAACAATATTTGGGCCACGCAGTACAAGGCCGCTGCAGAGATTAAGAACTGTGGAGTCATCCCCACGCACGATACTATTGCCGGAAACGTCAAGGATATCCATCCTTCGGACAAGAAGCCTGTTGGCGAGAGACTTGCCGCCTTGGCGCTGCACAAGACGTATGGGAAGGACGTTGTCTTTTCTGGGCCTGTGTTTAAAAGCGCAGCGGCTTCCGACGGAAAGGTTGTGGTCTCGTTCGACATGATTGATCAGGGGCTAGAGACGGCCGACGGGAAGGCGCCGACTTGGTTTGAGCTTTCTGCGGATGATAAGACGTATGTTGCCGCTGACGCGGTCATCGAGGGCAAGACTGTTGTTGTGAGCTCCGCCAACCTTGCAGAGCCGAAATTTGTAAGAATGGGGTGGAACGAAATAGCGATTCCGACACTGCGCGACAAGAATGGGTGGCCAGCCTTTCAGTTTCAGGGAACGGCGGTTGAGTGATTTGAGTTGTGGGCTACGGGATTAGGTTGCGTGACTCGGGTTGCGGGGGCGCGTGCCCGTTGGGTCACACCCCGGTCATCCGACAGGGCGGACGCACTACACACGCACCCGTTGTTAGGAGAGAGGGTTCCTGTGGTCGTGACCTTGTGTCGCATGGCTTGCGCTTAGACCATATATACCTAGCATGAGCGGACACCTTCTTGGTATATAGAGGTATGACGTTAGCACCTATATTTAAGTGGACCGCGGCGCACGTGTTGATTTTCCTGATTTCCTGTGTTGCGGGCTCTGGGGTCGCCGCTGACGCGGTGAAGACGGTAGTGCTGACCTTTGATGATTCCGTCAAGAGTCAGGTGGCCTTTGTTGCGCCCATTCTCAAGAAGCATGGGTTCAATGCGACGTTCTTTATTACCGAAGGGTTCAGTTTCGAAACGCGCAAAGATCTTTATATGACGTGGGAAGAGGTTGTGGCGTTGCATAAGCAGGGCTTCGAAATTGGAAATCATACGCGAAAGCATAAGAGGGTGAGCGGGCTAAACGAGGCGCAGCTGAATGCCTCGCTTGCGCACATCGAGAAGCGTTGCGAGACGTACGGGATCCCTCGACCTGTGTCGTTCTGTTATCCGGGTTATGCGACCAGTGCGCTAGCAGTGAAGGTGCTCGAAGAGCGGGGCTATATACATGCGCGTGCTGGGGGCGCTAAAGCAAGTGTCCCGGCTACGGATAATCCGCTCCTCTTGCCGCAGGCTTTTGATGGAAAGCCGGATAGTACACTCGCACAGTTTAAAGCTGCGGTTGACCAAGCGGATGCCACGCACGTTCCTGTTTTGACCTTCCACGGTGTTCCTGACAAAGATCACCCTTGGGTGAGCACCACGGCTGAGACATTCACGGCATACATGAACTATCTCAAGGAGCAAAACTTCAGGGTTATAGCGCTACGAGATTATCCGCAACCTGCGAAGTAAACGTTTTTTCCTTTGCGGGCACCACATGCTCGCCGACTCCGGAGCACAGGCGCTATACGCCTCTTATGTTTTCTCCGGTACGGGAGAAAGTGAGGGTGTTTTCCCCTGTACTCTTATATTGATGAGAAACGGATCAAAGCCGATG
>CAXMRT010000236.1:0-2773 GCA_964196025.1 uncultured Gemmatimonadales bacterium | reverse complement strand
CTACCTCTTCTCGGAGGCCCGTCACTTGGAGTCGCCGCAAGTGTTCACCCTGGTCCCTGTTTTGTTGGTGCAGGCGGGTTGTCTGGGTTGGATGGCCTCAATGCCCTTGTTTTCGAGAAGCGAGAAACTCCCTTGCCGGCTCTGTAACCTGTTGTTCTGTAGTGTCCTGTTGGTGCCGGTGGTTCAGGTACTGTGTTTCGCGCCGGCGCATATCTCATCGGGACAAGGCTTCCTCGCGGGTGCTGTATTGTTGGTTGGCTTTGTCTTGCAGCTGGATAATTGTCCGAACATGGATCGTCGCGACCGACCGCGTCAGCTTTCGCAGGTCACGCGGATCGCCTGCCTGCTCTGCCTCGCCTGTGTTGGGCTCTTGATAGGGCGTCCCGTGGCAGTAAGTACAGTAGCGGCGACCGAGGGCCTACGCGAGTGGGTGGGAGCGGGAATGGGGCGAGAAATCGAGGGGCCACCTCTCGGCGACAATCGCGTGCGAGAGGTCCTGGGTGGCCTTTTGGGCGCGGGGAGCACGATTGATCCCAATCTGGAGCTTCAGCAAGAGTATGATCTTGATCTCCCGCACACGCCGGTGATGCATGTGCGATTTCATGATCCCCGCGCAGCCGCATTGGAGTCGGCCCGATTCTACGTTCGCACAGGGTCTTTGGTGGCTTTCAGTGGCAACACGTGGTCGGCGGGATCAATGGAGTCGGCCGTCCTGAGGGACGCCGATGATGGCGTTCTCGATGAGCGTGTTTCCATCACGGTGCCAGGTTCCGACGCGCTAACGTGTACCTTGTTCACGGTTGCGCGGCCTGGTGGACGTTTGGCAACACTCTCACAGTTGAATAGCTTAGGGGTCTCAGTGGTCGTTGCGCATACAAATGGACAGTATACGGCTCCGATTACGAGTCCGAGTGCGACCTTCTCGTATGAGCTCACGTTCACGCCTGAAACCTTGCTTGAACGCTCGCCGATGGAGTTGGCGCAGCCTTCGCGCGAAATGGTTCAGCTACCTGGCGGTGGCTTGGCTCAGCTTATTCAGCGGGAAGCGGAAAAAGGGGTACGGCTTGGTGCCACGCGCTACGATCAATTGACAGACCTCGTGTCTCATTTTTCCACCGACTACACCTATTCTTTAACCACTGACAATCCGGATGATTTACCGCCCTTGGAGAATTTTTTAACGGTCGATCGCAAGGGTCATTGTGAATTGTTTGCGTCCGCCTTCGTCCTTTGTGCGCGGTCACTCGGTATCCCTGCGCGACTGTGTGTTGGTTACGCAGGAGGTGAGGTGAACTTAAGCACAGGCATGATGACGGTCTTTGCGGATAACGGTCATGCATGGGCGGAAGTGCAAACGGCGGATGGAGTTTGGCGAATTGTCGATCCGACTCCGGCGGATTCAACTATTGCTCCGGGTCCGCTGGAACCCGTGACAACGCACCCCCAATGGGTCGTTGATGATTTCCCTCTTTTGAATACCTTGTTGTCAGACGCAGGTAATGAGGGCGCCGAGAACTCGGCACGCGCAGGGGCGCTGTGGTTGGCGACTCTCGAACGGTTTGCGCCGTGGGCCTTGGTGATTGCGCTGGTGGTTGGAGTGATCGTGATGATTGTCGCTGCTTTTCGAAATCACGGTGCAAGTGAACGCGTGAGGGGTCAACGGATATCCACGAGATCACCAACCTGGTTTGAGTCCTTCTGTCGCTTTTATTCGAAGCGAGGGTGTAGGCGACAATCGGGACAGACCGTGAATGAGTATATGGCGGACCTGAAACAGAGGGGGTTGATTGGCGCCGAGTATGATGACATGGCGGACTACCTGAACGCCATTAGCTACACCGACCGAGAGCCGTCGCGTGAGGATGAGAAGCGGGTTTCAATGAGGGTTGCCAGCGCGTTGCGCTCGGCAGACTAGGGGTCGGGCGGGCGAATCGACACCTTGTGTTGCGGGCCCCTATTCGAGACGGCCTTGTATCTCGTTGAAGAGGTCGGACTTTCCTTCGACACTTGACCAGCGTTTGATTTCTTTGAGGTCAATTTCCTTGTGGCCCGCGACGAGTATCGCTTGCTCGAGACATTCAGTGTCGCCGTTATGGTAGAACCATGTGAGTCTGTCTTTTACGCAGTCAGTCGGGGATATGAGGAGTAGAGTCCCCGTGTCAGTTTTTAGTTCCATAATTTCTTTTACGGGCTCCTCCCCAACGCTGAGAGGGCCGGCGGGGAACTCTGCGAAATAGGCGGTGTCTGGGTGACGAAAGTAACGATGCTCTTCTGTAAACCCTAGAGACTTCATCGTGGTGGTAATTGATGTCGTTTGGCGAAGTCTGCGTTAATAAAGTCTAGATCCATCGAGACGTACTTGTCCTCGCTATAGATGGAGACGCAGGCGCCTCCTGAGAGGATAACCCGGATTCCTTCTTGTTGAAATGCAGATGAGATATAGGCGGCAACCTCGACTCGTGTCATGCTGCTAATCGGTTTCACAGAGGTTTCCCTGAGCGGCGTGGTCGGCGGCGAACGAGGACTAATCGATCTTGTTCGGCTTGTGGGTAGAACGACAGTGCCTTGCTAAGCAAGGCTGTTAGCTCTTTGCGAAACGAGTACCGTGGATTAAAACGGTATAGGCGTGTTCGGCCGACTTTTTCATTTATTAGTATACCGCCCCCATCAAGCTTATCGAGTTGCCGTTGGATCCCGTAAAGGTCCGTCTCAAAGAACGCGGCAATTTCACTGGCGTAGCCTTGTTCCCGGGCGACAATGAAAAGCAGGACAC
>CAXMRT010000235.1:0-14281 GCA_964196025.1 uncultured Gemmatimonadales bacterium | reverse complement strand
TTCGGTCATGTCGAGCTATCCTTCGCCCAGGGGCGTACCGGGATTGCTGCCGGCTACTCCGCTCCCGCGCCACAGACCCGCAACTACTGTTACGCGGACCCTGAGACTGCACGCGCCGAATTGTTCAAATCGGTTCTCAATCCCGAAGCGGTGAACTCCGACAACGATATGCTGGCCTTCCTTCAGAGCAGGGAGGGGCTTCATATCGCTGGCATTAAGGGCCATGAAAAGAAGCGCCAAGAAGACCAGATTGACTCCATCGAAGTCATCCGCGCGCGCAACAAGCAGCTCATCAGAATGGCCGGCTCACTGACTAAGCATCTCCCCGATATTTCCGATGTCCACGCCAATGGAGGTCTCAACGCCAGCACGCCCGAGAAACAGGAGGCCATGACCACTGTTCTGGTGGCTGCGCTGCGCGCCGGCCTCAGCAACGTGGTCACCTACACCATCGATGATCTCGGCACGCCTGTTACCGGCCTGCCGGGCAACGAGACTGACCGGGTCGGCATCCACCCCTTGGGTCACGATGAGGCCTTCGGTGGGGTTCCGGCATGGAAGACCCGCGAGCAGATTCGCATCAGCCACGTTAACCAGATCAAAAGCCTGATCGAAGAGCTCAAGGCCACTCCCGAGGGTAAGGGAAGCATGTTCGACAACACGATGATCATGTATTTTCCTGAGAACGGGGAGACCCACCACGGTATCGGTATAGAGTCGCCTTTTGTTGTGATGTCCGGCCGCGATTGCAGTCTCGACATAGCGGGCCGCTACATCCGATTGCCGCCTCTCGGCGTCGAGGGGCATAAGACTCTGGGCAACTGGTACACCACGTTGCTCAACGCCCACGGGAACCCCATTGAGCACTACGGTAACCTCGACCTGGAGATGTCCCGCAAGAAGCTGGATCAGAAGGGCTCGATCAAGCAGTTCATGAGCTGAGCGCCGCCCGCGTCCCGCTCACTCAGCTGAAGCAGCCATCAGAACCGGGGCAATGAGCCAGCCGGGTGTCTACTCGGAAAATCATCCCGTGGGGTTGATTGAGCATCCGAATCTGTATTCTGCAATTATCGCCTGAGAAATACTTAGTTACTACGTAATAGGTTTCCAACCCGAATTGATCCCAAACATTACGACCAACTACACAGATTACTAGCACTAGCTATGGATCGTCGTCCAGCTCAGCCGAAATCAAAAATGATAGTTACTTTACCGGTCCCGGTCGCCTGTATCTTGGCATGGATCCCCCGGAAAGCGGTGTAGTCTTCATAATTCGCTAAGAAGCCTACCTAAACCCAACAGGGACAGACCCTGATGTTCGGGCCTTTCGCTTTCGGCAAATGTTCCATATGAATGTTACGAAGGAAAGTAACAGAAGACGCCTTCGGGAACATTCGGGCCAAAAAGTCTGTCCCCGGTTGGTTCGAGGTGTGGCGGGCTCATGCTCAAGCCTCTTAAATATGAGTCAATGGCAGGCACCGTACTTGCAATGTTCGTGTCATTTTAATAAAGTGAACGACGTGAAATATCTTCTGATATTATTGTTGATGCTAACGACAGGTCTTCCTTCGGCACGGGCCCAACAGTTAAGAGGGCAGCTGAAGATACTGGACATGACTGCCAACGGCGGCCTCAACCCGACAACGGGCGCGCCCTGGGCAAGGGGCGACACGTATCGGTTCATTTTCGTTACAAGTATAGGCACCAATGCAGTTTCAACAGTCTTGAGCGACTACAACGATTTTGTTCAAAGCGTGGCAAATGGTAGTTCCGCACTTCCTCAGTTGAAAACGGTGACTTGGAAAGTGCTCGGTTCGACGACCAACTTAAATGAAGATGCCAGAACCAATAGCTCGACTAATCCCGGCGTCGATGGAACCGGTGAATCTATTTTTCTTCTAGATGGAGCCACGAGGTTTGCAGCGAACTATTCAGCACTGTGGTCCGCGGGAAAAACAAATACTGTTACCATTTCTGAAGAGTTAAACGAGATAACCGGGCCGGTCTTTACAGGCACGTCAGGAACCGGCGTAGTGGACTCTTCTCAACCTCTCGGGAATGCTTCCGGTGGCGTCCTTCACGGTGAATGTACCCGCACGGACGGAGTCGCCTGGATACGTATCTACAATTCCAGCAGCACCAGCATTTTACCTTTCTATGCGCTCTCAGAACCTTTGGTGATCACCCCTCCGGGCGGAACCCTCGTTACGCTCTACTAAGTCGTACCCACACCCATTCATCTACTTCATCAATGAGATGACGTCTGTTATAACAGGTGAACGCCAAGTGGTTATGGAACCCAACAGGGACAGACCCTGAGGCAAGTGGGTTTTGTCGAGTTTTGGTTGTAACTCGCATACGCGGGTTAAGGTTGTAGGGGGCTCCCCCACAGTAAAATCAGGGAGTAAAAGGGGACAGACCCACATGTTCGATTGTTTTCAGTGCCGGCGATTGCTGGGAGAGTGGCTGTTGGGTTTGCGCATAACTCTTTCGTCTGCGGGTTTAGGAGCTGCTCACTGGTGTCGCGGAGCTGAGGAATTCACGTTGAATAGTTTCGATTTCGCTGTCAGTAACAAAAGGAACGCCGTGTTGCGTGCAGAGTGCACGTGCCTGAGCGATATAGCGCGCATGACGTTGACCGCCGGCATTCTGTTCGACATCGTGAAATGCATCTAGGAGGTGTTGATGTTTGGCGGGGGCAATCGCATTTACAGACATCGGGAAAAGGCAGTGGTCTTCTTTGGCGATATGGTCGCTGAGAAGCCGTCTGAAAAGGTCCGCATTTCGGATGAACTCGCTTCGGGCCTCATCGTCACCATCAGCCGCGAGAGGGAGGGCCTCGTTCATTTTTGTCAGGAGAGCGCGCCCTTGGTCGTGCTCAGAGGCCATAACAGCCACGGGGCCTGAATCGCGGGGGAAGCCATTTGCCTCGAGAGCAGGGAAGAGTTGGTCCTCCTCTTTTGAGTGATGACAGTCATCAGCAAATCCCCGGAAGAAACTGATCATGTCCGATACAGTCTCGGAATCGACATTTTCGTTCTCCTGAGCCTCCTTAATGACCGTCTCCAGGCAGTGCAGGACGCACATGATAATGCGGTGTTCTTCAATCAGAATGTCAGTTGCGATCATAACGAATCCTTTGCATGTGAGGGGCGGGTTGTTTCAAACAGGAGATACACATGCGATTGTCGGCTAATAGGGAAGAAAGGCAAGCGCATTCGGCAAGCCCCATCAGGAAGCCAATCGATAACCAGTACGACTAAGACGCCTTCGGTAACATTCGTCCCGAAAACTCCTTTGTGGGCGAAGAAAACCTCTACCAAACCCGGTATGAATATTCCCCCTTCGGCGTCCTTATTCTGGGTGATTGCTGATTGGTGGGGGATCGGAAGATAGGGATTTTGCATATATCTTGTTCTTGGAGTTTACAGGGTCTGTGGGGGGGGTATACTTCCGGTATGTTGAGTGCAATTTACAGAACTGGCGTGTTTTTGAGTCTCGCTGGAGCTTTGCTGTCGAGTGTTGCTAGCGCTGAGGTTGTTTTGGCCAGTAACTTTAACGGTGTCGATAAGACCGATAGCTCTGCGCCCTATACGGCCACCAGCATCACATGGGATACCGTGGCTGGACTTGTGACGCCCGCCGGGACACTAACATTCATAGAACCAGATGGCGGCAACGGCGGCAATGTAGACGGATTTCATGATGTGACCGCCAATGAAATAGATGTGGATTACAATTTGGCAACAGAAGGCCCTTGGAGTACCTCAATTGGTCTTGTTCTCAGCGGTGCGGAATCGATCGATTTGACGAGCTTGGATTTCAACTGGAGAGTAACCAACAATTCTGGAGCTAGTTCGAGCGGGACCAGTAAAAACGACACCTGGACCGCTGAAATCACTGGAAGTGTTAGTGGCAGTCTTGGGACAGCGTCGGTCGGGCCGACTACTCCAGGAAGCCCCACGCAGGCAAGATCAATTGACCTCAGCAGCTATACGTTGACTAAAACCGAAACCTGGACCCTTACATTGCGCTTGGATGGGACAGGATGGGGTCACAATGCCTCCTTACAGGACTTGAGCTTGTCCGGCACCATCACTCCTCTGATGACCGGCTTAACGTTCTCTATTCGCTAGGAGTAACCTCCCGCGCTATGAGCTCTGGAGTGCCGCGTTCATACTCGTAGGGTTAAAGAAATCATCCGAGATTTCCCCTTCGGCGTCCTTATTTCCCAAACAGCCGATTTGGCGGGGGATGATGTGGTTGGGGTTTTTACTAAAATGCGGATTGGGTGTAGTCGAATCTCGCTGGACCCCTACACTCATGTATATTCTGGGCCTTGGAGAAGTCGGCATTGATGAGTTCCGCAGACGCTCTCTCGAGCCATAGAATCAGAAGGAGTATGGCCGGAAAACGGTCGTCAGCTCATGAGGGTTCGGTTCTAGTCCACGCCCTAGGCGAATATTTTGGCCCTACGACGTTTAGTTCGTCTCGTCCTTTTTGTACTCGTCTGAATCCAGCCATACCTGTAGGTGTTTAGCCAAACATTCACCCACTTGTTTTTCATCACCAATAACATGAGCTCCTGCGGCAGTGAAGTCATTGGCGTGTGCCTGATAACGAGACCGAACAACAATCGGAACATACTGCGCCAAGTGCCGGATATTTTCAAGAATCACCATGGCCGATCGATAATGAGGAACCGTAATGATCGCAATTTTACATCGGTTTAACTGCGCGTGTTCTAGCACGTCATTTTGTGTGGCATCGCCTATTACACCTCTAAACCCAAGTTGTTCAGCTTCTTTCACCCCCTTTTGATTGAGCTCGATAACAGTTACGCGAATGTTCTGGTCAACGAGTGGTTGGGCTGCAAGCTTTCCCGATGGGCCAAATCCAATAATAACCACATCTGGGGCGATCTCGGTTTTTGCTTTGAATGCTTCCGGTTCTGACTTCTTGTCAATAAATGATGCAATTCGATTTCCGGCTCCTGGAGCAGCCGGAACGAGGATGGCCGTAAAGAAGAATGAAACAATTGTCACAGAAACAACAAGAGCGTACATGTCTTGAGTCACAACACCGCTTGCGAGTCCAATGCTCCCAAGTACAAATGCGAATTCGCCAGATTGAGCCAAGCAAAAACCCGTTGCCGCTGCAACACGCACTGAGTGACCAAGACACTGAAATACGGCCCAAGATACAAGCATCTTACTGATGACAAGAAGAATAGAAACAATAGCAACGAGCTGCCAATGTTCTAAAATCCAAATTGGATCGGCGACCATTCCAACAGCACTAAAAAACAGTGTCAATAAAACGACCCGGAGTGGAGAGATGTCGGCACGAATCTGTGTTGCAAATGTCGAACTTCCGAGAAGCATACCCGCAACAAAAGCACCAAGTGCTGGTGAAATTCCCGCATAGTGGGCTAGGCACGTTGCCCCGAAACCCATGACAATCGCAAAGAGCATCGTTAATTCCCGATTCCGATGCAGGGTTAGCGTCCCGAGCGTTACTACCGCGATTTTGACGAGCAGAAACAAGCCGACGACCAGTGCGCCAATCAACAGTAGAAGCTTTCCCACACCCCAAAGCATTACGTCGAAGGATCCTTCACCACCCAAAATCGTCATCAATAGGGCAAGCGGTACAACAGCCATATCTTGTGTGAGTAAAACCCCAAGGGTATTGCGTCCGTGTGGCATTTCTAATTCGGATCGCTCCATCAACATGCGCAAGACTACGGCGGTGCTACTCAGCGAAATCATAGCCCCGAAAGCAATAGACTGCCTAATATTCAATCCAAAGGTCGCCGCCGCCGCCGCCCCTAGTGCGATTGTCAGTAAGACTTGAATGATGCCGCCAATTAGGGGGCTGGACCCAAGGGCTCTTAAACGTTGGGATGAGAACTCCAAGCCCAAACCAAAAAGCAGCAGGGCAACACCGAGTTCTGAGATGGCCTCGATTTCTTTCGTTGATTCTATTAAATTTAGACTGCCTGGGCCCCCAAGGATCATGCCCGCTAGCAGATAGCCCAGTATTGGACTCTGTCCAAATTTTGAGAAGAGGCCGCCAAGCAACAATGCTGTCGCCAAGAGAGCAACGACATCGCCAAGTATTATCCAAAAGTCCATTAATTAGCTTCTGTTGCGGATCCAAAAAAGAGGTGAAGGGCATCGGTGCATCGGCTGTCCGGTAAAGTAGAGAGCAACAGGACGGGAGGAGGCCGAATGCGCCAGGCGCTTAAAAGAAAAAGTACCTCAATTTCACTGGGCAGACAAGTTTGAAAGTGGTGGAGCACTATCGCGCGAAGCGTGGGTGGATGAAGGGATTCTTGACCCTACGGGATTGGGCTACGCGAGCGATTGGAACCTATTGTCTGAATGGTAACGGCTAGTGCGAGTGCGTGCCTGTAAGCAGTCCGCTTGATTGTCTTCGGAAACGCGGGTAGAAGGCGCTGATAGGCTCGGGTTTACTCTTTGTAGTGAGCGCCGATTGTGTAGAGGGTGTGGAATCTATTGACGTCGCTTTTGGCGGTCCACGCGATTCCGCGCATCATGAGAACTCGGAACAGGGGGTCGTCAAACGACCAGCTGAAGTGGCCGAGGATGTTTGCATGTACTCTTCCCTTGCCGACAGTCATGGTCCAGAGCTGGGGTGTTGCTGCGGGCGGCTTGCCTTCGTCCGATGTTGCTAGAATGTGAATATCGGAACTATCACCTTTTAGGGCCCAGTAGGATTCGTCGTAGAACGTCACGTCGGTGAAGCCTTGGGTGATGGGGTGTTGCTTGTCTGTGATATTAAGTGTCACTTTGCCGTGTCGGAAGCGGCAGTTGCCTTCCCAGCATAAGCCGGCATTCTTTCGTTGGCCTCCACCTTTTACTCCGAGTACGCCAATATGCACATACATGGCACCGCCACCCTTGCTCAGGTAGGCGTTTAGTCGACCGATCTCTTTCTCGTTGAAAAAAGGCCGACAGAAGAAGAGGACCATGTCGGCTTTTTCGTACTGTTCATCGCTAGGGAAGGTGTTGGAGAGATCAACGGTTACATTCTCGGCCATAGGGAGAAGTTTGGCCCAGCGCTTTTGAATGAATGGGTAGTCGTGGGCTTCGGGGCCATGATCCTTCTTGCTGGATGCGAGAATGATGTGAAGGGGCTCGAGCTTTGAGCGTGGCTTGTCAAAACCGCCAACCGCTTCTAGCTCCGCTTTTGTCCGTTCCGGATAGGGACACTTTTTCTTTAGGTCGGCCTTGGCGGTGATTCCCTGCGCAAGTCCTTGGATGGCTATCAGGGAAAGCAGTGCTGCGCCGAGTACACACGTTCTCATCATTTTATTCTCCGAGCTCTTCATTGGTGTACGGCGTTTTACGGTCCTTGATTTCATCGCGAATTTTGGCGATCTGACTCGTTGGGACGGGGCGTTTCCAGCGATTCCATCGCTGCCCGATGTAGTTGATGACATCAGCCAGTTCCTGATCGTTGTACGCGTGTTCCAGGGGAAGCATGAGGCCTTCGCCATAGGTCGTTTTGCCGATCGGCCCTGTTTCTCCTTTCAGCAGAATCTTAGCAATGACATCAATCCGATTCTTTTTGAACCATCGGTTGTTGGCTAGGGATGGGGCGAGAATGGTTGTTCCATCTTTGACGCCCTTTCCGTCGCCGGCGTGACAGGTGATGCAGAGTTTTTCGTAGATTTTGGACCCCGCCTGCGCCGATTTTCCGAGTTGATCTTTCTCGACCAACTTTTTCTCGTGGTCCGCCAAGGCGCCAATATTTGGGTGGGTTGCGTGTGTGTCGTGAATGGTCTGTAGGACGTCGGTGTAGTCGTGCCCAGTCGAAGTCCTGAACGCCAACGCGAGCTGTATAGCAACATCCGGAGTTGCGCCATCTATCATTCCTTTGAGCGTTGCCTCAATTGCTTTGTGGGGCTTATCCAGGAAAGATTCAGAGAGTTTGACGGCGGCAACCTTTACTCGCTCTGAGCTGTCGTCGAGGGCGAGCAGCACGTGTTCTGCCTTTAGACTGTCTAGGCCTTCGAGCGACCATAGGGCGCATAACTTTGTGCTGACCTGTTTTGCGCTGGCGGCAAGGGTTTCCAATCCTTTGACGACTGATTTGTCCTGATTATAGACGATCAATTTTTGAGCGGTATCTCGGACCCATCCATTGTCGCTTGCGAGATGTGTAAGCAGTTCGTTGCTCGACAGATTTTTTAGTTTTGGGGCGGGTTGGATGGTTTTGCCGTCAGGGACTAAGCGGTAGATGCGTCCATGACGGAAGACTTTTAGCATTCCCCACTCTTTTACACGCTTATAGCGTTTTACCCAGATATGGTTGCCGACATGTGGGAACCATGTCTTTTCCTGGATGATTCCACGGTACATGTCTGAGAAGTAGAGGCAGCCATCGGGGCCGGACTCTGACCACACGGGCCGGAAGAAAGCGTCTGTGCCACGAATAAACTCACTTTGAGGTGTGGCGTTGTGTGCCACGCGTAAGCCATTTTTGTTTTTCTTAATGTTGCTTAGGCGGATGAAGCGGCCAACAGGTTCGGGTGTGACCACCATGCCGTAGTATTCTGGCATTTGAGTGCCTCGATATACGGTTTGCCCGCAAGTCGCGGAGAACTGTGTGAGGATATGGTTGTTCTCAAAATCATAATTTCCTGAGGACTGATCTTCGACCTGGCAGATCGGGAAGATTTGACGGAAGTCTTCTGAGTGCTCACTCGCGCGCAATATAGGGTAGCCTCCGAGAAGCTGAAAGGAATGCACAGGGTTTCCGCCACCCGCCCATGAGCTGTAGACTCTGCCGTCATCATCTCTGGCTAGGCCCCATTGTGAAATGCGTCCGGTGGAATAGGGCACTTCGTTTAGCTTGCCGTCCTTATACTTGTGGCGTTTGTAATTTGTGTAAATGTAGTTGTCGAGGTTCCAGATCAAGCCGCTTGCTTGATGCTCTATGTTGCCGCGATTGTCTTCACCTTTGTAGACCAGCTCGCGGCCGTCGGACACCCCGTCGTTGTCTTTGTCAAAATATGAATAGATAGCGGTAGAATCGGTGATGTTTACGAGCACTCTGTCCTTTAGAGGCAGGATGGTCCGAGGCAGCATGATCTTGTCGATAAAGACTGTTCGCTTATCCATCTTGCCATCGCCGTCGGTATCGACGAGCTTGACTACACGGCAAATAGGGTCGCGTTGATTTTTGCCGAACTCGTCCTGCATATAGGTCAGCCATTCGCACACGTAAATCGCGCCATCCTCATCGAAGACGAAGCTGGCGGGCTCCATGATCATCGGCTCCTGTGCGACGCACTCGAGGTGGTAGCCTTTTGGAACGTCGATAGTCTTTATAGAGTCTTCGGGCGTTTTGGGTGTAAAATATTGGTCCTTGGGAAGGTACTGCGCGTCATGCGGAATTTTGCTTGCCTGGGACCATGCAGTGGTGGTCAGGACAGAGAATAGTACGGTGGTGAGAAAAACCGACGTCCAACATTTTCCCGACATCCACATAAGTGGTCTCCTTTTTCTGTTTCTAGTGGCGAGTTGTCATGCACTATACAGGCGTGGTTCGTGTGGCACAACGACAAGTTAAGGGCGCGTCTTTGGCCCATTGCAACCCCGCTTTCGGCTGGGAAGAGGTCGTTGATGGAGGTTCGCTGAGGAGCATTAATTTAGATTAACGAACGGTGATGTTAAACGCGTCCTCATCCAAAGCAAGGCGCGTGTCGGTGTTTGTAGCGTGGGCAGTGTTGTGACGTTTTAGGTGTCAGGCTGAGTTTTTGATCCCACCAAGGCGGCCACGATAAACGGGAGTGCTGCGCCGCCGAATAGGTAGATCCATCCTTGGGTCCATGACCAGCAGATCATGCAGGTAAAGAGAAGCAGGAGATTATCGATGCCGGGGTCGCCGGCTTTCCAAAGGGTGGTGGATACATACTTTAGGTTCTCGGTCGCGCCGATGGCATCCAGCAGGTGGAACAGGAGGCAGGGGACGATGGCGATGAGCATTAGGATGATGGCCGTTTTTCTCATGGTTGTACGCCCTTTTGTTCCGCATCGCGACGTACGATCTCCGCCCACGCTGGGCCGGTGGTTTTTGCGAGGAGAAACGTGGCGTCGCCGACTAGGTTGGAGCTGAGGTAGCGTGTGCGGCCGCCCTCAGTTTGAGGAACACCCACGAGGTTGAGTAGACACAGGGTACGGCGAAAAAAATCGCGGTCATCCATTTCTTTAGCGGCCACGAGTGAGAACCCCGTAGAGGCTGGGCCCATTCCGAAAGGGGTAAAGCCGGCGTCGATATCCCAGTTTCCGGTTTTGCCAACTGGCCACTCACGGCCATAGCGAAGGAAGAGAAGTTTGCCGGTGAGCGTTTCTTTCATGATGGCGTATTGGTCGTTGGCGAGCTCTGGTAGAACCGGAATGAGGCACCAGGCCCCGATCCAGACCGTACTCCCTTCTGGTTCGTGAATGACATCGCCAGCCAAACTGACGGCTGAGTAGAAGAGACCCGACTCGGGGTCAATCAGTGACTCGCGGGCGTGCCGACCGAAGCGCGCGAAGAGCTCGCTGTGATCGGTGCCTTCGAGGACGTCGTAGATCTTGATAGAGGTGAGCGCCATGGGTACGCACCATAACCAGCATTCGTCGGGATAAGATTCGCCGAGCGAGAGAGGATTGGACTCAATGGCTCGGATACAGCGATCGATGAGGCGTTTGTGCTCGGCTCGATGGACGTAGTCGTCGCTGTCCTCTACGAGTCGGCGTAGGCCGATCATCAAACTGACTTCGCCATCGACCATGATCGAGGCTTCGGGTTTCTGGACGAATTTCTTTAGTCCACGACCGTAAGGCAGAAGAAATTCACGCCAATCGACGCTGACGGAATGGTCGACAACGCGATCGAGGGTTTCGAGCGCGCGACTGCGTTCGTCCGGGTATTGGAGCGCGACGTTGGCGAGGCTCGCCGCGAGAAAGGTGCGCGAGATGAGGTCCCACTCTGGGTTCTGTTCTGACATGTCGAGTTGTGCCGCGTCACGCGATTCAGGTGTCGCCCACACCTGATAGAAGTGGTTGAGTTGACCGCGCACATCGTCGGGTAGTGTGGTGTTCGTATAGTAGGGGGCCGCGTCTGGCAGATGCACGAGTGGGGCGATGGCCCAATTGATGGCGAAGGAGAGAGTCAGCGCGGCTGCGACCAGGCCGGCATGGCGCTGCGCGCCGCGAGACCACCGCAAGATGATCACCGCGAGCTGGAGGATGCCGACCCCGAGTGTTTGCAGTAGGATGGAGGACACCGTGAATTGGTTGTACTGAGACCGAAGGGCCCAGAGCCCCAGGGCTGAACAGAGCCCGAGGAGAATTAAGCGTGAGGTGCGAGTGCGGCCGTGTTTATGGATCAGTCGCAGCATCAAAAGGTAGGGCAGGGTTGGAACGAGACAGAATCCGAGAGTCAGTGTCCCGTTCGTCTGGCCGTAGAACAGCCGATCGACGTGTATCTGGTGCAGGACTAGCGCTGCGGCGGCGAGAGCCATGCCGCCCAAAATTAGGGCAGGCAGCCAGAGAGACTGCGCAATCGTCTGCGAGGGTGTATCGCTAGTGACTTTCGTAGGCATGAATTGAGCATAACAAAGAACTTTGCATTGTAAAGCCAAAAGCTGAAGTGGGTGATTTTGGGGGAATATCGGTTAATTTGGGGTGATCCTGTGGGCCCGCGTTCACGGTGGATGCGGGATTTGGGTTGTGGGGACGCGTGCCCTTCGGGTCACACGCTCTACACAAGCACCCGTTGGTTAGGAGGGGGGGGCGGACGGCTCGGCAAACCGTCCCTACCGGAGATGTTGAGGAGTCGGGGAGTTGTCCGCTATGGGGTTTAGGGTGATTCGGGGAGGACTGGATTTTCGATGATGGCTTTGTTGGAAAGCAGACGTTTCATGTGGCCATCTAGAATGGTGATTAGGAGGGAGTTGTCAGCGGCGGCGAGTGCTTTTTCTTGTTCGATAATGGCTTGTTCGAAGTTGCCCGTGGCGGCGTGTGCGGCTGCTAGGGTGTCGATGGTCGCGGCGTCTTTCCATCCGCTTAACTCGCAGGCCTTGGTGGCGAGTTCGATTGCGCGTGCCGGTTCATGTAGGCTGGAGTCCGGGTGCGTACACAGGGTCCATGCTAGAGCGTTGCGAGCCTGAACAGTCTTATCATCCAGGGAAAGCGATTCTTCAAAATCGGCCAATCCCAGCTCCGCTTCGTCCGCCGCCAAGTACGACACGCCGCGCCGCAAATAAAGCAGACTGAGTTTTGCGGTGTTCTTTTCGTAGGCGGTTATCCCCAGTTCGATCGCAGCATTGTGATCGGCTATGGAAGCGGTCAGGTTGGTGCGCATACGGTAGATTTCTCCGCGATTGCTCAGCACCTCGGGATCCGACGGGTCTGAGTCGCGCATCTCTTGAAGAACCGAGAGTGCCGCCGTGCTATCGCCTTTCTTAAGCGCAGCGGTCAGCGCGTTCTTTCTCATCATGTCGCGCGCCACGAACGCGTACCATCCGATGGAGACAATGATGATGAAGGCCATCACATAGGCGCTAACCTTGGGTTTGGCCTGTGGTTGAGTGTTGTCGGTCATGTCGGCCACCCTCTTGAGTCTGGTGTTGGACCAGGAAGGTTAGTGAGAACAACCAGAGCTGTGGATGTGACCGTGGGTGAGTTCATCGTCCGTGGCGTCGCGGACCTCTGTGACCTCAACATCGAAATGCAAGGTGGTATCAGCGAGTGGGTGATTCATGTCGACTGTGACGTTGTCGCCCTCGATGGCTGTGATGGTCGCGAGTAAAACGGCTTCGGGTGTTTGCACCTGAAACTGATTGCCGACAGTGACGGCTTCCTGTTCTTGGAAATTAGATTTTGGAACCACCTGAACGAGTTCTTCTTTACGAATGCCGTATCCGTCTTCGGGAGCGATGACGGCGTTGACTTTGTCGCCAGCGCCTTTACCGAGAAGTTCTTTTTCGAGTCCGGGGATGATGTTCTCAGCGCCGTGGAGGTACGCCATAGGTTCTTGACCTTCCGAGCTGTCAAGCACGTCGCCTGCATCGTTCGTGAGGGTGTAGTGAATAATCGCGACTTTTTTATCTTCAATTTTCATGAGCATCTTTCAAAAAGGTTTTTACTTAAGGACGGTCCTGACTCGTTATCTCCGTGTAATTTACACAGATTTACGGGGCAATCAAGTAGTATTCTAGTGGGTTTGTGAGGATGGCACGGATCTCAATACATTAGTGAAAATCGCGACTTTTGACAGGGTCCGGCTGTTGATCGAGACTCGGAATCCAGAGTTCGTCGGCGAGTAGGTGAACAATTCCGTTCTCGTTCTGAATTTTTCCGCTAACACCGAGGAATGATTGGGTGCGCGCGATTAAGCGGTAGTTTTCATATACACGTTCGCGAATGATGAGATTGACGAAGCCTGTTTCATCTTCAAGGGTCATGAACACGACGCCATTTGCGGTACCGGGACGTTGTCGACAAATGACGATACCGGCATAGCGAATGAGCGTCTTGTTGGCGATGGATTGGATGCCGATAGCATCGGGCAAGCCTTGCTGGGTGAGTGTGTCTCGTAAGGGGCCCAGCGGATGGCCGCGCGGACTATGGAAACTTGTTTCGTAATCCCACTCAATGGTTTCTAGCGCATCGAGCTCCTCAAGTGCCACAGCGGATTCAGGTTCGGTCAGGTCGAAGCTGTCCGCGTGTTTCGGCTGTTGGGCAAAGGTCTGCCAGAGCGCTTGGCGTCTATCGGGGTGGAAGCAATCGAAGGCGCCGCATTCGGCGAGCGTGTCGAGTGTGGCGGACGGAAGGTGAGTGCGCTCGCCGAAGGTGCGGATGGAATGATAGGGGCCTCCCTTGCGTTCAGACACGATGCGATGCCCGTTAATACCGGATAAGCCCTTAACAAATCGAAGTCCCATCCGAACCCGAAACGAGGTGGGGGTGTCATCGATCGTTTCGAGGGTGCAATCCCATTGACTGACTTGCACATCGATGGGACCGATCTCGACGGCGTGTCGTTTTGAATCTTCAATCAGAGTGGCGGCACTATAAAAGCCCATGGGTTGCGCATTAAGCAGGGCGCAGAGGAAGGCTGCCGGATGATGGCATTTTAGCCAAGCGGTGGCGTAAGCGATCAAGGCGAAGCTGGCAGCATGGCTCTCGGGAAATCCATATTCTCCGAATCCGCGGATCTGTTCAAACACGCGGTCGGCGAATTCGTACGGAATACCTTT
>CAXMRT010000234.1:0-8898 GCA_964196025.1 uncultured Gemmatimonadales bacterium | reverse complement strand
ACAAATACTTTCTCTGGTTCACCTAAGCAATAAGGACGTCCTTCCGGGTCAACTGATAAGTATGTCCCCCTCCAAACTGGTTCTCAAGACGGGTTTTTCCGGCGAACTAGCCATTCAACCCGTAATGATTGAACACATTTGGCCCAATGAGGGCGAGGCTCAATGGCTATTCTCCGGCCCGGCAGCCATGGCTGACTGGTCCCAAGCCACCTCTACTGGCGGCTGGTCCATCAATGGTAACGCGCTGACTACCGAGAAGAATGGGTGGGTTGCCCATCACGTCGAACTACCGAGCAAGGTCAATTACGCGTTCACCGCAGAGTGGGCAGTAGACCCACGCTTCCTTTTCGCCTTTAATATGGCAGATGAAAAAACCACCCAAAAGGATTGCTTCTGGCTGTCTGTCTCTCGGTCCAACATCTACCTTTACCGTCTCAGCACAGTAACCGGAGGACGCCGAGTGGGGTTTATCCCTTACTCGTTCAACGGTAAAAAACGGGCGAACTTTCAACTATTAGTCGACAGTGACCACGAACAAATTCATGTATACATAGACGGCAAACAAGTGGCGAGCTGGGAAGATCCAGGTGGTTTCGGTGACGGAAGTACTGGGATCCAGATCAATAATCAAATTACTCAAAAACTCTCGATCACCGACATTCACATCAAGAAATGGAACGGTTCCCCCACCTCGGCGTCTGCTCAAGAAGCCCCTCCACAGGGGTCTGACATCCTGCATCTCGCCAACGACGATAAGATCGTCGGACAGATCCAAGCCATTGGCCCTAAAGGTGTGACGCTCAAAGCAGATTTTGGATCGATGGAGATCCCTTTAAGCCGCATCGCCGACATAACACTTAGCTCCACTAAACGGGCGCGAGCCCGCCGAAACAAAGGGGACATAGAATGTTTCCTCCGTAACGGTGGACGAGTCACCTTCAAACTTTCTGGTTACGCGACCGGCACATTCAGTGGGACGAGCGAAAACTTTGGAAGCATTACTTTCCCCCTTCCCGCCGCGCGCCGTATCAAGCTCAACATCTACGATCCGCGACAAACGAGCGTCGAGTAACAGGCCTGAGTATGCAATTCTCTACAGGCAATTTCCCTATAGACCTTTGTATCTTTTTTGGAGGTCTCATTGCCCTAATCAAGGGAAGTGACTGGTTCGTAGAGTCCGCGGCTACCGTGGCACGACACTTTAGCATCCCCGACATCGTGATCGGCCTGACCCTCGTCAGCATCGGAACATCCCTTCCAGAACTCGGCACAAACCTTTACGCAGCCGTAAACAACCAAGGCTCTATCGCGCTTGGCAACGTGCTGGGAAGCAATGTAACAAACATCGCACTCGTCTTAGGAATTGCGGTCGTCTGCATGGGTCGAATTGACATTGCTAAACGCGTCTTCAATAGAGACATCATGATCATGTTGGCCTCCTACGCGGCCTTTCTGATATTCGCCGCATTCAAAGGCTCACCTGAAAACGTATTGTCACGTCTTGAAGGCGCCATCATGTTCGCAGCCTTTATCGCCTACATCGTCTACCTCTTCAGGTCACCGAAAGATCCGGAGCTTGCTGGAGCCATGGAACACGAGGAAAACGCGTCCTTCAACTCTTGGTCGACTGCGGCTTTTTTACTTTTGGGACTATTAGGCGTATTCCTAGGAGCAAAGATGATCGTCGACCCCGTCATCAAAACCGCTCAGACTTACGGCATGCCAAACGCGTTGATCTCAGCAACTGTTGTCGCCTTTGGGACCTCCGTCCCTGAATTGGCCGTCACGATATCCGGCATCGTCAAGAAGAAGCATGATATAGCCGTCGGCAATATCGTCGGGAGCTGCACATTCAACTTATTACTGGTCATGTCAGCATCCATGATGGTCAACCCCATCTCTGTCGACCCGACAGGAATGACGCTTGGCCTAATTATGTGCGCCGTTGGGATCGTCTTCGCGATCTGTGTAAGAACAAAGTGGGCCTTGGTGCGCTGGGAAGGAATCGTATTCTTACTGATGTACGCCGGATTCATTGCCTACAACATCAACGGGATGACGGCCACGAAAGTTGCCGCTGAAACGACAGAGTCTAGGTCGATAGCGACTGAAAGTCAGCCCCTGTCGGATGCTGAAACACCCTCAGGTCAAACTCAGGAATAATGGCGAGTATATGGTCGAAAATATCCGCCTGGATATCTTCATAACTTGCCCACACCTGATCATTGCTAAACACGTAAATCTCGATTGGAAGCCCCGCCTCGGTGGGTGCTAGCTGGCGCACCAGAAACGTCATATTCTCGTGTATCTTGGGATTACTTTTTAGATAACCCACTACGTACGCACGAAAGGATCCCAAATTTGTCAATCGACGGCCATTCACGACCTCAGCCGTATCCACAGCCGCCGCAGTATTGAATGCGTCTACTTCCTTCGCTCGCTCATCCATATATTCCGCGATGTGAGTAATACCTCGGTAGCGCGTCACCATCTCTGACGTGCAAAATTTTACGGTCGACATATCAATGTTGATCGACCGCTTGATCCGCCGTCCGCCAGATTCCGACATTCCGCGCCAATTTTTAAACGACCCAGAAATAAGTGAGTACGTAGGGATTGTAGAGATTGTCTTATCCCAGTTCTGAACCTTTACGGTGTGTAGTGTGATATCCACGACGTCGCCATCCGCTCCGTATTGGGCCATTTCGATCCAGTCCCCAACGCGGATCATATTGTTGGCTGCCAGTTGAATTCCGGCCACAAATCCGAGAATGGAATCCTTAAAAACCATCATCAAAATCGCGGTCATCGCGCCCAAGCCGGTGAGCATCGCCCACGGATCACGATTAATCAACGTGCTCACGACAAAGATACCGATGATCACGTAGACAAGAATCGTGACCACTTGCAAATAACTTTTGATAGGCTTTTCTTTGGAGATAGGGAAAGTGAGGTACACCTCGTTTACACTTTTTAACAGTGCAGAAAAAATCCGCAGGGTGACGAGAAGCATGTACACCATGGCGAAACGCTGAATAAGGCCGCTAAAATCAGAAAAGAACGGCGCGCACATAAACACCACAATGCCCGGCAATAGCCGCGTGAGCTCACGGAACGTTCCCTCCCGAAGGAGAATGTCATCCCACTGCGTCTTACTTTTTGCGGCGACGCGATTGACTGCACGCAAGACAAGTCGCTGGGCTAGGAACGTAACAATCCAACATAATGCCCCGACTAAGGAAATTGATAAGACGAGTACGCCAATCGAAACAACGGCCTCGTTCGCGATGAACCGGCTGAGCAGTTCAGAAAGAAAGGTGACTATAATTGGGGAATCGTCCATGGCGACCTAGAGCGGTGTGACCGCATCAGGGATGAGCACGGGGTAACGAACGCCCTGCAACCAGTAGACGCGCCCCTGCACATGGAGGTCACGACCAATAAGGTCCTCCAGCTGTTTGCGCTCCGCATAGATGTAGCAGGTCGTCACAGAACGACCCGGTCCAATGCTGACTAACCGCAACTCGCTGGGACGCTTGATCAACAAGTCTGAGGTCCAGCGGAGTTTGCCGGTATAGTCTGACACGTCCCCCTGCCCCTTAACCGGAATAAGCCCCATAGCCGTCAAACTGGTAGGCACACCGTCCTTCACCTTCGTATATTCAATCACGACAGGAACCGCAGCGACGACGGGCTCTTCAACTAAAGGATCAGGAACGGGGCTTTTGGCCGTTGGAGCTGCTAGCACCGCCGAGCTTGCATCCGGGGCATCCGCGATATCTGGATGATCCGCCGCGATAGAGGCTACATTCTCCATCACCCTAACTAGGGACCTGTGTACCCAGACACGAACAGTGTCAGGAGGTTGAATTTTCACCCAGTCTCCCTTTGTGCCTAGAACGATAACGGAGGTTCCTTTTTCGACTCGTCCGACGGGGGTGTAGTTAATATTTGAGCCAGCTCGAATATTGACCTTATTGGCAGTAATAACAGAATCCTGGACGTATTCACCATAGACCCAAACAGGACACGTCTTCGGCGGGACCACTTGAACCCAATCCCCTTCAATCGCCGTGGCTACTAATTCCTGGCCCGTGTTGACCTGAAGCATAACCTCTTTGTTACTATTCGCTCCCGCACGGATGTTTACGCGATCCCCAGTAACCTGAACCCTGGTAGTGATATCCGTTGCGTGGGACGACAGACCGCCACAGAGCACCCAAATACTTAAAAATGTCCAATGCCTCATGGAAGAACCTCCTCTACAATACGCACCTTATAATCAGCACCGACAGTGTGGCAAACACGAGATGGGCTTTCAATACAAACTACGGCACAAAAAAAGCGGCATGCCTAAGCATGCCGCTGAAAATAATGCTGTGGGCCGTTTACTCGCCAGACTTAGTCTTGGGGAGCCCGGTTCCACGGTCGCCATCTTTCCAACGACCCTCTTCTTTCAAGATCTCGACGCGCTCGAAACGCTTGAGTACATTGCGGCGAACACGGATCTTATTGCCGGACTTTAAGCTTGGGTGTTGTGACATCGTAATATCCTCGTATTGAAAGATTTATCGAAAAACAGGCGCAATAATGGCCAAATCACTCGACCTTGTCAAAAGGAAAACCCCATCAATTTCAGGTTCTTATACCCTTTTTTACCGATCTAGGCCGTAGTTGTTGGACAAGTCAGGTCATTTATCCTAAAAATACCCACTCTAAACACGCCAGAAACAGGAGTTTTACTATGCACAAATGGGATTTGAAGCGTCCACTCGCGGTCTTTGACATTGAAGCCACTGGGATCAACGTACGATCAGACAGGATCGTGGAGATCGCAATCGTCAAATTAGCACCGCCTGACGGGACTAGAGAAAGTTTCGTATTTCGTGTAAATCCAGAAATGGTGATCCCTCAGGAGGCGATCAATATTCACGGAATTACAAATGAGGAAATCGCGGACTGTCCAACCTTCGACGAACTGGCCCACGACATCTACGACGTGCTAGACGGCTGCGACCTCTGCGGCTACAACCTGCTACGCTTTGATATCCCGATGCTGGTCGAGGAATTCGTTCGTGCAAAGATCCGCTTCGACCCCTCGACTCGAGATGTCATCGATGCTCAACGTATTTTTCACAAACGCGAACCACGCGACTTGACCGCCGCTCTCAAATTCTTTTGCGACAAAGAACATACCGGAGCTCACGGCGCCGAACCTGATGCCGTAGCGACGATCGATGTCTTAGAGGGACAATTCGTCAAATACCCCGACCTCCCGACCGACCTGACCGAACTAGCTAAATACTGCAATCCGCGGGACCCTTCTTGGGCGGATCAAAGCGGTAGACTACGCTGGGAAGACGATGAGATTCTTCTAAACTTCAGCAAGAAAAAAGGCCAATCTCTTCGTCATTTAATGGCAGAAGATCCCGGTTTTTTAAAATGGATGATACGAAGTGACTTTCCTCGTGACACGCGCGAGATTGTCAAGGGAGTGATGGATGGAAACCACCCCAAGCGCGCAACGGAATAGCCTGCTCGCGCTCGCATCGATAAGCTGCTTGCTTCTTGGCTGCAGCCCAAACACACCAGCGCCAGACACGCCCCCCCTTTCTCCGGCCCATTTCGACACAGGCACTCTTTCGGGTGAGAACGCTCTGGCTTATGTAGACCGTCTCTTATCGATATCGCCGCGTGACGCGGGAACCCCTGGTGCCAGCAACGCGGCCGAAGTCATCTTCGCCACTCTGGCCGATCTAGGCTTATCACCAGAGATTGATCAGTTTACTGATTCTACACCCGCAGGCCCAAAACAGTTCCACAACGTCATCTGCGAAACGCAGCCTTTAGCCACCCAGACCATTGTGTTGGGGTCACACTTCGACACAAAATCCGGCATCACAAATACGTTTCAAGGAGCAAACGACTCCGGATCAAGTACGGGCCTTCTCCTTGAACTCGCGCGACTCCTGGCAGAAACCCCTCCTCCGCCCCACATCAACATCATTTTTGCGTTCTTCGATGGCGAAGAAGCGATGGTTCGTTACTCTCATTCCGATGGGCTTCACGGGAGCCGTCACTATGCAAAAACTCTATCCGCTCAAACAAACAAGTCGATCCTTGCCGTCATCATTCTGGATATGATCGGTGACAAAAACCTAAACATCACGATCCCTAAAAACTCAAGTCGCCCTCTCCCCGCCTATGCCTTCGAGGCGGCGACCGAACACGGAGTTCGTTCAATCATAGGGTCAGCTCGAACATCCATCCTTGACGATCATGTCCCTTTTCTGGACGCCGGGTTTCCCGCAATCGATTTGATCGATTTCTCATACGGAGAGACAGGGGAAGACAACTCATACTGGCACACCGCAGCGGATACACGCGACAAGCTCTCTGCTGAGAGCTTGGAGATCACAGGCAAAATCACGGTCGGAATGCTGAATCGGCTGATTCGAGCGGCGACTCAGTAGTCTGTTAACCCAAGAACGTCAATAATCCGTCCCAGGTCATCGTCGGAGTAGAAATCGATTTCCAACGACCCCTTCTTAGTCTGCCCGTTTGCAAGTGTTTTGCAGGCGTTGAGCTTAACCCCTGTGCCAAAGTGATGCGTCAATCGATTCGTCAAATCTGAAAGATGTGCATTCGGAACCGAGGAGCCCGTCGCCTTCTTCTTCGGCTTACGCTTAGTGCTAGCACCGCCAAAACGCTTGATCAGTGCCTCCAACTCTCTGACAGACATTCCACTTTTAACAATGACTGCCGCCAATCGGGAAATTTCGCTCATGCTGTCGAGAGACAACAATACTTTCGCATGGCCAGTCGAAATATCTCTCGCACTCAACAGCTCTCGGACATCCTCGGGCAACGACAACAAACGTAGGCAGTTAGCAACCGATGCTCGACTCTTCCCTACACGGGTCGCGATATCTGCTTGAGTGAGGCCAAATTCGTCGGCTAGATTCTGATACCCATCCGCCTCTTCAACAGGATTCAAATCTTCCCGTTGAACATTTTCTATCAGCGCCAACTCCAGTGCATCTCTATCGGAAACATCAATCACGCGGACCGGTACATCGGTCAGTCCCAACTCCAAAGACGCCCGCATGCGGCGTTCACCCGCGATGAGTTCATACCCCTCTCCGGACTGCCGAACAATCAGCGGCTGCAAAACACCGTGCACTCGAACTGACTCGATCAATTCCGCTAAAGCGGCGGGATCGAACGTTTGACGCGGCTGCCAGCGATTTGCCCGAATCTCCGACAAGGCGATACGTGTGACATTATCGCCAACTGGGGCAACGTCTTCGATAGCGTCCGCCATCAAAACTTTCAATCCCTTACCTAAACCATGCTTTGCCATACTGACTCCTAAAGTTATCTTATCCCAAATCTCTTAGGCTGTCTTCGCTTCTACACCCTCAGCTACGACACCCACATCAATTTCCGCCAATAATCCTGCGCCATCCTCAACCACCAACGATGGAGTCTGGACCTTGCCCACCAAGCACCCCGTCTCGCGAATGATCAGTCGCTCTACCGCCTTAAGGGAAGCACTCAACCGCCCAGCCAACTCCACCTCTCGGTATGTCAATTCCGTTTCGGTGGCAACCGATACGCCTTCTGCAATTCGTAGATCGCGAGCCGTGACGAAATCTCTCGAAAATGGATTGTGATGCTCGAGCACGAGGCACTTCACCGCATTCACGCGCCCCCCGCTAATCGTCCCGCCCGCGAGAACAACATCATTAGCGATGATTACACCGCCCTGTATCGCACCACCTTCGACAATTCTGATCGTTCCAACCGTCTTGAGATCCTCCGTCCATACGGAGTCCACGACATGATCACCTGTATCAAGGAGGATATGACACTTGGAACAGGCAAGACGTGCCACCTTTCCCGTCATCCTAAACTCATACCCACATTCGTAACACACGATCCGGTTTTCGGAAGGCATGGCGGTGCTGCCAAGACGGGTCCCAATTGGTTGGGGTTCCGCGTCAACAATTGATTCACTCTGGACCGTCGAAGGAGCGGCCTCAGCGTGTGCGTCCCGCACCGCCCTTAGGGCCGTAAACCCATCGACCATATCCGTCTTCTGCACTTGTCCAGAACCTTTCCGTGCCATGAGCGATCATCCCCGCTAGCGGTATACCCTATTTGTTAAAAAGTCCTTTTTTCCCACGGTCACTACTATCCGAGTCCTCTAACTCGTCCTCAACTTGTGCCGCCGGTGGAGGCGCAACCGAGCCAGACTTGCCTGATGGTGACACTTCTGATTTACCCATAAAGGTCACCCCATCCTCGACCGTCAATCGTTTCGACTTAATATCGCCATGAACGCGAGCAGTCGACTTCAACTCAATCTTATCGGACGCTGAAATATTGCCTGTCACCTGACCAAACACCGCGATCGTGGCCACGTTCAGATTTCCTTTTACGACCGATGTCTCGCCTAAAACGACATTGCTCGCACACTCCAAATCACCTGTAAGTTTCCCCTTAACCTCAATGGTCGAGGAGCAACGAATGTTTCCGGTAATCTCGGTGTCTTCTGAAATGAGGGACTGTTTCCCACTCTGATTTTCCATCTTGTGCTTCCTTCTTTTACTCGCCTAGTTCACGTAACAAATCAAGGATAGGCCCCTGGCCGATCCAACCCCATCGTCTCGGGCAAACCAAACAACACGTTCATATTCTGCATTGCAGAACCCGCCTGCCCTTTAATAAGATTATCAATATACGAAACCACCCGCAACAACCCCGTCCGCTCATCAACATCTACGACGAGGTTACAGTAGTTCGTGCAGCGCACATGCGCCGTGCCCGCATCAGCATCACGACTCAAGACCCTCACAAAAGGATCGCCTGCATAAGCCTCCCGATAGACCTCTA
>CAXMRT010000233.1:0-20870 GCA_964196025.1 uncultured Gemmatimonadales bacterium | reverse complement strand
GGTCGCTCGGTGGGGCTGTAGTTTCAGGTCTATTTAACGTGCCTGGAATTTCATTTTTTTTTTGCTCAGTGAAGGTAACCGTTGTTTCGGGCCCACTCGATGGTCTTACGAAGGCGGTAACCGATACGAACTCTTCCCCGTCCTTGGTGGTCGCAACCTCGGCTTGATGAAAGGTGACTTCTGTGCCTGCGGAAGCGGTTTGGAACGTCTCGTAGTCTTCGGCGTCGGAACGCACTTCTACATCCATCTTTCCACGAACAACCTTCAAGCGGCGGAACTCTTGGTCATTGGAGCGGAGGTAAGAGACTTCATCGCCTACATCGAGAAGGTTAATGCGCCAATACGAGCTCCAGACCTTAATGGTTCCTTCGAGGCATTTAAAGTGAGAGAGTTCCATTTTTTGTTCGGGATTATCAGCCACTGGTCTGTGTTTTACTGTGAACGTACAACCGATAGCTCCACAGACAGCGGTCGGAGTTTCGACTTGCAGTCCGTTATGCTTGTGAAAGTCCTCTTGTAGCTCGACCTTTAGGAAGCCTTCTTTTACTTGCAGGACTTTGCGAGTCGTCTGTTTTGGCATTTCAGCAATAAGCAGTTCTGTGTTCGCGTAGATCGTCGCGAAGTTTCCGTGGGAGAAGTGGATCTCGCATTTTGAGTCTGCTCCAACCCTAAGGGTAGATCCATATAGGTAATTCTGACCATCGAGCGCGATTTTAAATTCAGACTGCTTAGGTTCTTTTATTTTTACGTTGTTGGAGGAGTTCTGGATGGTGAACTCGGGATCAAATTTTTGGGCGTTAACCGTTTGTATACAGGCGGCCCACGATAAAATAATACTTGCGACCAGCAACCGCTTAATCATCACCATCTTCTCCTTGGACATGCACCTCAAACGCTCTGCCATCAAGCGCTCAGCTCGTATTGATGTAAATTACGCCTCAAATAATACGAAATTGAGGGAGGGAAGTCAAGGAACTGGCCATGTTTCCTTTAAATTCGCGATATCTTCCTCCTCACCACTATGCTATGGCTAGGTACATGTACGAAGCACCAGATTCTCGTAGCAAGATGAGGTTGGGTGGCCGGATTTGGATCATCTTCCTCATCTCCGGCTTTAGCCTAGTTGTTGGGCTACTGAGTTCTTATACATTTGGGCAACTGGACTCGCGGGTGACTGATTTATGGATGCAGTTGCGTTATGAGTTAAAACCTCCATCGGTTGTGCACGCTCGTTCTGACATAACAATCCTTGCTGTTGATTATAAAACCCTTCGTATCAAGGGGTTGTACGGTCGGGGTGAGTGGATGGCTCGGCAGCCGTTTCTCGATCAGATCCATTTGTTCTCCCAGTATTATACGCCCTCGGTTTTAGCCTACGACTTCCTTTTGCAGGACGAGCGAGGAGATTCCGGACGGGAGGCGGACGCCGCGTTACGGTCGAAAACTGTGGTCCAGCCTATACTTGACCAGTTGGTAGACTTTGCGCAGACGGGTGAACCGTTCGGGACCGGTCCTTTATTGAGTATGATCAATATCTCTACGGCTCAAGGGAATACACGCTTGATGGCCGCCTTGGCAGCCTCTAGTACCCGTTCGAACGCTTTTCCGACGGTTTTGGCCTATAACTTCCGGTTTGGTGAGCTTGCACCTGCCGTTCACGCCTCGGTCGTCGTTCCGTGGTCGGACGAGGATGTGTATGGGGGGCCGGATGGGAAATGGGGAGGGACGCGTATTCCCTACATTAATGGTCTGACGATCCCTGAGTCCTCGCTGCATTTCCCCGAAAATTTTTCATACGACTACCATCAGAATGCGAACACCCCGATGGGGAAACTCCTGGACTATGCGGAACTCGCCTACATCAATGTTCCGCGCGATGAGGATGGAACCGTTCGCCGAGTGCCCTTGATTGCGGGTTACACGTACACGGATCGTCGCGTTGGGAGTGTGAGTAACAAGTGGGTTGCGTCCTATGCGTTCACCTCTGTTTTGTACCACCTTGGCGTACCACTGCCCTTAGATGCTGCCGGTGTCGAGCCAGGCGTGGAAGTGTTTTTTGGTGACAAAATAATTGTTCGGCCTCCCGGAAAGTCCGCTATCCACATTCCGATTGATGAACGGGGGGCGATGTACTTGAATTGTAATGCCCAATTTTCCGATTTTCAGGCAGTTTCGTTTGCCGATGTTGCGCCTGATTACCGGACAACCACAATGGCCGAGCGCCTAGAGATTGTTCGCGATAAGGTTCCGAACGTCTTTGATGGCCATTTGGTGATGGTTGCGCCGGTCGCGACTTCGATTGGAGATATTGGACCCTCGCCACTCGATCCACACGTGCCGTTTGTTTACATTCACGCAATGGCGGCGAATAATATTCTAGAGGGTAACTTTTTGCGAGTATTGGCTGGGCCCGAACGTCTGAGGGTCATGTTGTTTTTGGCGCTGCTATTACCAGCCCTTGCGGGTGTGTTTCGACGTAGCGGATTCGTCTTAGTGTCTGGCGTTATGCTAGTCGTTTATCTCGCTGTGAGCTTTGGCTTGATCGCGTTGAATAGTTACGTGTTGCCTATAGTGGGGCCCGTTGTGTTTTTGATAGTGGGGGGGTTTCTAATTTTGGGCTACCGTTTTTTGGTAGTGGATCGATCGAGGCGAGAGATTCGAAAAATGTTTTCGACGATGGTGTCCGCACGTGTCTTGGAACGTATGGAAGCTGAGCCGGATGCGGTGTCGCTAGGTGGAAAAGAAGTTGAGGCCACCGTTTTTTTCTCTGATATCCGTGGATTTACCTCTATCACTGAAGCGTTGAGCTCTGCGCGGCAGGTGGAATTGACCAATTCCTATATGACCGCCATGACCCGTACGATTATGGATTCTGATGGGTACGTGGACAAGTTTTTGGGTGATGGCGTGATGGCTGTTTGGGGCGCCCCTTTCCCTGATTCCGAGCATGCGGAGAAGGCGTGTCGTGCAGCGCTCAGGCAGCAAGAGACAATACGGGAGCTCCATGATCAATGGCTTGAGGAGTTCGGGGTTGATATACAGGTGCGCATGGGGGTGAACACGGGGCGGGTAACTGCTGGAAACATGGGTTCTGCTGAGAAATTCGAATATACGGTCATGGGGGATGTGGTGAATGTTGCCGCCCGGCTTGAGCCGTCGAACAAAGATTACGGAACACGCATTATTATTGGTGAGCCCACTCGGGCAGAGTTGCCGGACGACCTCTTTGTTCGCCCGCTCGATGTTATTCTCGTACAGGGGAAGACTCAGCCTGTTCAGATATTTGAGCTAGTTGGGCTTCGGGCGGAGATTGATCCAGTGTTTATCGAGCTTTGTGGCTTGTATGCATCGGCACTGGATGCCTATGTGAAGCGTGAGTGGTCGACGGCTCGGTGCCGTTTGGAAACCGCGCTTGGCTTGGACCCAGAGGATGGGCCGTCGATTTTCCTGCTTCAGCGAGTAGAACGCTATTCGATCGAACCACCTAATGATGAGTGGTGTGGAGAATACGTGCGTCTTCGGAAAGACTGAGGTCGGTGCGACTCGATTGTCCGATTAGGCGTCGGCAGGGGGGCTCTGCAGGAGATGGATCATGAAGGAGGTCCCTTTGCCTTCGATAGAGCTAACAATGATGTCTCCCTTGTGGTCGCGTATGATACCGCGAGTGATGGAGAGGCCCAAGCCTGTGCCCTTGCCTTTGTCCTTCGTGGTATAGAAGGATTGAAAGATGTCCTCGAGTTCGTTTTCCGGTATGCCGGAGCCTGTATCCGTCACAGTAGTCAGCCAAGAGGGGTGGTTGTCGAACGTGGAGGCCTCGACGGTGATGGATAATGTGCGTTTTTCTCCATCCATAACGGCGTCGCACGCATTACTGATCAAATTGGCAAAGACTTGCTCAATATTGTTGGAGATCCCTGTTGTGAGGTAGGTCTCTAGCTCTGCATCAAATTGGATGTCTAGATTGACGGTCTTTATTTTATTGCTGGTGATAAAAAGGGCGTCTTCGATACAAGACGCAATATCGACCTCAACATACTTGTCGGCCATTCCGCGCGAAAAATTGCGTAGGTGATCGGCAAGTTTTTGTATGGACTTGGATGCGCGTTGGATGTCGCCAGAAAAAGATTCTAGACGTCCCACGGCGGCTTCATCAGGGGCGCCTTTTCCTAACTCGCGTAGAACCATCTCGTTTGAGAGAAGGATGACCGTGAGAGGGTTGTTGATGTCATGGGCGACGCCAGAGGAGAGTTCGCCAATTGCGGCCAAACGGCTGGCGTGAACGAGGCTGGCCTGGAGTTCTTTGATTGGACGGATATCGCGCAGGATCGAAAATGTGCGGATAAAAGCGCCGGCATCGTCATAAATACTGAATGATCGGATTTCGACGGGGAGTGTCTTGCCATCTTTTGCCTTTAGCACGCTCTCGACGGTTTTGTCACCTTTCTGCTTTAGGTTGCTAAACCCCGCTTTGACCGCTTCTTGAACTTCGTCAGAATAGATTTCGTGGACGGACATCCCGATGAGCTCGTCGCGGGAGTAGTTGAGCAGGATTTCAGCACGTTTGTTGGTGTAAACAATTTGCCCCTTTTCATTCACTGAGTGAATGATGTCAGGGAAGTTATCCAGCAGAATCTCGAAGATATCGGCATCGCGGATTTCTTCGTCATCGATACGCATTCTGCTCATCGTGCGTTCTGCCTTAATTTGAAGATGGTTGTTATCGTGGACCGGTCGTTTAGTCCTACTGCGATAAAAATACCAGTATTTCACTGAACGGTCAACGCGATTTTTGAAGACAAGCACCGGGTTGGATGGTATAAATCTGCGTGTTTGATTGAGGAAAGGGAAGGGGTAGGCATGGGGACAGAGACTGTAAAATCCGGTTGGTTGTCGAAGATGTTTGGGCGCGAATCGGGCTCTGAGGGAGCTATAGATGTCGATGAAGACAAAGTTCTTGAGAGTATTCGCCAGTCCGAGCTGTTTTCGGATCTTAGTCCACAGCATCTCAATGACATGCTTGCTCGGATGGAGTCCTGCTCTTACAAGGAGGGGGACTATGTCATTCGCGAGGGCGAAGAGGGTGATTATTACTACGCTCTAGTAAAGGGCCATGCTGTTGTGACGAAGGGTGCTGGGGAGTCCGAAACCGAGTTGGCGCGCCTCGACGTTTTGACCTGCTTTGGGGAAGAAGCGTTGATCTCAAACGCTAAGCGTAATGCATCGATTCGGATGTTGTGCGATGGTTTGGTGATCCGGCTGTCGAAAGCAGATTTCAATGAACATGTCAAAGAGCCGCTGCTCGAGTGGGTCAATCCCTTGGAGGCCATGGAGGCGATTCGCAAGGGCCGACGCTGGTTGGATGTGCGTTCAGATGACGAGTATCAGCGTGGGCACATGCAGCATGCCTTGAGTCTGCCCCTGGAGTCACTCCGAGCGATGGCAGAAACTGTGGATAAGAGCACCGGTTATGTGTGTTACTGCCAAAACGGCCGGCAGAGTTCGACCGCGGCCTTCTTGTTGACACAGTTTGGTTTCGACGTCACCGTTTTGCGCGGTGGACTTGATCGGCTCTAAATTTGGGTCTAGGCACAGTCATAGGATGTTGATCTAGGTGTTTAAAAAAATACCCGTCGTTGTTGTCGTTGGTATACTTCTCACCTTCGCGTGTACGACCGCATCCCTTCCGTTTATCCAGCAGCACTTGACCACCATGCAGCACCTGGATTCTGTGGTGTATGACTGGATGCTCAAATACAACGCCTTGAAGCAAAAATCAGGCAAAGTCGTCATTATTGACATTGACGAAGAGAGTCTTGCGCGCCACGGACAGTGGCCATGGGCTCGATACCGTGTCGCCGAACTAACTCAGAAGATATTGGATGCCGGCGCTGCCGTTGTTGCGTTTGACGTTGTTTTTCCGGAACGCGACAGAACATCTCCCGGGGTGCTAGAGGAGACATTGAGCAGAGACTTCGGCGCAAAGGTGTCCGTGGTGGGGGTACCTGATAAGTATCGCGACTTTGATGAGCTTTTTGGGTCTGTGATAGAGGGGCGGAAAGTGATTCTGGGGTGCAGGATGACACCTGGCCGCTTGAGCGAAAGCGAGACCGCAGCTTTCTCCGAGGCCGCGCAAGATGATTATACGGGAAAAATATTCGTCAGAGCTCCTGAAACTATATCGAATCCTGAACGGTTCTTGTGGCCTGCCAAAGGGGTTACCATTTCAATCCCAGCACTGAGCTCTCGGACAGGAAATGCATCGTTCAACGCTGACCCCGATTTCGACAATGTAGTGCGCAGTAATCCCTCGGTCTGGCCGTTGGGGTCGAAACGTCAATATCCATCCCTCTGGTTGATGGCCCTCATGATGGCTCAAGACTACAAAATGTGTTTGGTCGAAGTTGAAGTTAATGGTGTGCAGCATCTTCGATTGGGCCAGAGTGGATCGGGTGCCCCGAATATCAAGGTTCCTACGGACAGATCTGGCCGGGTTCTGGTGAATTATCGATCTTTGATGTCCCCGGAGTCCTCCCATTGCTTTCCCTCGTTTCCCATTTGGAAGATCCTGTCAGGTGATGTAGGCGAAGCGGCGTTGAAGGATAAGATTGTTTTTATCGGTACCTCCGCTGTGGGACTTGTTGATTTGAAGTCTACACCTGTTCACGCCGCGCTCCCTGGTGTGGAGGTGCATGCGACTATTGTTGATAATATTTTGGCAGGAGATTTGCTTCGCCGCTCTCCCGCCATACAGGTTCTTGAGCCGCTAGGGGTGCTCCTGATCGGGTTGTTCCTTACGCTCGTGGTTCAAAAAGGGCGCGCTGGATTCGCGTTTGCAGCGAGTATTTTGTTGGTGTCAGGCTTTTGTGTTCTTGCTTATGTGATGTTGCGAGAGGCCCAACTTGTCGTCGTTCCAACGAAGGTGGTTCTAGCCACGATGGTCATCTATCCTGTGTTGACGATGATGAAGTTCTGGCAGGAGGAGATAAAGCGACGTCAGGTTCGTAACATGTTTGGTACGATGGTTTCTCCTGATGTGTTGCGGTATATGGAGCAACACCCCGAAAGTTTTTCGCTTACGGGTCAACGTGTGGATGCGACCATGTTCTTCTCGGACGTTGCGGGCTTTACAAGTATTTCCGAGAATGAAGACGCGGAACGGGTGTCTGCCTTGTTGAACGAATACTTTACGCCCATGGAGGAAGAAATCACCAAACTGGGTGGATATGTGGATAAATATGAAGGTGATGCCGTGATGGCTGAGTGGGGAGTTCCGTTCCCTGATGACGAGCATGCCGGCAAAGCGTGTTTGGCTGCTTTGGCCCAGCAAGAACGGCTTTCGGAGATTCGTGAACCGCTCAGGCAGAAGTACGGCCATGAAATTCACGTGCGTATGGGGCTGAACTCGGGGCAGGTGATTGCCGGCAATCTGGGGTCGAGTCAACGATTTGAATATACCGTGATTGGTGATGCGGTGAATCTTGCTGCGCGCCTTGAGCCTGTCAATAAAGACTACGGAACTCAGATTATCATCTCAGAGCACACCTACATGGCGGCGCAAGAGGTTGTTGTTGCGCGTGCTCTGGGCTGGATTGTGGTGCAAGGGAAGTCGGAAGCGGTGGCGATTTATGAGCTTTTTGCCCGCAAAGGTGAGGTGACGCCTGTGATGGCCGAAGTGGTGAACGTTTTTGAGGAGGGCCTGGAGTTCTTTCACAGTCGTGAGTGGGTCGATGCCTTGCAGCGTTTTCGGCAGGTGCTCGAGCTCAAGCCGGATGACGGGCCCAGCTTGGCATTGATTCGACGTATCGAGGAGTATCAGGTGACGCCACCCGGCGAGGGATGGCAGGGAGAGTACGTGCGCACGTCGAAATAACGCGCGACTTAACTAACTGAACAGAACCGTCCCTTCGGCAGCACCTTCTGTATTTGGGAAAATTCCGCTAGCCTTCTTCGACAAGGCATCAATTTCATCATCGGTTCGTAGCGGAGAATGATGGGTGAGAAGAAGCTTTTTTGCGTTTGCCTCAAGGGCCACTTCGGCGGCATCTTTCCATGTTGCGTGACCCCAGCCTTTATGGCTAGCGTACTCCTCAGTGGTGTATTGGGCATCATGGATCAGGACGTCTGTGTCCTTCGCGAATTCGACGAATCGCTTGTCGGATTCTTGATCACCTCTCTCGACATCTGTCGCTAGGACGACATCCCCATGTTTTGTTTTGAGGCGATAAGACAGGCACCCCTGCGGATGGTTGATGGATGTCCATGAAACGGGAACACCATAGATTTCCATTTGATTAGTGTCGGTCGGAAGGTCTTTGAACTCGATTGTTGCGCCGGCATCCTGCAGCGGGACTGGCCAGTAGGGCTTTTCCATGATACCCGCTAGCGCGGCGCGCCAGTCGTCGTCTCGGCTTGAATCGCCGACGAGAGTGATGTGTGTATCTTTGTCGTAGAGAAGGTCGAAAAAGGGTAGGCCCATGACGTGATCCAGATGAAAATGGGTAAAAAGGATCGTGATCGGGAGACCTTTGTTCCCGTTAATCAGCTCGGTTGTCACATTGGAAATGCCGGATCCGGCATCAACCAGTAGTAATCCCTCTGCTGTCTCGAGGCTATAACACGTCGTCATTCCGCCGTACTTCTGATATTGGCGTCCCCACACCGGCATGCTGCCCCGCGTCCCAAATATTGAAAAGCGCTGCATAGTCCTGAACTCGGAATGATTGTACATAATCCGGCTAATTTGTCAATATGCGCATGTTTTCGATATTGGTGTGCTGTTTTGCGCGTTGGTGTTGGCTGCCTGTTGGGACTTGAGGTCTCAACCCGCCCCCCTCGTTTTGAGGGCTGCGTGAAGACGAGGATGAATATGACATACGTTGAGCGGATTGGTGCTTATACCCTGTTACAGCTCGAACAGGTTCGGTATTTCGGTAACGTGATCGGAGCCGTGATACTGCTTGCCTGTCAGCCACGATTCTGGCCACGCACAGTGCGTAACATCCTTGCACGCCAAATTTTGTTCACTGGTATCGAAGCCGCTGGCTTTATTTTGCTGTTAGCTGCTCTGGTAGGGATTTCGTTGATACAACAAGCCCATGTATGGTTGGGTGCTTTAGGGCGAGACGTGATGGTTGCGCTGGTGTCGGGCGTGCTCATCAACCAAATCGGACCGATCTTAGTCAATTTCGTGATCATTGGTAGAAGTGGAACTGCGATTACTACCGAGTTAGCCAATATGCGGGTGCGGGGAGAGGTTGACGTCCTTGATGCTCAAGGGTTTGATCCCTTAGCGTATTTGGTCCTGCCACGGGTGGTCGGGATGATGGTTTCTACGTTCTGTCTTTCGGTTCTGTTTATCGTGGGAGCATTGGTCATCGGCTATCTTGCAGGATTCGTAACAGGCACGAGTACGATGCCGCCGGATATGTTTGTTGCAAGTGTATTGAGCGGTGTCACGCTATTGGACTTTGTTGGGCTTGCCGCGAAGACTATGATTCCGTCGTTAGTGACGGGAACGTTGTGTTGCGTGTACGGGCTAGGGGTGGGCCGCTCTATCACAGAAATCCCCCAGGCGGTCACCCGTGCGGTAGTGGCTTCAATCGTTATGTTGTTCGTCGTCATCACTATATTAACCGTGGTTCTCGGGATTTATGAAAACGTCTAACATGAGCGAAAACGAAGAGCCTATAGTTCCGACACTTGAGTTTGATCAGGTGTCGGTCAGATCTTCTGTAGAGATGGAAGGAGTCTTAACTGACCTGACGTTTGACCTTGCCCCTGGAGCCATGTTGATACTTCGGCCGGAATCAGAATCCCACTCGACAGAGATCCCGGCTCTTGCGGCCGGTTTGCAGGATCCTGATTCGGGGACCGTGAAGTATCAGGGTTTAGCGTGGCCGGAAGTCGGTCCTCTTCGTCAGTGTCAGCTGCGATTCGGTATCCGGAGAGTGTTTCATGGTGAGGGCTGGGTCAGTAACCTAAGTACGGCTGAAAATGTTGTCTTGAGCGAGCTGCATCACACATCGCGCGCGTCCAAGGAAGTTGAAGAAGAAGCCGAAACACTCGCGAGGGAGTTTGGTCTAGATGGTTTGCCTTCAACCAACCCGGCCTGGGTTGAGCCGAGTATTCTTCAGCGGTGTGAATGGGTGCGAGCCTTTATTGGTGCGCCTGCATTGATTTTTTTAGAGGTTCCGATGCGAGGGGTGTCCCGCAAGTACCAAGATTCGCTAATTTCACGGGCGACCTCTACCGCAGCATCGGTGGTCTGGTTGACCAGCCGGGCTAGCTTGATTGACGCAGTATCGGGTGATGGGGTAGATTTGATCAAATTGTCGTGAGGAATTAATGAAAAAAGCATTTAAATTTCGATTTGTAAATCAGTTGACCGGTTCTTTTGTGTTGCTGTGCGGGGCTCTCTTTGTGGGCTCTATCTTTTATGCCGGTGGGCAACAGGGCTGGTTTGAGAAAGAATTCGAATTTGTCGGTTTAATTACGGGTGCTGAAGGATCATTCGGACTGACGGTTGGAAACGAGGTTCGTCTGAGTGATACCAAAGTGGGATCCGTCCAGTCGGTTGAGCCGCTAAATGAAACGCAGGTGCGCGTCGTTTGCCTCATCAAAGATCGTTACCGGCGCTACCTAAGGGTCAGTTCAACGTTGGAGGCTAAAAAAGAGTTTATGCTCACAGGTGATGCATCTTTGGAAATCCACGCCGGGAAGACGGGCGAGCTCCTCCCCGAAGGCGGGGTGATTGCAATTACCCAGAATACGGGGTTTATGGAAATCGCTCAGCAGACGATGGAAGATATTCAAGGTATCGCGGGTCCTCTGGTTGAGAAGGTGGATAAGATACTGGGACATATTGAGGCGTTGAGTGGCTCTATAGCAGCAGGAAAGGGTGCCGTAGGTGCATTGTTGACGGATCCCGAGACGGAGTCTCATGTCAAACATATGATTGCCGAGTTGGATAAGACGGCCACCGGGATGCCGGCCATCATCACGGAGGCGGAGGCCTTGATGGCGCGCGCCCAATCCATCTCCGAAAAGCTCGACGCGGTTGCGGGAAGCGCTACGAATGTAGCGGTTCAGATAGGGGGCGCAGCGGATGATATAGATGCCGTGATGGACGACGTCAAAGTTGTAAGCGGTGTCTTGCGGAAGGAGTCTGAGGATCTCAACGGTCTTGTTTTTCAGGCGCAAGAAACGCTACGAGAGATTGAGAGACTGACCGAAGGGTTACAGAAACATTGGTTTGTGAAGAAGTATATGGATGACGATGCTCCAGTGCGTATCATCTCACCCCAAGATGCTGCTCGGGTGATGGATAAAGGAACCGCACTGCTACCATCGTCTAGCCCCGAACATCAACAGCGCCTAGCCTATTCATCGATTCAGGTGGGTGCGTTGGAGGACGCCGCTGCGCTTTATTCCTCCCTTTTGGATCAAGGACGGCGGTCTGACGACTCACTGCAGATCGGATCAGCGGCGTATAATCTAGCTGTTTGCAAGGAGTCGCTCGCTGACACGAAGGCGGCGCGGTCGCTTGGGAATGAAGCCCTTGCCTCTATGGAATCAAAAACAGACCGTGCTGTTGTGGAGCTATTTCTCGCGAGACTTCTCTTACGGGAAAAGCGGTATACGGATGCGGCAAGGGCGGCTGAGAAAGTGTTGAGCCAGGTCGACAGTCGGAAATCCGCTGGTATTGCCTGTGATACACACCTGTTGTTGGCTGATATTGCGCTGAAGCAGGGAGCACTGAGTGACGCGACGGAGCAGTTGAGTCGTGTGGATGCCCTAGTGAAAAAATTGGGAAAAGGGACTGATCGCGACCGGTATCGACTTCGTGTAAAATCTGGACTTCTGTTTAGTCGCAAAGAATTTGGTAAAGCTGCTGAACATTTCGACGCATTAGTTGTGTTATGTCGAGCGGGTGGAGATTATCGTGCCGTGGGTATGGCGTTAGAGGGGGCTGCTCAATCCTATCAATCTGACGGAAACAAGAGGGATGCGGCAGAGCGTTACTTCCGCGCCGGCCGGACGTTCCACTACAATGACTTGCCGAAGCGTTCGAGCGACAACCTGCAGCACGCCAAAGCATTGTCTAGTTCGCTGAGCGTCCCGATACAGCTCGCTTTAGAGACTCTGCTGTCGACCCGTCTGTGACTGAGTTGGAGTATCCTGCATACCGTCGTTTCGGCGGGTTGGGGGATGGTCCTGCCTGTTAAGTTTTTCTGCGGTCTTTGAAGAACGATTTTAGGATGGATCTGCAATCCTCTTCGAGGATGCCTGAGATCAGCGTGGCGCGGTGATTCATTGCCGGATTATCCAGAATATTGAAGACGGATGC
This sequence comes from uncultured Gemmatimonadales bacterium, assembly GCA_964196025.1. GTDB lineage: Bacteria > Verrucomicrobiota > Kiritimatiellia > CAXMRT01 > CAXMRT01 > CAXMRT01. The sequence continues at coordinate 8,524 of CAXMRT010000233.1, read as the reverse complement.
AGCGCCACCACGGACCGGGTCCGGTGCGCCGTAAACGACTGTAGGAATGCGTGCAAGCATGATGGCCCCCGCACACATAGGGCAGGGCTCTTTCGTGACGTATAGGCAGGTGTCCAAGAGCCGCCAGTCCTCCAGGGCTTGAGTCGCTTGAGTGATGGCGAGCACTTCCGCATGAGCTGTCGGATCCTTGAGGAGCTCTACTTGATTATGGGCACTACCGATGATGCGGTTTTCAAAAGTGATGATAGCCCCGACGGGCACTTCTCCAGCGTCAGATGCGCGTTGGGCCTCGGCGAGGGCGCGTTTCATATATGATGTGTGGCGGTCGTCGGAGAGCACGGGGTACCTATTTTCGACGCTTCTTTTTAGACCGTCTGGGGCGGTCCAGGTCGGGTAGACGTTGGTTGATATCCTGTTTGGCGCCTTGTCCCTTGGTTGGGGTCTCCATGTACCAGTCACCTTGGATGAGCACCCACGTTTGGGGTGCCTGGTCTTTCCAGGTATTTCGATTTAACACTTTGGGGATGACCGTTGATGTCTGGCCGTCTTCTGCAACGGAGATGCTGTCTAGCCGGTAATCCATGGCAGGATTATTTTCGATGAACTTGAGGGATTGAGAGATGAAGTTGAGTTGCATTTTAATCACGGCGTCGCCGGATTTCATGCGCTGCGCGGGACTGATATAATCGATAGCCTCGGATAGCTCGCTATCTTCGAGATGCGCAACAAACTCTTTGAATCGCTTTTTGATTCGGTCGTCATTGTCTCCTGTAAAAACGGTTGCTGGATTTTTTGGCGCAGCTATCGGGGTCTTTATAGTCAAAGAGGGGGTTGTCGTGGGTTCCGAGGGGGTCGGAGTGGGATGATCGGCCTCCCATTCCGCTACTAGAAACTGGGCCGCGGTGACTTTGGGGAGTTGGTTGATGGTCGTCCGCTCAGTTTTGAGGGCTAGGGCCTGTTCGAGGTGATCGCTTTTTGTGAGGGCGGTTTGTTGACTCTCAAGGGATCGGTCGTACTGGTCTCGTAGGTTTAGAATGCGAGTTGCTCGATCATACGGTATCTTTTCAATGGTGTCGATGTAGCCTTTCTGGAGTTGTTGGATGTGTCCGGTTTGTGTCTCAGCCGCGTTGACGACTTCCTGATCATTGAACCGCTTAATTTCTGTACGAACAGCGATCAATGCATCCAGGTCTCCATCCTTCCGGCACTTGCTTTCGAATGCTGCTAAGGCTCGAGAATATTGGCCCTGCAACACCGTTATGGCGCTTTCGGATTGTTTTTCTATTGAGGCGAGGCTTTTGTTCCATGTCGCGCGCATATCGGAAAGCGGAGCTGCGAGCGCTAGCCCCGACATGAAGACATATAGGGTCAAGGCGAATAGGGGGCGGATAGCAGGGTGTATGTAAGTCATGGGGTTCTCGTCTTTATTAACTGGTGTAGGATTATTGGCGTACAGATATAGGCGGCGGCTAGATGGTTGTCAAACATTCTCAGGCGTGTTAGACAGTGGTTCATGGTGTCTCCTTTCGTATCGCTACTCTATAAACGCACGAGCCAAGTGGTTTATTGTATAATTTTCTGTGTTTTGTTGGGCACGGTGTCTCCACCTTATGGGGTCGGAAGTGTTATGTTGCAACAAGAGCAGTGGGAATTCAGGTTATGGGAGTTGGAGAACGCGCGCGTAGGTGGTTCCCTATTCGCAACGGGCCGCTATGACCCGGCTTCGTCTGTTGGGAGTGCACGTGTCAATTCTCAGCGAGACTGGTCAATGGGCGAGCCTCGCGGGGGTAACAGCGTCATTGCGGGCGGTTACTCGTCGGCCGGAGTCGGAGAGGCTGACCCTGGTGAGTTAGGAGGGATGGAGGTTGCTCAAGATTTGTTCTTAGCCGATCTGTCGTACACGGAGTCGTTAGACAGCAGCCAAGATGGAGCGTTAGTGACGGGTTCTTCGATCGATGCGTTTCATTTGTACGTCCCGGAGCCGGCGGAATGGGCTCTTGCGTTAATGGCTGGATGCCTGCTGTGTGGGGTCGGGTGGCGCCTGGCTCGGGGAGCGGTATCGAGTCGTACCCGCTGAGCGTCAGGGTTTGCTGGGCACGGTTCGAGTATTGTCTGCCATAGCGCGACGAGCGCGTTCAATCTCAAGTAAGAGTTGGTTCGCGTAAAGTATTGTTGATTCGGGTGCTGAGCGACTGATCGCGACTCCGTTCGTCAGCGTGATATAGGCGTCTTCGAAGAAACCGTTCTTGAATTGAACCTGTGCGGCGCGGATTTCTGTTAACGTGCGTGCTGCGTCATCGCGACCGAGGCGGGCCTGTTCTTGTCTAATCAATTTTTGAGCGGTTGCCGTATCGCCTGATTGAATATAGGTGTAGATGACCGTATCTATCACCTCGGGACTTCGCCCGCCCGTTCGGAGTAGGCGAGGGATCATTTGTTCTGCCTGGGATAGCGAATTTGTCGACTGGGCATTGAGGTAAGTGAGGTTGTTCAACACGGTTAGGTCTCTAGGGTGTGCAGCGTGTCCTTCGGCCAAGATTTTGCGAGCAGATACCGGATTGCCGAGACGGCTGGCTGCGTCAGCGGCTACTAAGTAGGCGTTTCGGTTGGTGGCGCCTAGAGTCAGTGCTTTTGTGGCATTGAGGTATGCACTGAGTATGTGTTGCCCGCCTTGGTTGTATTGCATGATCGACAACAAGTGTGGCCAGATGTTCGAGCTCGGTTCGACAGAGGAGAGGTGTTCGAGTGAGGCAGTGACAAACACGGAGTTGTTGGTTGGTGAGTAGGCAATGGCAATGAGCTTTTTATGTAAGGCGCGGGTTGGTTTTAAGGATGCCTTAATGGCTTGTTCTGAGCAGGTGATAGCCCAGGCTGTGTTGCTGGTTGCGACTGCACAATCGATGCCAAGCAGGTAGGTCGGGAGTGCGCTGCGAGCGTCTCTTACCGCGGACTTCAGAAAGATTGTCGCGGGGGCTTTGTAGCCGAAACGAAACATGAGTTCTGCCGCACGGGTTTGCGCGGTACTGGAAAATCGTGTGTCTGCTAACCGTGCTTGTTCGCTGTACCAAGCTTCATCAACGCTGGGTAGGCGCGTGACTAGCCAGGCGAGCCAGAGTTCGGGGTCGAGAGGAAACAACTCATGGGCGTGAGCGCAGGTCGCGGGGTTGGGTGCGCCGAGCCCGATCCATGCACGCCATAGTTCGGGTGAGTGTGGGTATAGGGCGACGGCCTGCTTGGCAACTGTTTCTGCCTTTGCGTCGTGTCCGTGGGATGCGAGGAGTAGAGATAGCTGGTTCAGGGCGATGGCCTGTTCGAGCGGGTTTCGACCGATTGCTTTCCAGGTGTTCACTCGGGAAGTGTGGGCGGCACAACGTGATTCCTCTGCAGCCAACCAAAGGGCCATTAGATCGCCTATGTATGGGCTGTTCTGACTGCCGGCGTTGGCTGTGAGTTTGGCAACAGCGTTGCTCCTAGTGTTGGCACTGAGGAGTCGCCATGTCTTCCAATTTAATGATTGTTCTGCGGGAGGATAGCGTGTGGCCTGGTGGAGGTCGGGCGAGATCGGTGTAGGTGCCAAAAGCGCGGCAGAACTGCGACCTTCCGCCGCGCGGAATCGCTGGGTCTGAGAGAGGAGTTTAAGTTCTTGGCGTGCAAACCTTTCGGGGGTGTAGACGGACGATTGGACCAAGTAAAAGAGGGCTTCTTCCGATGAATTGTGTTGATTGAGCGCGCGAGAGAGAAGGTCGGTGGCTAGGGTTGAGGTTGGGAACCGCTTCACCGCTTGCCGAGCCGTTACGAGCGCGCCGATGCCGTGATGCAGAGCGAGTTGGGCCCCGCCGAGAAGCAGGTAGCTTTCAAGGGGGGTGGTTTCTAAATGGGTGTGGTTGTAGAGAATTTCATAAACAGAGCTCCATTGTTTTTCTTCAAAATACCGTGCCGCGGTCACTTGTCGGGCTGTATCCGTGTGCTCCGGGTATCTCTTTGTAAGGGAGTCTAGAAGGACGATCGGGTCTGTGTCTGGGGCGAGCTGATGGGTAAGAAAAGCGTAGTCTTTTACTGCTTGGGTCGTCAGTGGCTGATCGTTGGGCCGTGTGTCGAACTGCGCTAATTTTGCCCGGATCAGGGGGGCGCGACGGCTTGGAGAGTTTAAGTCTGACACCTCCTGACCGAGTGGTATTTGGCCCCACATCGCGGAAAACGGGTGGGTTTTCTGTGTTGCGGTTATGAATAATTGGAGGTCGACTTCAGATTGATTGTTGTCGGCGGGGAGTCCCAAGTGATGGTTTCTGAATTGGTACCACCTGTCAGCATAGCGCGCAGCTGAAAGGATGGAGTGAGGGTCGTCTGAGGCAGATGCCTGAAGATAGTGGTAGTTGACCCATGCGAGGTCGGGCCGCTGAAGGTCAAAGGTCATGTTGACTTGGTGATAGAGTGCCTGAGTCGAACATCGGTGGGCGGACTGAACGAGCTGTCGCTCAAACCTATCTTCCCATTCGCTGGATGTGAATCGTCGAGCGAGGAAGTAGAGTGCGGGAAGAAACCGAGGGTCTTGGGGCCACTTAGGTAGGCTGAGAAGGAGGGTGCGCGCCGTACTTGCGCTATCCCTAAGGTGCATGCTGGCGGTCGCTGCAGTAAGAGCGGCCTCGGGAGTGTAGTAGTGGAGTTGTGGATCGGACTCGCGGATGACGCTCCATTTAGCATAGCGCGCGATGTATGGGTAGAGACGTTGGACCCGCTCACGGTTTTGCGGCCATCGGGACGCGAGAAGTAGTTGGTTTACAGTGTCATCTACGTTGTCAGCGTGCATCGCAAGTTCGGCACGGATCATTGCAACTTGAGGGTGATGTTTCAGCTCTTCTGGCAAGTCCGTCATGAGCGCTTGGGCTTGATCCCTTTGATCGAAGCCAATGAGTCTCGCATATGCCTCAATAATAGTGCGTTCGTAGCGTTGGGTGGCGGTTGAGGGCGACAGCGTGTCGACTAATTGGATAGTGGCTTCATAGGCGTGCTTTTGAAGTAGTATACGTGCACGTTCGAGAGCAAAGTCGGTATCCTCGGGATCCAGAGAGAGTGCGTGTGCAGCGGCCCGGTCGGCAATATCGAGTTGTCCGCGGCTCGCGTTAGCGAGTGCGACGCGCTTGATCATTTGCGCGCGGTGGTGGTCGCGATGTTTAATCGTAAGGAAAGAGACGAGAAGAAGTGCAAGTGCGGCGCTGATCAGTTGTCGACGTTGTTGATACACAAACACCCAAAAGGGTGGGAGTGTAATGATGGCTCGCTTGACCGTAGCGTAAACATTGCTTCCATCCGTGTGTGCATGACTTTCTTCATGTGTTTGCCATGCTCGGACCCATCGAGCATTCAGGAAGGCGAGAAAAAGAGCCACTCCGACCAAAGCCCCGGTTGAGTCATGTAAGAGCGAGATATCGACGTGACCCTTTGTTTGTGGTGAAAAAATTGCGATTAGCGCAATCCGTAAAACATTCAAGATCAATGCTTGAATCAGTCCAAGTCCGACAACAATGATCGTTTTGAGACTCGTGAGCCGATAGATGAATCCCAGGCAGAGACTCATTACGCCCACAGTGAAGGCGCCTCGCATGCCGCTGCATATGGAGGGGACCTCGAAAATCGTGTCGCGCGTATGCAGCGCAAAGTGGTCTGCCCACGCGGGTGTATTACTCGCGTGAAGTAGCCACTCAGCACCGTTTACAGAGATGGCTTGCATGGTTTGCTGGAGCGTAAAAAATACTATGGTAGGGAGCGGATTGATAAAATAAAGGACCACGCATGCTTTGATAACGTCTGTCGACCGGGCATGTCCTAACCCGAACGAGAGTGTGCTGCCTACAATCAGCAGCACGCCGATCCATTCTAGCTGATTGATGGTGTAGACGATACCGATGATCGCTAGGAGGGTTCCTGTGACTGCGACAACTGGAACAACGTTTAGTTTACCTGTTGTGGGTAGTCGTGCAGGTCCGGTCCGGACAAGTAATATTAGTAGTGCGCTCAAGTTGCACAGGATGAGGCGTAACAGACCGTTCTGGTCGATGTCGGTGAGCGGGTTTAGTAAATAGGCTCTGTGTTGAAATTGCCAAGCGGCTAGACATAGTAGAGCGGTGGCTGTGAGTGTGTAGCCGAGGCGAGTGGACGTTGTAGATGGGGCGGTCACTGGGTGCGGCTCGTTGGTCGTGACGTGCAAGCCTCGTGACCATACGACCGCATACCGTTCAGCCTAGTAGAATGTTTGAACGCGGTCAGCGATATCTCGGTAGGAAACATCAACTTTGTAGATCTCTTTGCAGTATTCTGAAGCCTTGTCGTTATCACCCATCTCGGAACAAATATCCATGAGCTCATAAAGAATACTCTTTTTCAGGTCGTCCATAGAGTGTAGGGAGCTAGCCGCGTCTTCGAGGCGTTCACGCGCCATATCCAGTTGGCCTTTGGCTCTGTGGCATTTCGCAAGATATTCTTGAGAATTCACACGTTTTTGTGGGTTTAACAAGGCTTTTTGGAAGCTCATGATGGCTTCGTCAATGTACGAGTTGTCGTACAATATAATGCCGAGTTCGTACCGCAGGTCGAGGTCATTTGGATAACGTTTAACGCGTTCCTGTAGGTCGTCGAAGATAAACTGTTGTTTGGCGGCCTCTTGTGATTCAGCATCCTCGATCTGCCCTGCTTCACGGAGCTCTACAATATTTTGATCGATCAGTTTTACGCGAGTTGCTGAAAGCGTTTGCTCGATGTTTGGATCGTTTGCGACGGTCAGGGCTTGCTCGAGGACGTCGATGGCCTCCTCGAACATGCTGGAGTCCGTAAACAGGCGAGCCAGTTTGTTTCGAAAATTCATGTTCGCGGGCTCGTGTTCAATCTGGGCTTGAGTGGTTGCGATCAGTTTATCCAGATCGGCTTGTGTTTTCTTTAACTTGCTATCAACCTCAAGTTCAATCGCTTCGTCTTTGTTTTTCATCGCCTCTCGCCAGTCTGCTTTCTCGGCGGCGTCTTCATAGCCAGACTTGATTGTTTCGTTTGCGGAGATGTCTTTAAGTCGGCTGATGTCCTCGGGGTCTTGGGTCAACTCGGCGAGTCGCTCAATGCATTCGCGGCCGGACTTGATGTCGCCCAGTTCTATGTAGAGGTCGCCCGTGAGCCGCAGGAGGGTGGTGTTGTCAGGCTTAAACTCCCGGGCAATCTGGTAGGACTGCAGGCCGATTTCGGGCAGTTCTTCGGCGGTGGCTGCTTCGGCGAGACTTTTGAGGGCGTCAATGCTTAGTGGGTTCGTCTTGAGGAGCTTTTCGGCTGCCATGATGGGGTTATCAGACTTGCCGAGTTTTAACGTGGCGAATTTTGTCGAAATCTGTGTGAGGCCTTCTCCGAGCTTGCTTGCACGCTTCAGCTTAAGTCGCTTGATTGCGGTGCGCCTTAGATAGTTTCGTGCCTGGGCAAATGCCGGCTCCAACTCCACGCAGTGGATGAACATATCAATTGCGTAATCTAGGTTGTTTGACTCTAGAGCCGAGAATCCTTTGTCGAAAAAGTTGCGGGCCTTTTTTGATGCAGTGTCCTTGGTGATTTCTTCCATAGCGTGTCGCTTCGTTAAAATTAACGGTTGGTTCTCAAAAGTGAGTAAATGATATAGCACGGATATTATCCGATTGACTACAAAAATCAACTCCCGTAACGTCTCTTGCGCGGCCCGCTCCCAGAGCTGATTAACTGTTAATCCAAGGTGTTTTGTCGATGCTGAATCCTCTATCCTTCCAGACCGTGTGTTTTTTATGTTTTTTTGTGGTTCGGATCGGCTTTTCAGAACCTATCTCTGAGCCCCCTCAGGGGAGCTTGAAGGCTTTGGGCGGTTTTTACGGTTTTCCTCAGATTCAGGAATCAAATACCCATATTTCGTTTCGCTCTCAGTTCTCCACCTTGTCGTTCGTGAAAGGGAGCCGCAAATCGACGATCAATGGAGTATTGCTGTTTATGAATGGTGCGACTTCAAAAAAGGGGGCTGGATGGAGTCTTACGCCTCAAGATGTTACCCATAGTTTGGATCCATTATTGCGGTCTTCAGTGACGCTGACGAATGCTGGGCATTCGATTGTCGTGATCGATCCTGGGCATGGCGGGACCGATGCGGGAACTGTAGGGCGTCGACGGGTTGAGGAAAAACGTGTGGTGATGGATATTAGCAAGCGAGTGACGGCTAAGCTGCGAGCGGCAGGAATCACGGTGCGCTTGACGCGTGAAACAGATGTGGCTGTCCCACTGGCAGAGCGCGCAAAGAAGGCCAAGCGATGGAAGGCGGACCTCTTTGTCAGTATTCATGTCAACTCGAGTTCGAATAGGGGTGCTAAGGGTCATGAGACCTTTGTTATGCCGGGTGCAGGTTTTCCCAGCACGGGCGCAACGAAAGCTGTGAAACCGGTTCGGTACCCCGGGAACGCGTTTGACTCGGAGAATATGCTTCTCGGCTATTATATTCAGAAAGGCTTGTTGGCTTACGCAAAAGGGGCAGATC
>CAXMRT010000232.1:0-4649 GCA_964196025.1 uncultured Gemmatimonadales bacterium | reverse complement strand
TCAAGCCGGCAGCCTACAGTGATGGAACACTCCCGAAATTTCCTGACAGCCTTGAAGAGGGCACGATCAATGGAATTGAGCGCACGTTCCGAGCAGCGGACGTTACCGAAGACATGGTGCTCAAGTTCAATCATCATCCGGACCATGAAGTTCGCCGTGAGATTGGGGCTGGGTATGTTCGTGGTAGAGAAATGGACAGCCTGATTGTCCCCATGCTTAAACACAAAGACGCGCGTGTCCGACGTGCGGCGCTTTCGGCCCTTCACTCAGTGCATAAGGGGACGCATGTGCTGCCTGCAGAGCGTATGACCGATGAGATGGTTGAGTTGGTGATCGGAATGGTCAATGACCCGGAAGAATCCTGGTGGGTCGTAGAGAATGCGTTGCGTGTGATGAGTGTTCTGCCCAAAGAAACGGTTGCGCCGCATCTTGATCGTCTCCTTTACTTTGTGGGTCATGAAGAGTGGTGGCTTCAGCATGCATCCTTAATTGCGCTGACTCCGTTGGCGGTGGACGACACCTATTACGACAAGATTTTCCCGGCAATCCGCAAAATGATGGTGCTGAACACCCATGCTCCCGCAACAAACCCTCTGTCAGCGCTTACGTCACTGCTTAAGACCGCTAGCCCCAAGGTGCAGAAGGCTGCACTGAAGATGTTTAGTACGGCCTACGCTGATTTTCCCGTAGAGCTTGTTCCACCTGCGGGCGATGACGCGGCGGATCAGCTTAAAGGGGATATGACCCGTTATGTGCTTCCCGTATCGCTGAGGTATATCGCTAGGCATCTGATGAGGGTGCCTGGCGGTTATAGTGCCTTGTTTGATGTGGCGAAACAGCGCTTCCCTGATGATGTTCTCCCTTATGAGTCGGATTACTTACAGGCCGATGACTCAACGTTTACGCCAGGGGTTAAGGCTGCACTAAAGCCGATCATTCTCAATCAGCTCGTGCCGAAGTACGTGACCCGGAACTTAGGGTCCTTACAGGCGGAACTATCAAATAAGCGAGGAGGTGAGCCCAAGAGTGTCTTGAGTGGCTTGGCTGATCTCCACAACAGAGCGGGTGTTTCTGACTATATCTGGCATAACTTCGGTCCTGATCGCAACGACATGAAATGGTCTTATTACAGCTTTGATCCAAAAGAGAAGAAAGACTGGGTGCCCGGCGGCGACCGAACCCGCAAAAAGCTGGTGCTGCCTGAGGGCATGGAGAAATGGACCTCAACAGACTTCGACCCTGCTAAAGCCGGGTGGAAGATCGGGCAGGCTCCTTTTGGACAAGCAGAGGGCAAGCTAAAGACTGAGACCTCGGGTTGTGCTGCTGAGATTTGTCGTTGTGGTGATGCTATGAATACACTTTGGGAAAAAGAAGTTCTCATGATCAAAGGGACGTTCACCTTCCCGAAAGCCAGGGACGGCTATAGTTACCGACTCCTATACAGCGGTGTGTCTCATGTTGGTGTAGGAAATGGACCCACTGTTAGCATTAATGGCCGTCAGGTAGCCAGTGGGAAGTCTAAAGTTCGTCGAGGTAAGGGCGGTCGGCCTCGGGGCGCTCTGCTTTCCCAAGATGTTGTGTCCGCGTTTCAGGGGCAGGAGGTTGAGCTCGCCGCACTTTGTTATCTCAACATGCATCACCGTTCAAAAAAGACAGGCGGATTCCTGACTGTCTGGATTGAAGAAATGAAGAACCCGCCGGTGACTGATGCACTGGCGTGGGACGGTTTGGTGGAAATCCCGATGCAATCCTCTGCCTGGCAGCAGGCGCAGGCGACGGATGTTGCAGAGTTGATCTCAGATGACGGGAAGTTTGTCTTCGATGGGAAGTTTGTTCCACATGACGTTTTGTTAGGGACGTGGATTCCTGTCGGGCAGGTTGGCAGCATCAAGGACTTTGATCCTGAGCAGAAGATGGACCCCGATGCCTCTCGTCCACGCTATAAGAGTCTCACTTTTAAAGAGAATGGCTTTACAGACTCTCCAACTTATTATTGGTCTGAAAATACACTCATGGACCTTCAGAGGAGCGATGCGCAATCACAAGCTCTCTCTATGAAGAGAGTTGCCGTGAACGGGGTCGACTATCTCTTTGTCGAATCAGGCGGTTTTACCTATTATTACGAACGCCAGAACTATAAGCATCCGCGGACCTGGAAAAGTTCGTGGTTTGTATTGAAAAAGAAATAGCCTTCGAGCTCGTCCCAATCAGAAAGACGGTTTGTCGCGAACGATAACTTAGCGAGAGAGACAGCACATGACTAGAATGACCCTTTACCGTTTGACGGCGTTGACTTGTATGTCCTTTTTAGGCGTGGCTTATGCGGCCGACTACGAGGACCTGGTTCTGGTAGAGACGGTGGAGTTCGGGAAAGAGTACCTTCTGGGTGATTCGGGCATGCGTGGAGCGCTGGAAACCGATCATTTCCGTGTGACTCATGTGCAAGCTGGCTCAGCGGCTGACAACAAGGTTCGTGTTGGTGATCTCTTGCGGGGTTTTCAATATTATGGTGTTGGACAAGATTTTGCGGCCTTGATTAAAAAGCGATTTTACCGTCTTGGCCGCGACTGGCACTACAGGCTGAGCGTCGAGGTTGAGCGCCCCAGCAGTCGGGCGGGAAAGGGTAATCGCCTGATTGTGCATCTTCAACTGCCACCGACGGCGGGCCGACAGCATCATTTCGGACCGACGGGCTTTTTCGCCAAGTGGTACCCTGACTACTTGGAGGTGGACCATGTTGATCCGGGATCGCCCTCTGATGGGAAGCTCCAGGTTGGTGATCGGGTTATTGCGGTAGACGGAGAACCCGTTGGTGCGGATATCTTTGATACATTTACTCGTAGCATCGACAAAGCCGAAAGAACAAAGGGGGGCAAGCCTCTTCGTTTGACCATTAAGCGTGCTGGCGCAGAGGGTGCAGCTGAGGAAACGATGGATCTTGTTTTGGAGTTAACGAAACTCGGCAACTATGATTCCGACTCCCCGTTAACGGGAGCAAAAGCGGATGCTTTGATTACCCGTATGGCCGATGCCTTGATTCGTGATAAAGCTTACGGGAAGCTGAATATTGGCCTTCTTGCGCTTTTGGCTACTGGCGAGAAAAGGTATATTGATCACGTTGGTGAGGTGCTGCAAGGGAGTAAGTTTGCGGCACCTGATGTGCTGGTGCCTATCGATGGCACTGTTCAGACTTGGCATATGTCGTATCGCACTCTGATCATGTGTGAGTATTACCTGTTGACGAAAGACGAGCGCGTTCTGCCTGCCATCACCGCGCATGCGATTAGCATAGCGCAGGGTCAAGATGCTGCGGGCTTGTGGAACCACCGGTTTGCTCATCGGAAGAATAACTATGGGAAGTTGCATGGGCGACTGAATGGTTATGGTGCCTTGAATCAGACGTCGATGACTCAGTGGATGGCCATGATCATGGCTGAAAAATGTGGGATTGAGCATCCTGAAGTTCAACAAGCTATCAAGAAAACGCACGCCCAGTTTCGGCAGTATGTTGGAAGAGGCGGCTTGCCGTATGGGAATCATCCGGCTCAAGAAGAGATTTTTACGAATAATGGGACTAGTGGGTCTGCCGCTGTTGCCTTTGCGTTGATTGGCGATACGGAGGGTGCACGTTTCTTTTCGCGGATGTCGGCAGCTGGGCATAATGATGTGCTGACGGGTCACACCGGTCCGTTCTTTAATATCATGTGGTCTGGTATCGGGGCGAATGTTGCGGGCCCTGATGTGTCTGCCGCTTTTCAGAATGAACTGCATTGGCTTCGAACCATTGCCCGAACCTGGAACGGGCGTGCCTTGTCGATTGTCGCGTGGGGCACGAAGCCTGGTAACGAAAGTATCGGAAGCACGGGTACGGAGCTTTTGAATGCCTGTCTCGGCCGTCGCGCCATTTACATCACGAATAAGAATGCGGATAAAGAGTTGTGGTTGAAGGGCAGGGCTGCACGGAACGCTGTGGATGCATGGAGTCTGAAGAGCCATTCCAAAAAGGCGCTTCTAAAGAGCCTAGGGAGTCCGCTGCCGCCGATGCGTCTGCATGCCGCTGAGTTGTTGGCGGTGCAAGATGTTGATGTTGAAGATCAGTTGATTAAGTTGCTAGAGAAAGGCAGCCGCTCTGAACGTATCGGTGCCATTCATGCCATTCGCTGTCTGAAGACTGAATCGGCTGCGGATAGTCTAATGGCCGTTATTCGAAACGAAGAGGATGAGGTCTGGGTTCGCGTTCTGGCAACCAAGGCACTCTCTGTTTTAGACGGAGGGATCGCCTATAGCGATGAGCTCTTACGCCTGGTGACTGTTGATCGCCCAAGCGATCACTTTCAAGAGTTGGATATGGCGCTCGGCCAGTCTGTCGTCAAAATGGACGTCGACCCATTTCAGGGGAAACTCGATAAGGACACGTTTTATAAAGCCGTTATCGATCTGTTGAATCATAATCACGTCTATGCGCGTAGAGCCGGGATGTATTTGTTACGGGAGATGCCGATCGAAGACTTTTATCGTGTAGCGGATTTGATGATGTATGTCGTTGAAGACAAAGATCGGGGCACCTATACCTCATATCATTATGATGCGCATCGTCAGGCTGCTCTTGAGATTATGTACGGCTTGGGTATTGAGGAAAGCATTGAGCT
>CAXMRT010000231.1:0-8045 GCA_964196025.1 uncultured Gemmatimonadales bacterium | reverse complement strand
TCAGCGGTCTTTGGCTCACGGGCAGCCCGATTCTGGGGTATATGCAATTTCCGCCACTAACGCAAAATGTTGCCCACGCCGAGTTTTCGATGCCTGTATTCTTAGGTTTAGCCGTGTTAACCCTAGTAGTATGTGGCGTATTTGTTTTGCGTGTGACACGCTCTCAGAAGGGTGGGGTCACGTTGCCCTCCTCTGTCTTCCCGATATGGGGGTGGTGGGCGATTCTTTGGACCGTGGCTTGGTGGGTGATAGCGTGGACTCGATTATCGCCATTCTCTGTCATACAGGAGCATACGTTCTTCCCTTTATGGATCGGCTATATCCTTGTCGTCAATGCCATAACCCAATCGCGGTCCGGCACGTCGATGGTCACGTCTAGGTCTCGTTACTTTGTTTTGTTGTTCTTACTGAGCGCTGGTTTTTGGTGGTTTTTTGAGTTTCTAAATCGATTTGTTGAAAACTGGTATTACGAAGGGGGTTCAAACTCTAGTGGTATAGGCTATGTTGTATCGGCAACCCTACCTTTTGCGACGGTGCTACCGGCGGTCCTGGGTACCTACGACTGTTTGAAAACGTTTCCTCGGCTACAACTTGGACTAGATCGCTATACCGTCATCAAATGTCGCTATCCCCAGCGTTGTGCCGTACTGGTTTTGACCCTATTCTCCCTCGGCCTTGGCTTGATCGGTGTGTTTCCGAATGAGTTGTATCCCTTGTTATGGATTGCACCCTTGGTCATTGTCCTCTGTCTGAGATCACTGCTTGGTCAACCGACCTTACTTCGCGATCTCGGAGCGGGGGATTGGAGGCGCATATGCCTGCTTTGTCTCTCGGGATTGGTTTGTGGTGTTTTTTGGGAATTATGGAATTGGCTGAGTCTATCGCGGTGGGTGTATTCGGTTCCCTATGTGGATACGTTACATGTTTTTGAGATGCCATTGCTGGGTTTCGCTGGTTACCTTCCCTTTGGTCTAGAGTGCGCGATTATCGCAGAGTTTGTGTCACCGTTCAAAGTGGAGGAACGAGAATGAGTGATCGTTTGAAACAAGTGATTATAAGGGGTGTTGGGTGGCTATTAGTGGTGGCAGGCATGTGGCTCATTCCTCACAGAGTGTGTATGCGTGAGGCGTCGCGTTGGTATGCAGGCGAACCGGAGTTGCAGGGCCGGTTGGCATCTGGAGTTGAGGAGTGGATCGATGGATCGATGTCATCGTCTGATTTTAATACTGGGTCGGATCTGTTTGATGGAGAGTGGTTGTTTGGGACGTACATGATGGCGGGCCTGGGTTATGGACAGATGGCGCTGGAGCATCCTGAAACCCGTGACGACAGTCTGAAGGTCATGGAACGGTGTATAGACGGTATGCTGTTAAAGTCGACCCGCGATTTCGACACCTTGAGTTGGGGTGATGATGCGCTATCATCGTTGTCATCAGTACGCGCCCATCACGGGGCCTACCTTGGCTACATGAACATTGTGTTGAGTATGCATCGTCTGCTGGATACAGAAAGTCGTTTCGCCAAATTGAACGACGAGATTACCGAGTCTCTTTGTCGGCGGATACGCGCTTCTCCAACTCTATTATTAGCGACTTACCCGACGCAGGTTTTTCCTGTCGACAACTGTGCGGTGGTGGGGTCGATAGGGCTATACGATCGCGCAACGGGAGATGATCATCGAGAACTGTTAAGTCAGTGGGTGGACCGATGTAAAAGCCGTTATGTTGACAGAGAGACGGGTCTGCTTATTCAGCGAGTGAGTCTTAGTGGAAAACCTTATGATCAACCACGGGGGTCAGGGACCGCATTGGGGTTATACTTTATTTCGTTTGCTGATATTGATTTTTCCAGGGAACTTTACTCATCATTGAAGTCGGAGCTTGCTACTACGTGCTTAGGGTTTGGCGGTGTTCGAGAGTACCCCCGTGGCAGGAATGCGGGGATGGGGGATATCGATTCTGGCCCCATTGTATTCGGGTTTGGATTCTCCGCCACAGGTTTTGCTCTAGCGGGAGCGAGGCTACATGGTGATAGAGACTACCACCGGCGACTGGTTGCCTCCGCGCATCTGGTCGGTGATCCGCACGATCGCGCATCCGGTCGTGTTTACTTATCGGGTGGTCCGGTGGGGAACGCCTTGTTGTTTGCCTTACTCACAGCGCGTCCGATCGATGAGGGGATGACTCTTCCTGTTGAGCCTACTAGTAGGGAGGTGTTTTGATGCGACGTAGAGTGTTCGCTTTATTGATACCCTATCTTGCACTCATTGGCCTGTATTGGGGATCTCGTGCGCTTGTGATCGAGACTCGAGCGGTTGAGGTGATTCTTTCGGCGGGTGCATCAGCATCAGCGTTTACTTACCTAGTCGCATTGATGTTTGTCGTGGGTCGATTAGGAGTTGCGCTTGTCCTGCCAGGCTTGATTTGCCGATCAATTTGGTTGGAGTATTGGGCGGCCAAACGGCCTGGCTAGCATCCAGGGCGCTTAACGTTGTATAGCCCGCGCTCACACCCAACGATAAACGTTTCGCACACTGACTTCAGTTCCTCCCACTCTTTTCGTATACGGGCTGCTTCATCGGTGTCGATGCGACAATCGTCTTCATAGCTTTCCGAGACGGCTGCTAGCATTTCGGAAAATTCTCGTACGATGGCGTGGGTGATTTGGAGAACTGGGGTGTCGGAGTCTGTGTCGGGTATAGGGTTCTTTACAAAAAACCCATCGACTTGCTTGCAGAGCCAGGAGATGGGACCTGTGTCGCCCGTGCTCTCGTAAATTTTCATCAAACGATCGAGGGGATTGTCGGCACCACCAGCACCTTCCGACTCTTTTGATTCGCACCATTTGTATAAAAGAGACGAGGAGAGGTTCATGTCTGCAGCGACGGCTTTGACGCCGGCGGTATTGATCGCTTCTTTTAGTACCTCATGTGATTCCATGGCGTTGTATCCTTCCTTTGTTTCACGATAACAGAATGAGTGTTTCGTGCGATTATAATTCACATGGAAAATTGCACACGGAATTTGGGTTGATGTCAGGACCGAAATTCGATAGGGTGTGGCTCCTTAAATCGGAGGGGTGGCTGAGTGGACGAAAGCACCGGTCTTGAAAACCGGCGTGCCGCAAGGTACCGGGGGTTCGAATCCCTCCCCCTCCGCCACAACTCATGCATTCGTTTAGAATGCTTGCATACTGCCGCTTCTTTGCGGGCACAAAAAAACCCGCCTGAGCGGGCTTCTCGTTACAAGCGGTTGGGGCTTGCCGTTTACTTGGCGATCACCTTGTAAAACGCTTCACCAGCTGGCTGGCTGCTTTCAATCCATGTATTTGTACCATCTGCACTGCGGGTCACGTTGGCGACCAACGTGAAATTGGTGGGCGCTATCTCGCTTCGATACACATCGAACGGCGGTCTGTTCGTATCGCCACCTAGCCAGACCATGTAGTTAGTCCCGTTGACTTTGCCGGTCTCTATGATTCTGAACACCGACATAACGTTGGTGGGATCCGTACCGCCAATCCATTCATTGCCGGCGCTTAGGCCATCACCATCATCATCCGAAGACTCGTTGATGTCCCACGAGGGAGTCCCGTCGTAACCATGGGCTGCTAGCCAGTAATGGGGGGTCCCATCGGCCGCGGTATCTGCTACGAATGTTGCGGAGATAGTCTGCGGTGACAATACATTGGTGAATGTGAAGGCTGAAACGGGGCCAATCGTTCCGCCGTTCGTTGTCACATCGACTAGTGAGTAGTAAAGGGCGCCTGTGATAGTGAATCCCTGATCCGTGCCTTCTTCAACGTTTAGGCTAGTCGGGCTGATTTCGCCACCAGGTCCAGCGACCGTGGTGATGTAGTGGTAGGTGATGCCGCTGAAAGGGGTGGCAGTGTCGAACGAGAAGTCATCGAGAAAACCCGTCCCAGAGATAGTGTACAGCGTGTTCGATGTTTGGCTTTCCGGTGTTGAAAACCAAGGGCCGTCCGTCCCAGTAGGGCCAGGATCAACCCAGTTGGAGTTAAAGTCGACGAACGTGGGGCTGTCTGAATGGGTTAGAAGGGTACCGTTAAGATAGATTTGAAACCAATTCTTGCTTGATGACAGGTAACCGTCGGTTGCGTTAGTTGTCCATATCGTGACGCGAATCCAATCGTTACTCTCGATGGCTGGGTGGACGAGATGTGTCCAGCGATTGGAGCTGTTGGCGGGGGTGACTTGATCCAGAATATAACTTCTTAAGACAAGTTGATTGTTGGTTGAGATATAAAATGCAGCAATCTGAGTGTCCGATACAGTCGGGTCCGTCTCATCAGTCCAGAAGGTCGGTTTCAAAATCATGTCGGTGTAAGTCGCGACACCGGGGCCGGACTCGGTTGCGTTTGTCACTGATCCATCAAGTTTCATCACGATGGTGTGAGCTGATGGCCAGCCAGCTTGAGTGACTCCACTATAATTGGTGACGTAGGCTGTCGCGGCGTCGACGTCAGGGGCGTCCCATCCGGCAAGGCCGATGATTGTTTGATTAGGAGTGGTGTAACTTTCAAAATCGTCCGTAAAGCCTGGGGCGTTTGTGGTGCCCGCCGAGGCCAAGGTCGCGCTTAAGCTGATTATCAACGCAAATCCACCAGCGACTACTATTTGTTTTGTGTTATCCATAAGTTGCTTCACCCGATTACTTGTTCAGCGTCACCAATGACACGTTGTCAGCTTAACCCTTTAACAACTAAGTTCTAATATACTGATTTTTCGACGATCTGTCAATACGCCCACCGGCATGTAAATTAGGTCTTTAGTGACGCCGCTCAATTCACCAATCTTCCGGCCAAATGGACTTTTCCCTTGATCCAATCAAGCTCAAGGGTATACTCGGCGTGTCGGTAGGGTTTCGATCTTCAAATAAGGGGGGTGAGATGTGAATCAAGTACGCGCTATACCTGTATTCTGTACGTTGGTGGTGCTCGTGTTATCCTTGTGTTCGTCGGAGGTTCACGCCCAAAAGGATGCTGAAGAAATCCAGCTTAAGCTCAACACCTCTCGTATCGTAGGTCTTGGGCGTGCGGGCGAGCTAAAAACCCCCATATATAGCGCAAGTGGCCAGTTCGGCAATGCTCAACGGGAGACGTGGGGGCACATTCAAGTCGAATTCGCGACCGGAAACCCTTGGATCGATCAAGTTTCGTTCAAGTGGTATGTTCTTCTATACAAAAGAGATGCGCCTGCCGGTAAAAACTATATCATGCTGAGCGGTGAGGTGACATATATCGATATCGAGAGGGATAATAAGCATTTGGCAGACATGTTTATCCTTCCAAGCACGATTGAGCGATATGGAGACGTGCACGCGTTTGCGGTTGAGGTGTTCGCTGGCGGCCAGCGCCTGGACGGACTGAAGGAGCCCGAGAAGATAAAAGGTCTAGCGGCGGCACAACAAAAATTTTGGGCCTCTCCAACTCTCAAGTCGTTGGATGGTAGACTCTTGTCACGCGATAAGACCCCGTGGATGTTCATCGCCATAGATGATTACGAGACTATTAAGTGATGCAGATCCGGCGAAAGGGATCGTCTTTTTGTTTTTTTACGGTGGTAAGGACTCGCTGGCTATAAGCCAGGCGCTAATAGGTTATGTTTTCTTCTGATCGAATAATTGCTCTAGATGTTGGCGCCAGCGGGATTGTCCTTGCAGAGTTCTCTTTAACGGGAGGTTCGAGCATTGAACTTCTTAAGTACGGCCGCGCATCACTCGGTGTTGACCCTGATTCCAATGCAGACGTATCTGCTCACATCATAGCGGCAATTGAGGAAGTCTTGCTCGAGCAAGAAATAAAGCCGGGGCCGGTCATGATTTCTATCTCTGGCCGAGATGTTTTTCCGCGCTACGTGAAGCTTCCTCCTGTGACTGGCGACAAAGTGTTGCAGATGATTGCTTATGAGGCAGAGCAAAATGTTCCATTCCCTATCGATGAGGTTGAGTGGGATCATCAACTAATCGGCGGGACGGATGATGGCTTGGCGGTAATGCTGGTCGCTGTCAAAACGGAAGTCGTCACTCTGCTGACTGACTGCGTGATTGCCGCAGGCTGCGAGCCAATGGTTGTAGATACGGCACCGATGGCACTGTTTAACGCGGTTGTTCATAATTACAGGGATAGAGAAGGTTGTATCGTTGCGTTGGATATTGGTGCGCGTTCAACAAATCTAGTGTTTGTCGACGACGGACGTGTTTTCAGTCGGAGCATCCCTGTTGCGGGTAACTTGATAACGAACGAAATTGTAAAAGAATTTGATGTCACCTTTGCTGAGGCCGAAGAGATGAAGCGCGAGCACGCATTTGTCGCTTTTGGCGGTGTTTATGCGGGCGCTGAGAATGAAACGGCTGATCGGATTTCGAAAATCACGCGCGCGATCATGACCCGCCTGCACGCTGAGGTTAACCGGTCGATTAATTTTTATCGAAGCCAGCAGGGTGGGCGGCCGCCGGAGTTGATCCTTCTCTGTGGTGGTAGCTCTATCATTCCTCATACAGACACCTTTTTTCGCGAGAAATTGAATGTAGATGTGGAGCAGTTGAACCCTTTCTGTGAGGTTGCTGTCGCAGACTCTCTTGAGTTGGAGAGGGTGAGTGGGGATCTTCAGGTTTTGTGTGAGGTTGTGGGTCTAGCCTTGCGAAAGTTACCTGGTTGCCCACTTGAAATTGATCTCATGCCTAAGTATCTTGTTGAGCAGAAGCAGTTTAAGAACCGTATACCGTTCTTTGCGATTACGTCCCTCGCCCTAATCTTGGCCTTGAGTTGTTGGTGGATTCGGTTTAGTCATCTTCAGTCGGTTCGCAGCGATGTTCTTGAAGAAACTGTTGCGGAAATTGAACGCCTGTCAGGCTTGTCTGATTCTATTAATCAGCGCAATCGCGAGAGGGGTGTTCAACATAAAAAAGCTGCTAAATTGGTGGTCCTTATCAATAACCGCACGTTTTGGCTGGAAATCATGGAGCAGTTGCATGCGAACCAGTTGGACGGGATGTGGTATTACGATTTGAAACCCGAGATGAAACCTGGCTCGCTAACCGAATCACTTGGCTTGGTGGTCAAGGGTGGCGTTTTTACTGATAAGGTTAGAGGCAGTGCTGAGTTAGCCAGGTTCGCGACCTACCTAGAGGCCACCGTCCGCCACTTCAAAGAGGTCAAGTTGTCGCGTTCATTTTTCGGAGAACCTGGAGTTGGGGATTTTATTCTAACGATCAAATTTGTCTCACCGGATGAGTTGTATAGAGAGCGCAGCGAAGAAGAGGTAGAAGAGGAGCAAGCTGCGATCACGAAGGCTATAGATGCTAGGAACGCTGAGCTGGAGCGACTTGCGCCCCAACCGGCCAAAGCTAAACCTTTAGAGGATGGGGCTATGGACGCGGCTGGATCTACGAACGCGGCGGAGTCTGTCAGCTCTGCTGCTGAACCGCCGGTGGACGCTGTCAGTGATAAAGAGGGGGCGCCATGAAGTTAGACCCCAAGACGCTGTTGTTAGGAGGGCTCGCGCTAGCGGGGCTGCTCATTGTCGGCGAGATTGTAATGATCTCTATGGCGAGTACGAAAGCTGACAAGCTTGGTAAAACGTACCAAGGAAAATTGAAAGATTTAGATAGTCGTGCGAAGCGGAAACCCTATCCAAGCGAACGGAATTTAAAACTTGAGACCGAAAATATTGATCTCGTTCGGGGCAATCACGATGATTTACGCTCTGCATTGTCTACAAACCAAACTCGTTCGAAAGAGCGGAACCCTGCTTCGTTTTTGGATGCATGGAAGAAGGTTAGGGTCGACTTAACGAAATCTGCAAAAAGTGCTAGAGTGGGCTTGCCCGCTGATTCTCCTTTCGGGTTTGATTATTATTTGAAAGGGGATGTGCCTATCCCTGATCATGTCCCAAGAATGATGGATCAGCTGCACCTGATTGAGGAGTTGGTTGAACTTCTTTATGATTCGAACGTTCGAAAAATAGGGTCGGTTAGCCGCGAGGCGTTCGAGCTCCCAGCGGAGGCTATTAGTCGTCGAACTGC
>CAXMRT010000230.1:0-2458 GCA_964196025.1 uncultured Gemmatimonadales bacterium | reverse complement strand
CGGGAGACCTCGGATAAACGCTTTATCTGCTGCCAGCATACAGAGGCTGTTGCTGCGAGAGATGTCCGTGATGAGAAGGCAGCAGAAATCGTAGCCTTCTTGTATGCGCATTTCGCGTAGCGCCTCGAGGAGCTCGGCCCGTCGGTTCCAGAAACGGTCCATGCCGATTTCTTCGATTTGTGAAACGGAAAAGCGGTAGCCTTGTTCTTCGAACTCCTTGCAGTCGACCCGAATAACTTCGTTGGCGGGCTGCGCGCGCAGGCTGGATCCTGCAGCAAAAAAGGTGTTGGCGAACTCCATTGGATCCAGTTGGCTGAATGGAGTGAGCCATTCGAGGATGTCACGATCTGTGTCGGTCGTGGTCGGGGAGGTCATGCTGAGCGTGTCAGACATCAGGCCCGCGATCATGCAGATCGCCATGCTTTTTGAGGGGTTGACACCGCGCATGCGGTACTGCATGGCGACGATGGTACAGGTGGAGCCGACGACCTCGTTGATGAAGCGGATAGGCGTGCGAGAGCGGAGGCCGCCGCCGAGGCGGTGATGGTCGAGGACTTCGAGGATGTCGGCATCTTCGGCCCCTTTGACTGCTTGGCCGAATTCGTTATGGTCGACTAGAATGAGTTTCGTGCGAGTGGGATTTACCAAATCTGTCTTCGTGAGCACGCCCACGAGTTGGCGCCCGGTGGCAACGACAGGATAGAGGTCTTGAGGATGGGCCTCCACGGTCTTGCAGATCTCCTCGAAACTCTGTTGGGCATCGAGGGTCACGCAGGTGCGATCAATGGCAGGGCCAATCAGCCGTGCGCTTTTGATGAGCATGGTGGTGGTGGCCGTGTCATGTGGGCTTTTGATGACAACGACGCCTTTTTCCTTGGCGATCATCACAAGCCCTTCGGACAGTTCGAACCCCCCGGTTACGATCAGCGCGCGCACGCCGAATTCGATGGCGAGCAGCTGGATGGAGGGCCGATCGCCTGCGACCACGAGTAGGGAGTTCGGATCGATGGTTGCGATATGGGCGGTGAAGCCGGTGGCGCTCATTGCGCCCACTGTTACCACGAGGTCTTCGATGCCGGATTCGTCGCTTCCCTGTTGGTAGGAACCACCGAGGACCCGACGGATATTATTAAGGGTCGTATTGACGTTTCGCGCGCGAGAAAGGGTGTCCTCACCTTCAAACACAAGGCTCAGTAGGTCGAGAAGGGGTAGCAGTCCTTCGAGACGCCCTTCTTTATCCCGAACGGGGATGGAGCGAACCCCCCGAGTTTTCATTTTTTGATACGCGCTAAAAAAGGTGTCGCGTTCAGCGGCAGTAACCACGTGGCGTTCGCAGAGTTGAAGCGCGGTGGGGTTCACGTCTAGCAGGATTCGTGGGGCGTGGACGCCCGCGGCCTCTAACACGAATTCTGTACGCAGGTTGGGAATGCCGCAGCATGCGGCGACAGCGGTGGGTCTGCTAGTCTGTTGGAGCAAGTCGGCGTAGGCTAAGGCCGAGCAGACGGCATCTGTATCCGGGTTCTTGTGACCGATAACATAGACCGGATCTGCAGTTCGAATTTCTGTGTCGCTCATGATTATTTTCCAAAGAGGATGTACCAATACCATACCTGTCACAGGAGACAACGAAAAAGGACCGACTTTTGGGAGGGACGGCAGGAGGCTGAATTTCTCCGACCGGTACGCCGAGGGCTGAAGGGGCGATCGGTTGCAATTTCTGGCGGGAATGTTAGGGTTTCAGAACTAGCGTCTGTGTGTATCTAAGGATGAAGATGTTCAGAACCCTATTTTGTTTGAGTGTGATGTGTGGCGGCGGGCTATTGCAGGCTCGGGAGCCGGCAGCGGCCTCGCTTGAGCGGCCGTTTGAGATCGTTAACCTCGACGGTGTATTCAAGGCTGGCATGGTGCTTGAGCGGGATACGCCTTTACCGATCTGGGGCCTCACGCAGCCAGGCATTCAGGTCACCGTGACATTTGCAGATCAGACGTTCACCGCGGATGGCGACGCAAAGGGGTCTTGGGCCGTGGAACTCCTGCCCATGCCGATGAGTGCCCGAGGGCGCGACTTGGTCGTCACGGGCGGCGGGCATACCATCACGCTTCAGGGCCTTCTTGTGGGCGATGTGTGGATCGCGAGTGGCGGCTCCACGCTGGCCAAGGGGTTCCGGGCCACGGACGATTTTGCCGCTATGGGCATCGATGAAGAAACGCCTCTTGTGCGGATTTGTAATGGTCGACGTCTCGCTCGAGAGCCATCGACTGGCTGGATAGAACTGACGTGGGCGCGGGCGACCCGCCATCAATTGTCGGAGCAGGCTTTTAGTCGCATTGCCTATTTTTATGCGCGTGAGCTGCAACAGCGGACGGGTGTACCGATCGGCATTTACCAGGCGGCGGCTGAAGACAGTTCCTTATCGCAGTGGATTCGCCGGTCGGATTTTGTTGGCGTTCCGGCATC
>CAXMRT010000229.1:0-3703 GCA_964196025.1 uncultured Gemmatimonadales bacterium | reverse complement strand
GGCGGAATCAGCGAAAGACACCCGAATTGAAGCTTATGATTAGTTTGCATCCGACGGTTTTGAAGCGGTTGAGGCGCGAAGATGAACAGGTTTTGGTGGATCTAGAGAAAACACATAAAGGGCATTTCTCGTTTAAATCAGATGCGAGTCGACATTTGGAGGACTTTGCGATAAGTAATGCGGAGACCGGAGACGTGTTTTATTCTAGCAGGGAGTAAACGGAACCTGGAATCAGGCAGGAGATAACCATGGCGCACTGGTGTGTAAAGCTAACCAGATGCGGCGCCCTCTTATGGGTGGCCGTACTCATTGTTGGGCTGAGCGAGGACGCTCACGCCCAGTTTAAAGACGACCTATTGGCTCCTGGAGCCAAACCGGCCGTGCCTACGCAGCCGGTTGAAGCGGTCGCTCCCACGCCGGCCCCTCGTGTCTCGGCACCCACGGTCTCGACGCCTACCACGCTCAACGTCGCTCCTGGCGATGCGGCTACTGAAGGGTTAGAAGATGCGCCTGTAGTATGGCCGGACGACACCATCGAGGCGGATACGCTGGAGTATGACAAGGTCAGCAAAATCATGAAGGCGCAGGGGAACGCGATTATCGTGAGCAAGGGACGAACCCTCAAAGCAAACCAGATGGAGTACAACTCCGAGAGTGGCGTAGTGGTTTGCAAGGGGAACGTTTTCTTGGAGCGGCCAGGCTTGGATGAGCTCTTAACGGATTATCTCAAATACAACCTCAAGACCGGTGACTTGGAGGTTCGTAGTGAGCAGGGCGACGCACAGCCGCTCGTTTACAAGGAGAGCGCCTATTTGGTGGAGTCCGACTCTGTGAAGAAAGAGGGCAACAAGGTGTTGATGGGACAGGCCCGGATCACTACGTGTGAAAATCATCTAGACCATTCTCATTGGAAGCTGAAGATGCGCAGTGCCGAAATGGTTGAGGGTGACTATTTGAAAGCCAAGCGAGTGACCATCTATCTTGGACGGATGCCCGTGTTGTATACCCCTTGGTACCACAAGCATCTTAATCCTGATCAGGGCTGGCGGTTTCGGCCGGGATACCGGAGTCGGATGGGCGCATTTTTGCTGAGTTCTTATCGCTATCGCCTGAATGATCTGGTCACGGCTGAAACGCATTTTGATTATCGAAGCGAACGAGGCGTCGCTCTCGGGCAAGATGTGAAGTGGAAAGACGAAGCGTCGGGTCTCGATGGTGAGTTGCTGATGTATTTCTTGAACGACGACAAACCGATTGACGACGATGAAGATGCGTCAACAACAGATATTGAAGAGAGTCGGTACCGCGTGAAGTTCCAGCACAGTAAATTCTTCACCGACAACCGGTATTTCCTTTCGAAGATGCAAGTGCTGAGCGATACCGACATCTTGGAAGACTTTTTTGAAAGCGAGCATCGTGAGTCGCCACAACCCGAAAATTATGCCTATCTGACGCATCGCGGCGAAAACTATACAGCGCTTCTTCAAGCCCGGTTCCGTGCGAATGATTTTTTCACTGAGATTCAACGCTTGCCAGAGGCGCGCTTGTCCTTTCAGCGGCAACAACTCGGGACCAGTGACTTCTATTACGAGAGTGAGTCGAGCATGGGCCAGCTGGAGTACTTGAATGCTGAAGGATCGGGCCGAGAGGATTATGACACGGGCCGACTTGATACCAAGCACACGCTGTATTATCCGAAGAAAGTGGCTGGATTTCTCAGTGTAATCCCCCGTCTAGGAATTCGTGAAACATACTTCACGAAAACATTGGAAGAGGTGACTTCGTCCGCGGTCTCCTTCTCTACTGTAACCAATACGGCCATTTCTGGAGGGGTTACGAATTTCACTCTAGTGAGTACGAGCCAGACTAACTCCGTTACCACGCTTGCCGATGCTGGTGCAGAACTGCGGAACGCCTTTGAGATTGGATTGGAGACATCGTTCAAAGCGTTTAAGATGTGGGACAACTCGGGTGGCGAGGCCCGTCGCCATGTCGTCGAGCCGTTCGTCAATTACACATTTATTCCAGACCCTAACGTTGAGTCTGAAGATCTGTACCAGTTTGACGAGGTTGATACCTTAGGCAAGACCCACTCCCTTCGACTGGGTCTGCGGAATAAGATGCAGCGTAAGGATGCGAACGGTAGCCCCGATGACATGATCGATATCGAGGTTTTCACGCTGTTGGCTCTCGAGCCGGAAGATGATCGCGATAACTTTGAAGACTTGTGGTTTGATGGAGAGCTCCGATTGTTGGAGGGCTTGGACATTGATTTTGATGCTCGCTATAATGTGACGGAATCGGTGGTTGCAGAGTTTAATACGCAGTGGTGGTTTGCCGATGATGAGACTTGGCAAAACTATTTCGAGCTTCGCTATCGAGACGAGGCGAGCACGCTGACTACTCTAATGATCAATTACACGCCCGTCCAAGAATGGACCTTTGGGATCTATACGCGCTATGAAATGGAAGAGTCGCGGTTGGAAGAGCAGCGCGTTACGCTTCAACGAACTTATGACTGTCTCGCCTTTCAGTTAGGCGTATCGCTTTTTCCTGGTTATGAAAGGAGTGATGGTACTGAGCGGGATGACGACATTCGCTTCACCGCCTTACTGTGGCTCACTCAATTCCCGGGCGCCGGCATCGGCTCGGGCGATCGTTCTTAATACACCACTGTTGAGGGTTTATGACTGACTATCTTGTTACTGGCGGGGCTGGTTTTATTGGGTCGAACGTCGTGCATCGTTTGGTAGAGCAGGGCGAAAGCGTTCGCGTACTGGATAATCTGAAGACTGGACTCGAAGCCAACCTTGCAGATATTTCTTCTGATATCGAGTTTATCAAAGGAGATTTTCGAGATCGAGCGACCGTGAATTCTTCGGTGAAGGGTGTGAAAAAGGTTATTCATATTGGAGCGCTACCGTCGGTATCTCGGTCTGTGGAGGATCCAACAGAATCCAATGAGGTGAATATTGTTGGTACTTTGAACTTGCTCGAGGCCGCTCGCGATAACGGCGTCGAACGGTTCGTCTTTTCTTCTTCATCCTCTGTTTACGGGAATACCCCTACGCTCCCAAAGCAGGAGGATATGACTCCTAACCCGCTGTCACCGTATGCCTTGCAGAAACTTACGGGCGAACATTATTGTCGGATATTTCATTCCCTCTACGGACTCAATACGTTCGCGTTGCGGTATTTCAATGTGTTCGGCCCCCGTCAAAACCCTGCCTCACAGTATGCGGCGGTGATTCCTTTGTTTGTAAAAGCTGGGATGAGAGACGAGGCTCCTATCATTCATGGTGATGGCTCCCAAACTCGCGACTTCACGTTTGTCGCTGATGTTGTTCAAGCTAACCTGCGATGTTGCACCGCCCCTGAAAGTGCGGCTGGTGGTGTGTTCAACATTGCGTTGGGCAACAGGTTGTCCGTGTTGGATCTTGCGAAGAAGATTTTGGAACTTCTGGGTAAGCCAGAGATATCCCCCGTACATATTGAAACTCGAGCCGGAGATGTTAAGGACTCTCAAGCTGATAGCACACGAGCCCGGACCTTGCTTGGTTGGGACCCCGAGGTGACGTTCGAAGAAGGGATTCGCAGAACTATTGAGTGGTACTCGTCATGATGCTACCTCGTTATGGAGCACGATCTGGCTTCACCTTGATGGAGATGTTGGTGGTATTGGCGATCATCGGTGTTCTTGTGA
>CAXMRT010000228.1:0-4575 GCA_964196025.1 uncultured Gemmatimonadales bacterium | reverse complement strand
CCTGATACTTCACCGAAGATGAACCACAATTGATAACCAGTATATTCATACGTAGAGTGCGCATTCACACGCGCGCCAGCCTTCCTTAGTTGATCGCCGAGAAGCGCGTCATGTCACCACTTCCCTGTCATTTTCTGTACGCTCACTATCGTAGACAATCCGCCACCGACGCAAGCCGAAATCACCACATACACAGCCCAAGTAATCAGTGGTCAGTAATCAGTGGTCAGTGGTCAGTGATCAGTAGTCAGTCTCGCAATGGACTCTTGTGTAGTGCGTATGACCCAACGGGCAGGCGCCCCCGCAACCCAAGTATCCAGTAATCAGTAGTCAGTAATCAGTGGATGGGTAATATTCAATATCCAATATCCAACACGGAATAGCCAATATCCAAGTCTCCACCCTAGCAATGGATGCTTGTGTCGCGCGTATGACCCAACGGGCAGCCGCCCCCGCAACCCCAGTAATCACCCACCCACCCTAGCAACGGGCTCTTGTGTAGTGCGTCTGACCCAACGGGCAGGCGCCCCCGCAACCCAAGTATTCAGCCACCCACCCTAGCAACGGGCTCTTGTGTAGTGCGTCTGACCCAACGGGCAGCCGCCCCCGCAACCCAAGTATTCACCCACTCACCCTCGCAACGAGCTCTTGTGTCGCGCGGCCGCCCCGTCGGATGACTGGGGTCTTACCCAACGGGCAGGCGCCCACCCTGCATAAGCAGACCTTTGAGCCAAGTTTCGAGATAAGTTGTGGCGCATCACCCGCCGAAGCTTTAGAGTGCCCGCTTGAACGATTTATGCACCTTATCTGAGGAAGAACACGCATGGCACGAAATATACTAGGTGGTGACTTGGAATGCTGCTGCATAGACCCTGTCACAGGATTCTATCGCAATGGAAAATGCGATACTGACGATCGCGACCCCGGCATGCACACTGTTTGCGTCAATTTGACCGACGATTTTCTGGAATTTGCACGTGATCAAGGCAATGACCTAATCACCCCCATGCCCGAATTTAACTTTCCCGGCCTCAAAGCGGGCAACCGCTGGTGCGTGTGCGTCGCGACCGTCGTCCAAGCCATCGACGCCGGCCGACCTCCTGAAATTCACCTGAACGCTACCCACTCCTCTGTGCTCGAGTTTATCACCCTCAAAGAACTTAACGACTGCGCCGTGGACGCCTAAAATGGATCCAAAACGACTGGAAGGCTACGCCAGCCAGCTCACGACCCTCAAAACCGAGCTCCAAGCAGAGCTAGCCCAGTCGGCATCCGAAGCAAACCCCGTGCAGCTCGACGGCACCATGGGTCGCATCTCTCGCATGGATGCCATGCAGGTCCAACAACTTGCGCTGGAAGTGAAGCGCCAGCGCACGGAACGCCTGAAACGAGTCGAGGGCGCCTTCCTTCGACTCAAGAAAGGACGCTTCGGACTCTGCGCCCGATGTAACAACCCGATCTCATTCCCGCGTCTCGACGCTGTGCCCGATACCGTCTTTTGCCTGCCCTGCACACCCAGCTCCCACTGACCCACTGACGCTCCCACCGGCATGAATCTGCCTTTTTCTGTGTTTATTCCTTTACTATACCCCTCTAACCCCCTATAAATGTGTTGTTTACCGCAAATATCAGTGCTTTTAACTAAACAAAGAAAAACAAAGATTTATGGCTAACAACTCCTCAAATGCGGACCGCAGCGCCATCGAACGCATGGTTAGAGACGCTGTTTCCAACGAAATCGGCCATTCTGCGAGCAACTCTGCTTCAGGTAAGCGTCCTGAGCTTCTCGTGAACGTGAGTGCCCGCCATTGCCACTTAACCCAGGAAGCTGTCGAAGCCCTCTTCGGACCTGGCCACCAGCTTACTCCAAAGAAAGATCTCTATCAGACCGGCGCCTACGCAGCCGAGGAGTCTGTCACCCTCGTCGGCCCTCGCAGCCGCGTCATCTCAAATTTACGGATACTCGGCCCCTGCCGGAACATCAATCAGGTGGAACTAGCCTATACAGACGCTATCTCACTCGGTTTTGAAGTCCCCTTACGCGAATCTGGCAACATTCCTGGCACTCCCGGATGCATGTTGATGGGTCCCAAAGGCTTCTTCGAAATGAACGAAGGCGTCATCCGCGCCGCGCCACATGTTCATATGAGTCCCGATGACGCTGCCCATTATGGCGTCAAGAAGGGCCAATACTGCTCTCTGAAAATTCATGGCGATCTCGCCATGAGCTTCGACAAGATCCTGGTACGTGTGGATCCCTCTTTTAAACTAGAAATACATATTGATACGGACGAAGGCAATGCGTGCAACCTAGGTCCAAACACAAAATGTGAACTGATTACACATTCATAAAATCGAGATTAAGTAAACACAGAGGAAAGGTGAAAAATGAACGAAGCACTAGGCATGATTGAAACGAAGGGCTACGTCGGCAGTGTTGAAGCCAGCGACGCCATGATTAAGGCCGCTAGCGTTACGCTGACCAAGCAGATCCAGATCGGTGGCTCCTATGTCACCGTCTTGGTGAAAGGCGATGTCGGCAGCGTCAAGGCAAGCATCGAAGCAGGAGCTGAAGCAGCCTCCCGCGTAGGCGAACTGGTCAGCTCACATGTGATCCCTCGCCCTCACCCCGAAATGCTCAAGCAATTCGACCTTAAATAGACAACGACACACATTAGGAGACAGACTATGTCAACACGTGCATTAGGAATTATCGAAACTCGCGGGCTCTCGACTCTGATCGAGGCCTCTGACGCCGCAATGAAAGCAGCAAACGTCGAAATGTCTGGATGGGAACCCTTTGGTGGCGGAATGGTCACAGGCTTCTTCTACGGCGACGTCGCCGCTGTAAAAGCCGCTGTCGAAGCGGGCGCAAGCTCAGCTAGCGCCATGGGTGAAGTGGCTGCCGTACATGTGATACCTCGTCCTCATGACGACCTCGTACAACTTGGAACTTGGCTCTAATAAGTTCCTGAAAACGGATCACGACTAGTGAAAATTCTTGTAGCCAATTTAGGTTCTACCTCTTTCAAGTATCGCCTGTTTGATATGACAGACGATCGCGCCGATTTGCAGGCGCAAGGGGGATATGAACGGGTTACCGATTACGGTGAAGCTGTAGCCGATTGCATCGGTACGCTGACAGGCGACGGACACCTTTCCTCCGCCGAGTCGCTCGATGCCGTCGGATTCAAAACCGTATTGGGCAAGGATCTTTCTGGGTGTGTTTTAGCGGATGAGCGAGTGCTGGACGCACTCGAGGGGTTCAAGGAACTCGCTCCCGCTCACAATCCACCCTATGCGAACGGCATCCGCCTTTTCGCAAAAGAATACCCAGATGTACAACGTGTCGCTCTCTTCGAAACCGCGTTTTATCAGTGGATCGAAGACGCGGCCACCGTCTATGCGGTGCCACAATCCTGGCGCGATCTCGGAATCCGTCGCTACGGGTTCCACGGTGCCAGCCACAAGTTCATTGCCGAGCGATCAGCAGAACTACTCGGTCGGGAAGACGTCGCGTCCCGCGCTCGCAACCTATATGTCAACGGACCAGGCGAGTTCGATGGCGCCCCGTGCCGCGTCATTTCTTGTCACCTCGGCGGCAGCAGCTCGGTCACCGGCATTCTCAACGGCGTCGCCATCGGCACCAGCATGGGCCTGAGCCCACAATCCGGCTTGCCACAAAACAACCGGGTCGGCGACATCGACTCGGCCGCTATTCCATACGCCATGCGCATGCTGTCTTTATCTCTGGAAGACGTCGACCGACAGCTTACAAAAGAAAGCGGACTCTACGGTCTCTCTGGAAACGTGAGTAACGATATCCGCGACCTGCGCGCCGCGACAGCCGACGGCAATGCCGAGGCAAAGCTCGCTCTTGACCACCTCATTTATACGGTGCGTCACTACATGGGCGCGTACCACCTTCAACTCAACGGAGCCGATGCACTCATCTTTACCGCCGGAATCGGCGAGAACGAAGCCGGCATCCGCTCAGCCATTTGTCAAAATCTGAATCACCTCGGCATCATCATCGACGAAACCCGCAACGCGGCCATCGATGGCGAGACTGAGATCAGTACGGACGATAGTCCCGTGAAAGTTTGGGTTATCCCCGCAAACGAAGAACTCGTCGTGGCGCGCGAAAGCTATCGCCTGTTGAAAAGCTTGGAAAATTAACTAAATCATAAAACGCAATAAGGAGTACTGAAATGGAACAGCAAGCAATTGGACTACTCGAAACAAAGGGTCTTGCAGCTTTAGTGGTCGGCACCGACGCGATGCTCAAAGCCGCTGACGTAGAATTGGCCGGACCGATGACCAAGGTTGGCAGTGGACTCGTGACAACCGTCATTGTCGGCGATGTTGCCGCAGTCAAAGCCGCAACCGATGTCGGTGCTCAGACTGCCCAAGAATGGGGCGATGTTGTCAGTGTACACGTCATTCCAAAGCCTGAAACTGATGTGGCCGCTATTCTTCCAAAAAAAGCGGGTAAGAAGTCGGGTAAGTAAGCCATGTTTCTCGCAAAAGTCATAGGCGCAGTCGTATCGACTCAGAAGGAAGATGCCCTTAGCG
>CAXMRT010000227.1:0-2354 GCA_964196025.1 uncultured Gemmatimonadales bacterium | reverse complement strand
ATTCAATACTATAGTTGTCACAGGCGAAACATCCTTACAGACTAATGCCGACAAAGAGAAAAAGCGTTTTCTCGCGATCCTGCAACGATTGATCAATCTCTCGGATCCGGTCGACCAACACCTAGCCTCGGGTATCCGTACTCGATTTCTCGTGTACTATCCAGAAAGGGCCGAACTCGCACACAATATCGGGTCCGTCGATAGCGATAATTTTAGCGGCGAAGAGCTCGCGCGCCTTGGACAGGACAGCTCTTCCAGACGACTCAACATCGCCAACGACCTGATCCACCTGGTGACCCATCATACCCAACAACATCAAGCTCATCTTCTAAAGACTGCCGGGTTCGCTCGCCAACGACTTGTGTTGAGTATCGGCGTTGGCATGATAGCCGTGATAGTCCTCACCGCATTTTTTGCACTCATCTCCCAATCAATCGTCCGCCCGATCAGCGCACTTTCCCGCGTTGCCGAAAACGTCGCACAAGGCAACCTAGATGCAGCATTGCCCGCTGACGAACCCAGGCTCGATGAGGTCGGCGTCCTCTCAACTTCATTTCGAAATATGCTCACCAACCTCCAAAACAGCACCGTGTCTCGCGACTACTTCGACAGCGTCATTCAATCGACCGCAGATATGCTGATTGTACTTCGCCCAGACTACACCATCGACATGATCAACCGTGCGGTGGTCAAAACCCTGGGCAGAACAGAAGCCGATCTACTTCATACCCATATCCGCTACATCATCAAACAACCGCTTTTTGAAGCAGACAACGAGAGCACCCCCCCGTTATATGACCATGTGGAAATCGAATTGATTGCGGACGAGGGCGCACTTGTTCCCGCGTCGTTTTCCTGCTCCGCCATCCGCCGTAGAGATCAAACGATACAGTGGTATGTGTGCATGGCTACCGACGTCACCCAACAACGACTAGCCGCACATCAACTTCAGACAGCAAAAGAGGAGGCGATCGCTTCCGGCGAGGCAAAAAGCGAGTTCCTTGCGAACGTGAGTCACGAGATTCGCACCCCCATTAATGGCGTGCTGGGTATGTTGACACAACTCCTAGACACAAAACTTGAAGAGACACAGGTGGATTTCGCCCGCGCAGCACTCGCCTCGGGCAGCTCGCTACTCGACCTGATTAACGACATTCTTGATTTCTCGAAAATCGAAGCAGGCAAACTCGACATCGAATCGATCCCATACGATCTTCGCTATAGCATCGATGAACTCGTCGATGCTATAGCGCTACGTGCTCATGAAAAAAACCTCACTCTCACGATCCTCATTGACCCTACTCTCCCCGAGATTCTCACGGGCGATCCCACACGCGTGAGGCAGGTTCTCCTCAACCTTTTTAGTAATTCTTTGAAATTTACATCCGAGGGGACCATCACTATTGCCATCCGCGAAATAACGAGCCCTACCAACGAAACGGTAGTCCGTTACTCGGTGACGGATACAGGAATCGGAATCCCCGCCCGCAAACAAGCCGCCCTCTTCCAACCCTTCACTCAAGCAGATAGCTCAACGACCCGGCGCTTCGGCGGTACCGGGCTTGGACTCAGCATCTGCCGCGAGCTCACCACACTCATGAACGGTGAACTCGGGGTCGACAGCACCTTCGGTGACGGTTCAACATTCTGGTTTTCGATCCCTCACCCGATGACCAGCCCATCGGATGTCCCAAGACGCAAGACACGCGCATCGCTGAAAGGCATCACGATCCTAACAGTCGTGGCCGACTCGGAAATAGCAGAGCCGCTCAAACAAATACTCGACTACCTTGACGCAACGACATCCGTCACCCCTTCTCTTACTAAAGCAATCGAGACCTGCTCGGCTAAACCAGCCCCAGAAACACCGTACGTTCTCATCATCGAACAGAACCTCATTGAGACTGCACCTGCCGAGCTCTTAGATCAGCTCGCCACGGAGCGTGCCAGAGGCGCCCTCCGCGTCGCCATTGTAAGCCCCTCAAATCCGGGTCAAGCATCCTCAATTTCCAAACATTCCGATGCTCATCTTTCATCTCCCCTCCGTTATGGACAGCTCCAGGCGATCATAAATGAACTAACGGGGCACATCAGACCAGACGACGGAACCTCCGGCACTAACAGTGCTGACCTGCCAGTCCACAACCAAGCCATCCTCCTCGTAGAAGATAACATCATCAACCAAAAGGTGGCCGTCGGTCTTTTATCCAAACTGGGGTATCACCTTGATATCGCAAACAACGGACAAGAAGCCGTCGCTCAAATGGAATCCGGACAATACGACATCATTCTAATGGACTGCCAAATGCCCATAATGGATGGATATCAAGCGACGGCGCGTATCCGCAAAATGA
>CAXMRT010000226.1:0-2449 GCA_964196025.1 uncultured Gemmatimonadales bacterium | reverse complement strand
AACGGGGTAGAAAATAAGACATAAGGGGTCGGATACAAATTCTCAGGAATTGAATCCGACTCCTTTTTGCTCAAGAAGGGTGATCGATCGTCACTTGTGGGTTTTCTTCTTCGGCACCAAGTTACTGCGGCCGTGACTGCGCACGGCATACCTGGGTACCCTGTGCCGTTCGTTCAATTTGGCGGTAATCTCCTCCACCCTCGTCGTCACAGCCTCGAGGTCCCCTTGTCGGCAGCCGTGAATGGTGTTAATGCCATCAAACGCGATCACATAGCGATGCCAGTTGGAGCCTGCCGCGCCGGGTGGAGGCTTTGCCCGCCGAACCGACACGATCTCGTAGGGTTGTGCCATTGCTGAGGATTCATCAGTCATGCAGTTTCACCTGCAGGTGATCAAGCTTGTCAACTCGAAATCGGGCAGCGCATGATGTCAGTAGATCGATGTTATTGAGGGAAAGGGCTTACCAGCGATTTCCGCCGCCGCATTATCCGAGAACGTACTTTAGTAGCGTAACCAAACTAAATGATGATGTATTACTTGTCAAGATAGTATCGGAACGCTACTATCGGCCGATGGCCGCAGCTTCGGATGTTAGCGCTCGAACAGTAGCCGAGCTGGTTGTGCAGCTGGGCTGCATGACCCGATGACGGTTGTTATATGAACCAAAAATCCGATTACTACTGCGCTTGGATGGATGAACCGCTCAAAGAAGCCGAAACGCAGCAGCTTTGCGTAAATTTCCTACCGAGCCGCTAGCCGTTCATACCGGCACATTGATCAGCCAAGAACTTCATCAGCTTGGCTGTCCCTTCTGAAAGAGAAAACGGTCAGATTTGGAGGATTAGAATGGCAACGTGGCGCGAGGAGTTTACAAGGCTATCGGATATACACAGCCAGGAGTGGAAGAAATTTGTGCACGGTGAAAACAACCAACATGGCGTTCGTAACTCTATGGACGGTGTTGCTGAGATACTCAGACGTTGGGAAGCGGCGGGCTGTCCAGATAGGGAAGAAGAAATTTCGGTTTAGCAGATTGGGCCATCCCTGGCCCACCTGTGAAAAATGGAGGGACAACCCATGTCCAGACCACTTGCCAGCAACGCCGAAATCACAAGGATGATTCAGGATCGAATCAGTGAAAGTAAAGAGCTCGATGGCGATTGCCGCGATGTGAAGGTTGAGTCTGTGCGTTGGCACGAGCCTGATGAGACCGGCTGTAACTGGAACTGGAGCGCCTATAACGGTCCCCCGCCATGCTATGCGGTTGTCGGTGCAATAGTTTCCGATCTTCGGCGCCGGTACAACCTCAGAGATGCTTGAGAATTAAACAAGCCGGACCAACCCTAGCCCTGCGGTATGACGACTCAGACTCGACCGTACAGCCAGTGTCAGACATCAAGGAGAGCTCGTGGTCATTAATGGCAGCATTGTAGATGCCGACTTCGTCTGCACACCCTAGAAGCCGAGGCTCCTCAAGGGCCCATTCCTTTACCACCACATAAGCCCCGCCCTCTGTGGCGGGGTTTTTCTATGTCCGCATATAGACGTTCTCTGCCTGTCATTGAAACACTCTTCGTGCGAACCCGCTGCTATACTTTCTTTAGAACCGCACGAGCATGGGGGAATCCATGACAACGAACGCTCATTTTTCAATTGGCGATCTGGTACATCACAAACTATTTGATTACCGCGGCGTCATAATCGACGTAGATCCGCGTTTGATGCTGTCCGACGAATGGTATGAAGCGGTCGCACGCTCACGACCACCGAAGGACCAACCTTGGTACCATGTGCTGGTGCACGACTCGACAAATGAAACCTACGTGGCCGAGCGAAACTTAGAAACGGACACAAGCGGCGCGCCGATTCGTCATCCATTGATCGAAACTTGCTTTCACAGCTTCAGTGATGGGCACTATTTGACGACTGGACGAATGAATTAAAGGCCTCAGATGGTGGATATCGACCGAACACGCGTGTAAACGTGCTCGTACCGCCAATTTTTTGCACTCGGCGTCCTGACAGGTGTGTAATGGCGAACGATCTCGCAGATTTTCAGGCGGAAGCGATTGCACGTGGATACACGCATGACTTTGCTTTTGACGCAAGGTCGGCGCCAGCAGACATTGCAAGCGAGCTTCGCGTCGTGGAATACGTGACCTTCGATAGTGGCACGGACCCCGGTGATGACGTGACCATGTACCTGATTGAGTCAGCAAGTGGACTGAACGGTTATCTGATACTGTCGGATAGCTTTCATACCGACCCGCGCAAGGCTGCTTTTATTGATGCGTTACTCGCCAAGCGACGTGTCAACGGTTGATCCCCACAACGGTTTGCTTAGCCGCTCCGTATACAGAGAAAACATCATATTGAAGCTGATGCTTATTCTCAGCTTGTCACTCTCGTTCGGTGCGACCGAATGTGCCAGGTAGGATGGAAACATCAG
>CAXMRT010000225.1:0-10435 GCA_964196025.1 uncultured Gemmatimonadales bacterium | reverse complement strand
TAATCTGCTCGATAATGCGTTTCGGTATACGCCGTCGAGTGGTGTTGTTTCTATAGAGGTTAGTGTGTCCGACGATGGATTTGTTTTAACAACTGTACGTGACAAGGGGCCAGGCGGTACGTTGTCTAATGCTGAGAAGATTTTTGACCGATTTTTCACTACGGAACCAAAGGGGCAGCCGAAAGATTACGGCAGCGGGCTGGGCTTAGCCATCGCACGGTCCATCATCGACAATCATCTCGGCCGGATTTGGCTGGACTCCGCCTCTGATGGAGGTGCTTCCTTTACCTTCAGTCTACCTTTGAATCAGGGTTAAGGATGCCAAATTTCCTTTTTTAATAAGTGGTTTCTGCGATAGTGTTTGCATCTGAACGGTGGTCTGATCGGTATCAAAACTACCAGTAACTATCCGAGGGTTGCCGACGGCCAAGAGGGCGTTTTCGAGGGGTTATTCATAAGATGCCCCTTGGTCCCTTACGGGTTGGTCCGGTGCAGGAGGAGATGGAGCGCGTGGGTGTATAGAGTCTTTGTTTTTTGTTTACTGATGACCTTTTGGTTATTCCTGTCTGGAAAATTCGACGCTTTTCATATCACGTTGGGCCTCCTTTCATCCATTCTGATTACCCTCTGGTCTGGAGATATGCTGATTTCGAAGCCAGAGAAAAGCGCTGCTGCTCGTTTGACGGAGTGTGCGGGGGCTCTAGGTTACATCGTTTGGCTCGCGTGGCAGGTCATCGTGGCGAACCTGCATGTGGTTGCTTTGGCGTTCCACCCGCGGACGGTTGATAAAATTGACCCACATTTGGTTGAGTTCCGGACGACGCTGACCTCTGACTTTGCGCGCTTTGTGTACGCAAATTCTATCACCTTGACCCCTGGAACAGTGACCGTCGTTGCGGAAGGCGACCGAATGATTATTCATGCGATCGACTCTTTTTCTGCTGGAGACACCATAAAAGAGATGGAGCGCCGGATCGCGAAGGTGTTTGACTCATGATGAACACGTTCTTCACTTATTCGGCAATCGGGCTGTCATTGCTGCTTCTTTTTCCCATGTTGCGTGCATTGATAGGTCCCACTGTTATCGACCGTATTGTGGGCGTTAATGTCATGGGGACAAAAGCGACAGTATTGATCATCTTCGTGGGGATGTTGTATGGGCGCATTGAAATGTTCGTAGACATTGCGATCGCCTATGCGATGCTGAATTTTATTGTTTCGATAGCCGCCGCTAAGCTGTTTCATCGATATCGGTCCATTGAGCCGGTAAACAATGATGTACAGGGGGGTGGCCTCTCATGAGTGGCGCCGATATTGCTTGCGTGGTCTGTGTGGGGTTGGGCTTGTTCTTTTTTCTTGGGACCAACGTTGGACTGTTTCGTTTTCCAGATTTCTACTCTCGGGTGCATGCCGCAGGGAAAGGGGATACCTTCTCTACTTTTTTGCTGCTGCTGGGCTGTGCCATTTATACGGTGCAAGACCTCTCTTTTGCGAGCGCACTGGTCGGCCTTAAGTTGATGGCCATTGCCGTTTTCATTTCGATAGGAAGTCCGACGGCGACCCATGTCATTATGAATGCTGGCTATCGGGCGGGGGTCCGTCATTGGCAGAAGGATCATCGACGCGTGACGGAGGACTCTGATGATTTGGCAGATTGATTCGATCCTTCTGGTGTTGGTGGTGGTGACGGCGATTGTCGCGCTAAACTTGCGTGACCTGATGGGCGCGGCGATTCTCTTTGGTGCCTACAGCTTTCTGATGTGTTTGCTATGGACGGTTATGGGGGCTGTTGATGTGGCTTTCACAGAGGCTACGGTGGGTGCTGGTATTAGTACAATATTGTTTATTGCGACGATCATCCATACGAAGGGGGAATCGCGGCAGTGAATAAGCTGGCACTGATAGTTGTGTTTTTTGTGGGCGGCCTGCTGGTGTATGTCGCAGGCGATTTCCCTGATTGGGGTGATCCGACATCGCCTGCTAGTACGCATGTCGGACGTTATTATTTAGAGAATTCGATTCGGGACACACATGTTCCGAATGTCGTGACATCGGTTTTGGCCGATTATCGCGGGTTCGATACCATGTTCGAGACCGGTGTTGTGTTTATTGCGGGGATCGCTGTCCTAGCCTTACTCCGACGTACTGTGGTTCAACGTCGCGAGGAGGGGGAACTTGCGTCCCATCACCTTGAGGCTCCCCAGAGTGGTGTTGTTGTGCGGACAGCGTCGCGGATAATGATCCCGTTTATGCAGTTGTATGCTTTGTACGTTATCGGCCATGGACATCATAGCCCCGGCGGTGGATTTCAGGGCGGAGTGATTCTTGGTGCGAGCTTGATTCTGCATGCCTTGGCCTACGATCTCAGAGCGACGAACAAACTATTTTCTGAGAAGCGTGTTCTTGTCCTTGGGGCGGTTGGGGTGATGCTGTATTCGGGCATTGGTCTATTTTGCATGCTGTTGGGCGGAAACTTCTTAGACTTTAGTGTGTTGCATGCGGTGTTGCCTGCGACAGACGAAGTCATGGCGCGGTCGCACGGCATGTTAGGCGTCGAAATCGGGGTGGGGCTTACGGTGATGGCGATCATGTATTCGCTGTACCTTGACCTTGCCTCACATGGTCACCTAGACGAGGGCTTGTAAGATGGATTTACTATTGCCCAAATTCAATTATATCCTTTACGTCGTGTTGATGATGACCGGTTTGTGGGGAATGATAGCCAAACCGAACCTTATTAAAAAAATAATCGGAATGGCGATTTTTCAGACCTCCCTCATTTTATTCTTTATTTCTACGAGTGTGAAACGGGGGGCAACCATTCCTATTCTTGAACATCACTCGGAGCCAGAATCTCACGCACACGTGGTGTCGGTCGGGGATCAACTTGGAGACGCGGTTCATAGTGTTGCCACCGTGGCCCAACATGCCGTTGATCCGGCCCATTATATGAACCCTCTGCCGCACGTGTTGATGTTGACGGCTATTGTTGTCGGTGTTGGCACGCTAGGTGTTGCGTTAGCCTTGGCTCAGTTGGTTTACAAGCAATACGGGACCTTGGAAGAGGAGGATATTATCTCTCAGATTGAGGCGGATGCTTCCCAGGAGGACGAGTCGTGAACCACGAATGGGTGATGCAGAGTGGATGGATATCGCAGCTTCCTGCCTTGGTTGTCATTATCCCTTTCTTCATGGCATTCATCGTTGCCCTTGTCGGTTGGTCACATGAGGATCGGGCTATTTTCCTGACCGAAATCGGGTTGTTGTTGTCTTTTCTTGCGTCGATTGGTTGTCTGTTCGTTGTTGTTGAACATGGGCCAGTATCTTACCGAATGGCTGGTTGGGCGCCCCCAATGGGGATTGAGTATCGTGTCGATTTTTTGAACGCGCTCGTATTGGTGGTCATTACATCCTGTTCGCTGATCAGTGTGTTTTTCTCGAAGGCCATTGTTCAGCGCGACTTCCGCACACGAAAGGAACATTTTTACACCCTCTACCTGTTGTTGGTGACCGGTCTTTTGGGTATCACGATTACTCATGATGCCTTCAACTTGTATGTGTTGGTCGAGATTTCTGCGCTCACCTCCTACGCACTCATTGCGATGGGGCGTGGTAGGGCGGCCTTTTCGGCCTTTCAGTATGTGATGATCGGCACCATCGGTGCGTGCTTCTACTTGATTGGCGTGGGTTATCTTTATGTAAAAACGGGGACACTGAACATGAGTGATCTTCAGCTCTTGATCGCAGACCTTCACGATTCAAGGGCAATTAAGAGTGCCTTCGTTTTTATTATGCTGGGTACATGGATCAAGATGGGCCTATTTCCGCTTCATGGGTGGCTGCCGAATGCGTATAGCGATGCGAAGGACTCGGCGAGTTGTTTGATCGCGCCCCTCATGACCAAAGTGTCGGTCTACATTATGCTGAGGTTAATGTTGACCGTTTTTACGCCGAGTTATGTGTTCAGTAACGCCATCGCTGGCGAGTTAGTCCTAGCGTTAGCCGTGGTCGCGATTGTCGTGGGCTCACTGAAAGCATTGAAACAGACGTCGCTCAAACGGATGCTGACATATATTATCGTTGCAGAGGTCGGGTATATGGTGGGTGGGGCTTGGACTGCGACCGCTAGTGGCTTGACTGGCGTTATGTATCATATCATCAGCGATGCCGCGATGACTCTGTGTATGTTTATGGCTGTAGCGGTGATATCTTTTAAGCGCGGCCGGGATACGTTTGATGTCCTGCCTGGTTTATACAAACGAATGCCTCTGACAATGGCTGCGTTTACCGTTGGAGCCTTCTCTTTGATAGGCATCCCTCCGACTTGTGGATTCTTTAGCAAGTGGTATCTCTTGTCTGGGGCAATCGACGCGCACGCGTGGCACTACATGGCGGCGCTTATTTTCTCAAGCTTGGTTAATGCCGTGCTCTTCTTCCGAATCATCGAAAAGGCCTTTATTGAGCCGGTTCATGCCGCTGGCGCGGAGGCGACGGTTATCGAGATGGATGAAGCACCATTGCGCATGACACTACCCCTGGTGTTTGTAGCCATAAGCCTGATTGCCATTGGGGTTTGCACTAACTATATCGTACGGGCAGTGATTCAGTACGCGATTCCCGAAGGGGTGGGCTGATGACGACGGTTTATGAGCCTCTACTGCTGGTAATTGTGTTGATCCCCGTGTTGGCGTTGATTCCCATCGTGATAACTCGTCGCAATCCGAACCTGCGCGAGTCATGGTCGCTGTTAGCCGCTGCGGCGACGATTGTTCTCGTGCTCT
The DNA here is from genome assembly GCA_964196025.1 of uncultured Gemmatimonadales bacterium. Taxonomy (GTDB): domain Bacteria; phylum Verrucomicrobiota; class Kiritimatiellia; order CAXMRT01; family CAXMRT01; genus CAXMRT01. Next base: position 5,654 of record CAXMRT010000225.1, on the reverse strand, counting down.
CCTTGGTTCCCCGGGTCTTGGAATCTAAACTGCTGGTCATGCCCTTGTTTGAGTGCGCGCCTGGTATCGAACTCGCCTTTCGGGTGGACGGTTTGGGGATGCTCTTTGCTATCGTCGCGACCGTCTTGTGGTTTGTTACAACGATTTATTCGGTTGGCTATATGCGGTCGTTAAAGGAGCATGGTCAGACTCGATACTTCTGCTTTTTCGCTTTGGCAATCACGAGTACGCTCGGAGTAGCCTTCTCTGGTAACCTGCTGACGCTCTACCTGTTCTACGAACTGTTATCGCTCTCAACCTATCCATTGGTGACGCATCATCAGGATGAAGAGGCCCGTGTCGCAGGGCGGAAGTATCTCATTTACATTGTCGGTACATCGATTGGGTTGGTTTTGCCGGCGATGATGATCATCTATCGACAGACGGGTAGTCTCGATTTTACTGGGTTGGGGATTCTTGCAGGGCAGGCTCCAACCGGGATGCTAGGTGTGGTTTTTTTGATGATGGTATTCGGCTTTGCAAAGTCGGGGCTCATGCCGGTCCATCGTTGGTTGCCGGGGGCCATGGTGGCCCCGACTCCGGTGAGTGCCTTGTTGCATGCGGTGGCGGTTGTCAAGGTGGGCGTCTTCTGCGTGATTCGCGTGGTGACGGAGGTCTTTGGTGTTGAACTGACTGCTGCCTTGTCGTTCGGTGATGTTCGGCCCGTCACCATCGTTCGGTGCGTTGCGGCTTTTACGATTGTGGTCTCGTCGGTTATCGCCTTGCAGCAGGATGGTTTGAAGAAACGTCTGGCCTATTCGACCATCGGTCAGCTCTCGTACATCATCCTAGGTGCAACGTTGCTCACCCCTTTGGCGCTGACGGGTAGCGTGATGCATATTGGGATGCATGCTTTCGGGAAGATCACCTTGTTCTTCTGTGCGGGCGCGATATATGTCGCCGTAGGAAAGAAAAACATTAGCGAAATGGTCGGTATAGGCCGGAGAATGCCACTTACAATGATTTGTTTTTTTGTGGGATCTTTGAGCGTGATTGGTCTGCCACCGACGGGTGGCATCTTGAGCAAAATGTATCTCGTACGAGGAACTCTCGATGCGGGTACTTACGCCTTTCTTCTCGTTTACCTTTTTAGCTCGCTGCTCAACTGCGCTTACTTTTTCCCGATTGTTTACAAGGCATTCTTCTGTACGGACGAAGAACGTCAATGGGACGGGCCCGTGCAGGAGCCTCCGCGTTGGTGCATAGTACCGCCGGTGATCACAGCCGTTCTGACTGTTCTTTTGTTTGTTTTTCCGGATATCTTCCTCGGCCTTGCGGACGTTTATGCTAGGAGTGTGCAATGAGTGCATCCGTACAAAAGCCCCTTCTTTCTATCAAGACTAGGCGTTGGTTATGGATCTCGCTGTACGCCGCGTGTGTGTTGTCGTTGATCATGGAGTTTTTTATTCCGCAAGATCTCCACGGCGAACATTCTGAACATCACTTTATGGTGTTTCGTCATGGCCATTTCGAAGGGGGGATTGATCACTACGCTTTCTTTTTTGCGGGCCTAGGGTTTTTGTCCTGTGTGGTGGCGATTGTGTTGGCAAAGATCGTGGGTAAATGGTTGAAGGTGCGGGAGGATTATTATGATGACTGATCTTCACCCTTGCCTAATTCTCTTTATTGCTGCTGCTCTGATCCCTTTTGCTGGACGGTTTAAGAGTTGGTTGGTGATCCTGGCGCCTATGCTGGCGTTTTGCGCGGTCGCTCAGCTTTCGGACGACGCGTCTCTGACGCTCTCTTTTCTTGGCTTCGATCTCGACTTGCTTCGCGTCAGTAGGCTGAGCAAGGTCTTCGGCTACATCTTTACACTTAATGCCTTCTTGGTCTTCATCTACTCGTTTTACGTTAAAGACAGCGTTCAGCATATGGCATCGCTTGTGTATATAGGCAGTGCATTGGGAGTGGTGTTTGCGGGTGATATGATCAGTCTCTACTTCTTTTGGGAGGCGATGGCGGTCGCCTCGACCTTCCTGATCCTCGCTCGACGCACCAAAAAGGCGTACAGCGCCTCCATGCGCTACATCATGGTGCATGTATTCGGCGGGCTCGTCCTGTTGGCGGGTATTGTCATCCATGTGCATACAACGGGCAGTACGGCCTTTGATGCCTTCGATCCGGATGCGGCCAGTCTGGGCACATGGTTGATACTGATTGGGTTTTTGGTGAATGCAGCCGCCGTCCCATTTTCCTCTTGGCTGCCGGACGCTTATCCTGAAGCAACGGTTACAGGCGGGGTGGTGCTGAGTGCCTATACCTCGAAGACAGCGGTGTACGTTCTTCTCCAAGGTTTTGCGGGGTGGGACGTGTTGATTGGTGTGGGCTGTGTGATGGCCCTGTATGGAATTTTGTACGCACTATTAGAGAATGATATGCGACGGATCCTGGCCTACAGTATCATCAATCAGGTGGGGTTTATGGTTTGTGCAGCCGGGATCGGTACCGAGCTAGCGATCCGTGGCGCTGCAGCCCACGCCTTTTGTCATATCCTGTATAAATCCCTGCTGTGGATGTCGGCTGGCGCGGTCTTGTTTAGAACTGGGAAGAGTAAGTGTACCGAGTTAGGGGGAATTTACCGCTATATGCGGTGGACCTTTATTTTTGGAACTGTCGGCGCTCTGGCAATTTCCGGAGTGCCACTGACCTCTGGTTTTACGAGTAAGACGATGATTGTTGAGGCCGCGGTGAATGCGCACTTGTTTTGGCCTTGGTTGATTCTCGAAATTGCATCCGCAGGCGTGTTCTTGCACGCGGGTATTAAGTTTCCGTACTTTGTATTCTTTAATCAGGATCGTGGTCTCACCCCCAAGGAGGCTCCGCGGTGCATGCTTCTCGCAATGGGGTTGGTTGCGTTTCTGTGCATCTTTCTCGGGGTGTATCCGCGTCCGCTCTATGAGATTCTCCCGCTATTGTCGCCCACGGAAACGGCCTTCGAACCTTATACCTTCTCAAAAGTCGTCACTCAGTGTCAGTTGCTATGTTTTTCGGGGTTGGTGTTTTTCTTGATGCTTCCTTGGTTAAAGAGGACCTCTACCATCGTGATTGATATCGATTGGGTCTATCGAAGAGGGACGCAGGTGTTTAGTGCGATTGTCGCTCAGTACATTGAGGAATGTGATCGATTCTACCAAGCGTTCGCAAGGGGCCAGCTAGCTGGAGTCGCAAGTGAATGGATGCAATTGCCTCGATCAAACAGGGTGCGTATTCATAGAATCGGCTGGACTGCGATGATAGCGGTGGTGATCCTCGGCGTCCTGGTTCTGTTGTAGTCTCGCGTGTCGCGGGATTACTTGCCCAACGTTTTCGCTAGGAATGCAGATGCCCCGTCTTTATCGAGAAAAACCGATTCGCGCGATTGCATATCGCGAGTGCTAGCAGCCAATATATCAAAATTGTCTCGGTTGTGGCTGGATAGGATCGTCTTTAGGATATCGTCTGCTGAGAGAGTTGGGCGGCCGAGGCGGATGTTTGGTTCAAAGCTAATGTCGCCCTTTCCGTGAAGGCATCGGTATAGAAGTTCGGTGCAGACGAGTCGATCGGCGCGTCGAAAATCAAAATCGTAGTCGTAGGCCTTTCCTAGGTGGCTGAACGCGTCGTCGATGGCCTGCTTTTTTTCAGAGGAATTAAGTTTTGGGCGTACGACGATCGTATGATCAACCCTTAGGGAATCCTTCACTGAGTTGGTGATGACGCCGGATGCGAGGGACTCGATGATTCTCGCGTCGTGGCCCATGCCATCCCATGCTCGCTGAATGTTTGGAAGTGTGGCGGCGCCGCAATTGCTTAGTAATTTCTGTCCGCCGAAGTAGAGCGCGCCATGCGTCCACCATCCTGGGCACATGAATGTCGATGCTTTGAGCTCTGGTCGCATGAATAGGATGTCTCCTGGCTCCATGAGTTCAGTCAGTTGTCTCTGGTGCGACGGGGGAATGACGGGGAGTTCTTGGAGCCAGATTTGCCCGAAGGCCTCCACCATCCAGCTCTGCAGGAAGTATGCCGCGTCCAGTATGGGGCGCTTGATGCCGCGACCAGCGCTTTTAACGCCCCACTTCGCTTTGGCCGACCAAATTTTGAGGCCATCACGTTTTACTTGGAGATATTCGTTGTCGATTTCGCCGATGAGCCACATGAATTCGGTCCCTGTAAGCGTGTGGATGAGTTCGGGCCGGAGGCCTTCGTAGGTGGCGGCGGCACTTGCGAGATTCTGCTGGTTTGTCACAGAGGTAAGTGCGCGAAGGAGTTGATCAAACGTATCGGCTTCGATGCCCCAACGCGCATCTGCTTCGTTTAGTTTGCGGCGGACGTGTTTTTTGTCGTAGAAATGTGAGACGAGAATACTAGAAAGGTTAAAGATCATTACCGCTGAGCAGAATTCGAGAAGGAAGGCGACTGCATCAGTTTGGTTCTGGACGTTCGAAAGGATCCTCTTTCGACGCATGAGGATGTCATAGAGAGAGGCTCGGTAGTTTCGGTAGTGGATGAGCATCGATTTTGCGAAGTTGTCTTCGTCAGGATGAAAGAACCCCCTGGCTTGAGCCAGCTCGGGGCCTGTGTGCGTCTGAATGTCCTGTTCGAATGTGTTAATGCCGCTCGATACGGATTTGAGTGTTGCGAGGTCGCGTGTTAGCTCGAGACTGGTCATTTTTCAAATGTCTCGGATTTGGATATAGTGGTTGCGGTGGGCGTAGCGGCCGTTGTTGATGGAGGTGGCGTTGCCGGAGGCGCAAAGGGTGGTGGTGCATCGCATTCATCCAAATTTACGACGGGTGTTTGCACGGGATCGCCCATTACCAAGATATGAACGTCGCCGAGCTGGATATGCGCTCCTGGTGCGAGCAGAGTGGGCGTTGAGGTTTGTTTGTCGTTCACGATGACCCCGTTCGTGCTCCCTAAATCCTCAATATGCCAGCCATCGTCGCGGCAAAGGATCTGGGCATGGTGTTTTGAAAGGGAACCGTGGGTGAGGGTGAGCGAATTTTCATCGGCGCGTCCGATCGTGGTATCGCTCGACAGGAGCTCGTATTCCGTGCCCTTCTCTCGTTCGTTCATGACGAGCAGTTTTATCGTGACCTCCTTTTAGAATCCGTTTCCGGTTCTATCGACTTGCGGCAAGTATAACGATGTGACCTCTTCGGGCAATACGGAAAGCTGCAAACCTTGCCGCAAAGTTTCACATGCCTGACACATTTTTGCCACATCTCTCTGAGAGAGTCAGGATGACGGTTGAGAGAAATCTGTATGGGTCTTGTATAAGTGGAGCTGGTAAAAATGGTGCGTCTTAGGGGTATGTTAGTACGAAATCGTTGGTTTGTTTTGGGTGTTCTTCTCTTCTGTCTCAATGCGTATGGCGTGCATCAAACAACGCGTGCCGCAAATCAAGATAGACTGAGGGTCGAATGGATTGTTCCAGAGGAAGGGGCCTTGTCCACGGATTGGGAGTTAAGGTGGGAGTTTAGCCGGGAAATGGTTCTTGGGTCGGTGACGGGGAATCTTTTCCAGACGGGACCCGTGACTCTGAATCCCGCTGTGGATGGGCAGTTCGTCTGGGTCGATCGCAGTACGTTGGTGTTTATGCCTGATCATGCATGGCCCCTGTGTTCCACGTTTCGACT
>CAXMRT010000224.1:0-6762 GCA_964196025.1 uncultured Gemmatimonadales bacterium | reverse complement strand
CGTGTTATCAGCGTTTGGATGGATCATATCGTAGAGATCGGCGACGGCGCGGTTTTCATCGGCGATGATCGGATAGTTCACCGTGGTGTTCTGGGTATCGTTGATATCTTCGATCCATCCCTTGTGGGACTCAACGCCGTCAACGGAGAGAGCGATGGTCTTTACGTTGCGCTTCTTGAAGGCATCCTGAGCAGTGGCGACATAGCCGAGCTCGGTGGTGCAGACAGGGGTGTAGTCTTTTGGGTGCGAGAAGAGGACGCACCACGAGTCGCCGATCCATTCGTGGAAGCTGATTGTGCCTTCGGATGTTTCAGCGGTGAAATCGGGAGCAGTATCGCCAAGTCTTATTGCCATTGTGTGTCTCCTAGGTTTTGTTGTCTGTGCCCGCTCGTCGTGAGGGGATAGTTAAGGTGGGGTGAGTCGGGAAGATAGTCAAGCGAGGACGTGACGCCTGAGGCGATTTAGTGGCACTGGCCAGGAGCCATGGGACAACACGTATAAGGATTCTGTTCGAGGAGACCTCTGTGGTCGGCAGCCTACTTGTCGTGGAACCGATCAACCCGATTGCGCTTAACGAATGCAAGGGAGTTGCGGTGACGAACAGAGTGGCGTACCTTGTTTGGGCAGAAAGGCCTGAGCGTTTGTTTTGCGGGTCATACACTGCGACGAGTGTCGTACACAGAGACGAATCATGTATTTGGGGAGAGAAAAATGAAGCAGGGTTGGCTGTTGGTGGTATGTGTGTTGTTTGCGAGCATTGCGCTGGGCGCGAAAAAACCGAACATCGTTTTGATTTTGTCGGATGATCAGGCGTGGGAAGATTATAGTTTCATGGGTCATGATCAGATCCAGACACCGCATCTCGACAAGCTGGCAAAAGAGAGCGTGTTGTTTCGGCATGCGTATGTGCCTACGTCGCTGTGTCGACCCTCCTTGATGACTTTAGCGACGGGGCACTATGTTCATACCCATGGCGTCACTGGCAATGATCCAAAAGGAGATAGCGCAACGCCTCCAGCCGAAGACTTGCGCGAAGCGCTCATCTCGAAGATTGATGCTTTCGATACCTTGCCCGAACTTTTGGCTGAACAAGGCTACCTCTCGCATCAGAGCGGGAAGTGGTGGGAAGGCAACTTTACACGTGGCGGCTTTACACATGGCATGACCGCGGGCTATCCGAATAAGGGCGGTCGGCATGGAGATGTCGGCCTTAAGATTGGTCGCACAGGTCTGGCCCCTATCGAGGAGTTTGTCACGATGGCGATAGAGAAGGAAAAACCATTTTTCCTGTGGTATGCACCGTTCATGCCGCACACTCCCCATACGCCGCCGGAACGCCTGCTCAAAAAATACAGTAAGACCGCACCGAGCCCTTACCATGCGAAGTACTATGCGATGTGCGAGTGGTTTGATGAAACGTGTGGCGAGTTACTCGGAATGCTTGACGAAAAAGGCGTGCGCGATAATACGATCATCGCTTACGTCTGCGATAACGGCTGGATCCAGAAATCCACAAGTCGCGGCTACGACAAGCGCTCCAAGCAGACGCCTTATGAAGGTGGTGTCCGAACCCCCATCTTTTTCTCTTGGCCCGGTAAGTATAAGCCGGCGGATCGCGAGGACCTCGTAAGCAGTATTGATATCTTCCCCACACTTGTTGCTGCAGCAGGCGGGAAAATACCAAAGGATGTGCCTGGTTTGGATTTGAGCAAAACCTTGCTGAAAGGAAAAGGCGTTCCACGCAAGGCGATCTTCGGCGAAGGCTTTGCGCATGACATCAAAGACATTTCGGACCCAGAAGTGACACTCCTATATCGTTGGACCATCGAAGGAAAGTGGAAATTGCTGCTGACTTATGATGGTGAGGTAGGGCGTTATAACTCCACCCACGAACGAAAAGAGAGACGCCCCCAATTGTTTGACTTAGAGGCGGATCCGTGGGAAAAAAAGAATCTAGCGGCGGCGAACCCCGAACGGGTTGCGCGACTGGTAAAAGCGATCGAAGGGTGGTATCCCTTGAAGAAACGCAAAAGCGTGACGGTTTTTAATCTAAGAGGAGACAATAAATGAAAATGTTACTATGCGGGCTTGTCTGTTTACTCATGGCCGGATGTGTCCATACGGAACAAAAAGCCGACGATTGGGCGATGCTGTACAATGGAAAAGGTCTAGATGCCTGGCAAGAGACCAAGGGAAATTGGATTGAGCTCGATGAGGGTATCTTAGAGATCCATCCTCGCAAGGGCGAAAGTGGATGGTCGCGTTATGGGTCGTACTTGTTCACTAAGAAGACATACAAAGATTTCGTTCTTCACGTTGAATACAATTACCCAAAGGGTGGCAACAGCGGTGTCTACTTTCGGATTGGCGACATGAAAGACCCGACCGAGTTCGGTATCGAAGCTCAGATCCTCGACTCTAGCGGAAAGAAAGAAGGCAGCAAGATGAGCCATCACGATCACGGTGGTATCATTCGCACCGTCGGCGCCTCGAAGAACATGTCCAAGAAGCCTGGAGAGTGGAACCGAATGATCATTACCGCAAAGGGTAAACAGATCAAGGTGGAGCTCAACGGTGAACAGATTGTTGATGTTGATGTGACGGGGACGACCGTCGATAACCGGCCGCTAGAAGGGTACATCGCCTTGCAAGATCACGGTGAGCCGCACAACATCAAGTTCCGGAACATTAAGATCAAGGAGCTCTAAGAGCTCCTGACCGTTTTGGAGTGCAACGGAGGCCAGTTGACCTGACCCCGTTGCCAGCCAATGCTTTCTTAGAACTGTACCCCAATAGCCGCGCGAGTTCTGAACTCTGGGACCAGAGTGACGTCGGCGACGTGCTCATAAATGGGGATATCCACGCCTAGCTCGGCGATCCACGCGTTGTGACTCACGGTGAATGTAGCGGTGCCATAGATCGAATCGAGATCCGTGTGTTCGATCTTCTCGCCATATTGTTCGTCGGCATCTCGGAACTCTCCACTAAGGCCTACGCGGCCGCGTAGGCTGCCGGTATCCGTGGACAAGAGAGCGCGACCGATGTGCGCGGTCACAAAGACGTCATCTGAATACTGATAGCCGTGATCCCCCTCTGTACGCAAATAGTACAAGATTTTTGCGTCAGCGGAAAATGCTTCCTGCTCGTGGCGCCATTGGATTCCCGCAAAGACATCCCACGACCCGCTTCCGAGCGTGAGATCATGTCCAGAGATTGCGGACGAGCCATGATGCCCGCTATCCATCGCATCTTGCGAAGAGTCCACCTCGTCGTGTCCCATGGAGCCATGGCCCTCTTCTTCGTGGTCGCTACCCTCGTCGAGCCGGTCCGTGTCTCCGGTGGGAGCCTTGATACCTGCGGTCAGAGTCAGTGCTTGCGCCGTGTCGTCGACTTTGCTGAGGATTGTTGTCCAGCTGGCGCGAAGATTCATATCACCGAGCCCAGATTCACTGCCACTCACGAAGTGACCGTCGTCGAGCTTCGTGAAATCCCGAGACAGAATCGGTACAGCGAGGTTTAGCTGAACCTTCGGTGAGAGGGAATAACCAAGTGTCGCGATATTGTACCAACTCGTGATTTCTTCCCCGTTATCCGCGAGCGTATCGCTTCCGTCGAGGCGCTGATCCAAGACCGAGTATCGGCTAAAAAAGCTCATGTGCCAGTCACCGGAATCGCCCTCAAGTGAGCTTGGGGCCGAGTAACTGACGCATGCTTCGCACGCGAACAATTGTGAACTACTGATCGCGGCTAGCACGACAGCCGTAAGGCTTATTTTTAAAACAGACATGATGTCTCCAAGGTTTGATATGTGTAGTGGCCCTCACCACCATTGATGGGGGGTATTCAGTCGGACTGATGACGTCAGGACTGAAACACTTTTGGAGGAGGGGGCTCTGGTGGAGCAGGGACTGTTTGCGGTGGAAGCGCGATGTGAACTAGGCACGCTTCAGGGTTCGGTTGACAAAGTGCGGGGACGCCTAGAGAAGGAGTGAATGTCCATGTTCGACACGTGGATCCTGGGCCGATGGAGTCTGCCTGACAAGCGAGAAAGCGCGGCAACTCCGACCGTCCTCGCGTCGAGCTTTGTGCCTTTGCCTCTGGATCTTGTGGGATGCAACAGCAGCTGCTGCTTGCGCCGCTACTATGGTCGCAGCTTGCACAGGCGCAAGCCGAATTCGCGTCGGAGAGAACGGCGCGGAAGCCGGAAATGTTTGGCGGCAACAGACAGAGGGCTTGAGAGACGAGGACCAAGAGTGTGGCCAGTAGCGCACCCGTCTGACGATAGAAGAGAGCTCGACGTTTCATGGAGCTATGCGACTCCGCAAAGACGAAGGGTTTGAACAATAAGGACTGCGCCGACATACGACAGGATTGTATACCCAAAGAGTTGCATCAAGGCGAATCGCCACTGACCGGTTTCATTTTTTGCCACCACCACAGTCGGGAAACACTGTAAGGCGACACTGAAGAAAAAGAGCATGCCGAGCACGGTGGAGAGCGTGAAAATACGCTGGTCGGTTCCTTCCCAAGTGACGTTGCGCATCTGACCAACCAGGAGGCGGTCGTGTTCAGGGTCATCATCCTCTGGTTTGTCGAGGCGGTACATAAGCGCCATGCTTTGCACAAAGACTTCACGTGCGGCGAACCCCATCATCAAGGCGACGCCCCCGCGGTAGTCGACACCCATGGGCTTCATGACGGGTTCGATGGCATGGCCGATGGATGAAGCGTAGGATTCTGAAACGGACACATATTCAGCATCCTCGCCGGGAGCGACGGTTTGTACGGGAAGATGTGTTAACGCCCAGAGACCGATAGACACGAAGATGATGATGGGGCCGGCTTTGCGCAGATAGTTCATCGAGCGCGAGAAGGTGCTGCGCAGAACGACGGTCATGAGCGGGTTACGCATCACGGGCATTTCTAGTTGGAAAGCGCCGCGTTTAGATTTGTAGGCTTTTGTACGGGCCAGGATGGTGGCGACAACCGTACCCAGGAGGATGCTCAGAAAATACATACCGGCCAGAACAAGGCCTTGGTGCAGTGGATTGTCGGTGAGGAAGGTGATGAGAAGCGAGTAGACGGGCAAGCGTGCGCTGCAACTCATCAGGGGAATGATCATGAGGGTCAGGAATCGCTCACGTCGGTTGTGAATGGTGCGTGCGGCCATCATCGCGGGAATCGCGCAGGCGAAGCCGGAGAGCAGGGGGACGAAGGAGCGTCCGTTGAGTCCAATGGCGGAAAGAGGCCGATCGATCAGCATGGCGCCGCGTGCGAGGTAGCCGCTGTCTTCCAAATAGCTCATGAAAAGGAAGAGGATAATGATTTGTGGGAGACAAATGACAACGGATCCGATGCCCGCTAGGATGCCATCCGCAAAAATATCGGTCATCCAGCTTGAGGGCAGGGTGGCTTTGGTCCAGTTGACGACGACGGTGGTCGCTGCGTCAATCGCGTCCATGAAGGGCGCAGCAAACGAAAAGATAGAGGTGAATATTACGACCATCGCGGCGATGAAGATAAGCAGTCCCCAAACGGGGTGGAGCAGCGTCGCATCGATCGACCGGTTCGAGCAAACGTCGGTCGTGAGAGTTCCGGCTATACACCGTTCGCTAACGGCGCGAGTTTTTGCATGACGAGATTGAACGGCCCCTTCGGAACACGCCTCTGGCGGCGTCACCTGCATAGGCTCGGGAAGTGGACGCAGTTCGCGCAAGTAGTCGACGAGTTCGGGGATACCGTCGAGAGTACGGCCGTTTGTGGCGAAAACGGGGACCCCTAGAGTGTCGGCCAATGCCTCGAGATCCAAGGTCTGTCCGTTTTTCTTGAGCAGATCCAACATGCTGACACACAGGGTGAGTTGAAAGCCGGCGTCGAGGAGTTGATCGACGAGGTAGAGGTGACGACTCAGCTGGGTCGCGTCGATGACCGCGAGGATGTGGTCGGCGCGGTTGGCGTCGGAGAAAAGGTAGTCGACCGTGACCTGTTGATCCGCGGTCGAGGGGGTCAGGCTTGAGAGACCGGGTGTATCGCTGAGGTTGATGTCCAGATTGAACTGTTTGCGTAAATCGGACTCACTGTGTTCAACCGTGGAGCCGGGGTAGTTGACGGTCGTGACATGTCGGCTGGCGAGGGCATTAAAGAGCGTCGATTTCCCAGCGTTTTGCGGACCGACGAGTGTGATGTTCATGGCCGGTGGCGTCCGCGGGTTTGTCTCTAGCGGGAGTGGAAAGCGACTAAATGAGGATACAGGCGGCTTCTTCCTGACGAAGCGCGATGGTTGTACCTTCTACTTGATACGCGATGGGGTCACGAAAGAGTGACTTGGCGACGAAGGTGATGGTACTGCCGGGTATAAAGCCAAGCTCTTGAAGCTGGAGGCAGGTTGCCGACGGCCCCTCTAGTCCGGTAATCGTGGCAGCGTTGCCCAGTGTCATTGTCTCAATGGTCATCTTCGTTTCTCTCAGAATCTAAACGGTCGTTTGGTAACTGCTACTAAGTTAGGCGTCCCAAACATAGTTTGCAAGAGGAATTAATGTTTTTCGAAGCGAACAGTGTCAGTAGAACCTGACAAAGAGAGGCTCAACTGTATTTTTCGGGGACAAAACGCGCATTTATTGGGGTAAATGCCTGATTATAGAGCTGATGAAGCTCTTTATCCTCATAAGGATCCATCCCGTCAAGGAGGGTTTGGGGAGTATACCCGCTATAAATCTGTTCGATTGTGACGGTGCTGTCAGTCAACCTGTACTCGAGGATCCA
>CAXMRT010000223.1:0-8451 GCA_964196025.1 uncultured Gemmatimonadales bacterium | reverse complement strand
GGCGCTCTGACTCAGCTGGTGGACGAGGGCTGCGAGGTCGTCTTCGAAGGGGGCGCCTGATCGTAGTGGGTAGGTCGCTGAGATGGTGATGCCATGGGAGTCGAGAAAGGGGGTCCACTGAGGATCAGGGGACTCATCGCTGACATGAATGGCTTGCGACATGGATATGGCGCCTCGGCGGCGCAGGCGAACCACGAGTCGGCGAACAAGCGCATGGCCGATTATCGTATAGATGGTATTGAGAACCGCGAGTGTGCCAAAAAAACTTCGGGGGTGAAATTCATTCCCACTGAGGTAAAAATAGCCAAAGAAGACAAGCAGGGCGATGATGTTGGCTTGGATAATTTTCCAGGGTCCGTAAGGGTTCGGAATTAATCGATGCTTGGAGTAGAGATCGAAGAGTCCGTAGAGCATGCAGATGGAAATGGAGAGCAAGGTGATGATGCGAAACGCGCTACCGATATAGAAGTCTTCGTAGCTCAGAAGGGTCTCGGGACGAGCGTTTACCCCTAGTGCTGAATTAAGGGTATTGTAGAAGGCGCCGCTCCATGTGCTTCCAAATCGGAGCAATAGCGTGCTGAAATAGGCGAGGGTGATCGCGTAAACGTCGAAGATCAGATAGATGATCCACGTGTGGCGCGTGGGTCTTTGCGAGAACATTGGGAGAGTATACGGGCGAAATAGGATAAATCAAGCGGTGTGGGATCTTTTGACACAAAATTGCGGATGTGCTAGAACTAGCCGGATTATGACTCCCTTTACTTATAAAACCGGTGCCCTTTTCGCGGAGGACGTTTCGATCTCATCCATAGTGGAAGAGCACGGCACGCCCCTCTATATTTACAGTCAGGGACATATCCAGGCTCAATTTCAGGCGTTGACGAGCGCCATGAGTGAGGTGGAGCACCTGATTTGCTACTCAGTGAAGGCCAACTCAAACCGGGCCGTTATCCAGACCCTGATCGCCGAAGGCTCTGGACTCGATATTGTCTCGGGGGGAGAATTGTACCGCTGCCTGAAGGCGGGGGCAGATCCGCAGAAGATCGTTTTTGCAGGTGTGGGAAAGACCGTTTCCGATATTGAGTATGCGCTTCGGGAAAACATCCTTTTTTTCACCGTTGAATCGGAGGGCGAAGCCGCTCGTATTTCTGAGTGCGCAGAGCGCTTAGGCCTCACCGGTAGAATTGCTTTCCGAGGGAACCCTGACGTCGACCCAAAAACGCACAAGTATATCAGTACCGGGAAGAAGGAAAATAAGTTCGGTATGGACCTCTCTCGCTTGGAAGGTGCGTATGCGACGGCAGCACGCTTACCGGGAATCGAAATCGTGGGTCTACACATCCATATAGGGTCCCAACTCCTCGACCCCGCGCCTTACGCGGAGGCGCTCGAGCGCATTTCGGATTTTTGTCTCACCTTGAAAGACACATACCCGACGGTGGCGTATCTCGATATCGGCGGCGGTCTAGGCATCCAATACGAACCGGGTGAGGTGCCTCTGGACCCCGTGAATTATGCGGCGGTCGTGGTGCCCTTCTTGAAAAAGATCGGATTAAAGGTACTGATGGAGCCCGGTAGAAGTATGGTGGGTAACGCTGGGGTGTTAGTGACAGAAGTGCTGTATATTAAGAAAAATGCCTTCAAGACCTTTGTTGTCGTGGATGCGGCGATGAACGATTTGATGCGCCCCGCTTTGTACCAAGCGTATCATGAAGTTATCGGGGTCGAGGAGACCACGAAGACTGTGTTTGGCGACATGGTGGGGCCGATTTGCGAATCGGGCGATTTTATCGCCACGGATCGAGATTTACCTAACGTAGCGGAAGGCGGACTGGTTGCCGTATTGAGTGCGGGGGCCTATGCCTCCTCTATGGCATCAAATTATAATACACGTGGCCGAGCCGCAGAGGTTATGGTTGCTGGGAACGACAGCCGGCTTGTGCGAGAGCGTGAGACGTGGGATGACTTGATCCGCAGCGAAGAAAATGTATTGAACTAGTGGAGTAAAATTATGTTAACCGGAACGTTTACAGCTATTGTCACACCGTTTACATCAGAGGGAGCTCTCGACGAACCGACTTTCGTCTCTTTGCTGGAGCGTCAAATCGCCGGCGGCGTCGATGGTGTCGTCCCCGTAGGGACAACCGGGGAGTCACCCACCTTGAAGTTGGACGAGCATCGTCGCGTCATAGAACTGACGATCGAGACGGTTGCAGGACGTTGCACGGTTATCGCTGGGACGGGTGCGAATTCGACCGAGGAAGCGATCGAACTCACGGAGTTCGCCCGCGATGCGGGTGCGAATGCTAGCCTTCAGGTGACCCCGTACTACAACAAGCCGAGTCAAGAGGGCTTGTATCGACATTTTAGTGCGGTGGCCGATGTGGGCTTGCCAGTGGTTCTGTATAACGTACCCGGTCGCAGTGCCAAAGAGATCTCAATTGCGACAGCGGTTCGCTTGGCAGAACACGAACATGTGGTTGCCATCAAGGAAGCTGCGGGCAGTGTCGATCGCGTTAGTGTGTTGCAGCAAGCCTGTGACTTGACGGTCCTTTCGGGCGACGACGGTCTCACGCTTCCGATGATGTCTGTGGGCGCGAAAGGAGTGATCAGTGTTCTCGGCAATGTGTTGCCAGCGGAAATGACCGAATTGACCCATGCCGCGCTAGCGGGCGACTGGGGTCGTGCGCAAGAGTTGCATACCCAGTACTACGGATTGATGAGCGATATGTTCCTGGATACAAATCCGGTGCCTGTGAAAGCGGCGATGGCGATGTTGGGGTTGCTGAACGAGACCTATCGCTTGCCCTTGTGTGAGATGGAGTCAGCAGCACGCGATACCTTGCGGGCTACGATGCAACGTACTGGGGTTCTTTCGTGACAAAGCTTGTCATAGTGGGCGCTGTAGGTCGGATGGGCCAGGCTTTAATCCAATGTGCTGCGCGGATGGATGAGGTGTCGGTCGTTGGCGCTGTGGAACAAGATGGATGCGCGTTGTTGGGTCAGGATAGTGGACTCATTGCGGGCTGTGGTGAGAATGGCGTTCCTGTATCGAGTGACCTTGTGGGAGCCTTAGAGGGGGCTGATGCCTGTATAGACTTCACGTTCCACGAGGCCGTTCCAGAACATGCGGAAGCGTGTGCCCGCGCCGGTGCGGCCTTCGTCTTGGGGACAACCGGGTTGGCGGAATCGGAAGCTGCTGCGGTGAGCGCTGCCGCAGGACAGGTTCCAGTGGTGTCGGCTCCGAATATGAGCATGGGCGTGAATGTTCTATTTTCCCTAGTCGAAAAAGCGGCGGCCGCTCTTGACCTTGAGTATGACGTAGAAATTGTTGAAGCCCATCATCGGTATAAGAAAGATGCTCCCAGTGGGACTGCGATTGGGCTCGGCGAACACGTTGCGGCGGGTCGAGAACAGGTTTTTAAAGACGTTGTGGTACACGGAAGAGAAGGTTTTACGGATGAACGCACGCCTGGCGAAATCGGCATGCATGCGTTGCGCGCCGGTGACATAGTGGGAGACCACACGGTGTATTTCGTGACTGAAGGTGAGCGGGTTGAGTTGACGCATCGAGCATCTAGTCGGAATGCTTTCGCCAACGGAGCCTTGCGCGCTGCGGTATGGGCGACAGGCCGCGCTGCGGGTATGTACGATATGAAAGATGTGTTGGGTCTGAATTCCTGATCGGAGGTCGGTGATGGAAGCGGCTCTAAGTATGGGTTCGAATCTCGGTGATCGATTGAGCCATTTGCGGACTGCGCGGGATCAAATCGATGCGCACCCATCAATCTCTCTTCTTCAGCAGTCATCGCTCTTTGAAACAGAGCCGGTGGACGTGGATCGAGCGCACGAGTCACTGACCTTTATGAACGTGATTATACTGGTGGCTACAGACCTTCAGCCGCTTGAGCTCCTGGATGCTCTCAAGGCGATTGAAGCGAGCGTGGGAAGAACGCCTAGCGTGGAAACCAATGCGCCGAGGGAGGTGGATGTGGATATCATCTATATGGAAAATATAGAGTTTAAGGATGAGCAACTATCTATCCCGCATCCAAGATGGAGTAAACGACGATTTGTAGTTGAGCCGTTGGCGGAGTTGAGGGGAGATGTTATCATCGAGCCGAACCGCCCTTGTGTTAGTGATGTTTTGGCCGATTTACCGGCCAAGCCGCAGGTGCGACGAGTCGCAGAAATTTGGTAGGGGATGATGATGTCGTCAAAATGGACTCCACAACGGTTGAACGCCCTCAAAGGGGTGACACGCATCAGCGCGCTGACTGCCTACGATTACTCAATCGCTCGCTTGGTTGATCAAGCCGGAATGCAGGTTGTGCTTGTTGGGGATTCGTTGGCGATGACGATGCTGGGCTATGACGACACCCTACCTGTGACGATGGAGGAAATGCTGCATCATACTCGAGCGGTTTCTCGCGGGGTGAAAGAGGCCATGGTTGTCGCTGACATGCCCTTCATGTCTTATCAAGTATCGGATGATACAGCGGTGGAGAACGCGTTTCGATTTATGAAGGACGCCGGCGCGGATGCCGTCAAAATCGAGGGCGGGGCGCACCGCTGCGACTTGGTCGTCCGTCTTGCAGAGAACGGTATTCCGGTTATGGGGCATTTAGGCTTGTTGCCACAGAACGTGAAGGCGATGGGCGGTTATAAGGTTCAGGCACGCAACGAGGACGATGCGGACGCTCTGTTGGCGGATGCAATCGCGTTGCAGGATGCTGGCGTCTTTGCGCTGGTACTCGAGGGCATTCCCTCTGAAATTGGCGCTAGGGTTACTGAAGCGCTTTCGATTCCAACCATCGGGATCGGTGCGGGGCCGGGTTGCGATGGCCAGATTCTTGTCATCCACGACTTGCTTGGAATGTTTCCAGATTTGGCTCCCAAATTTGTCAAACAATATGCTCAGTTGGGGGTGCAGATCTCTGATGCATTGACCACTTATCGAAAAGAAGTCGAGGGCGGTCAGTTCCCATCCGACGAGCAATCCTACTAGTCGCCCGACGCTGTGTGCGTCACAACGATGACGGTCTGAAGATTTCAGCAGGGTGACTGTCGAGAGGTCTGGCGGTTACCACACGCGTTAATAGGTTCATTTTTGGCGAGCGTCGAAGTTAGCGAGAACGCGTTTTCGTGAGCGGTAAAGTGGGGTGTTGCGAGGGATTCGTGGGGCCGTGCCTGATTCTGAGGCTTGGGTGAACATGGAAAACCCGATGCCGGACGCGGGATGGAATTCGGTCCAGTCGGTGTGTGGGTAACCTTCCTTGTTGAACGGGCAGACCTCTTGGCAGATGTCGCATCCGAAAATCCAGTCGCCTGCCGCGGTTCTCTCGGAGGGTGACATGGGCGATTTTTTCTCGATGGTCGTGTAGCTAATACATTTCGCTGCATCGAATCCCCCTTGGAGGTCAATGACATCTGTGGGGCAGGCGTCGACGCAGGCGGTGCAGCTTCCGCAGTTGACGGTGCTGGGGGCGTCGCTAGCCAGTTCGGCAGTGGTCAATACGATGGCGATGAAGTAGTAGGAGCCGATTCCGGGAGTGATGATCATGGAGTTGCGTCCGCGAAACCCAAGACCGGCCTGTAGGGCTAGATCGCGTTCAGCAATGGGGCGGCTATCGATACCGGAATAACAGCCGATGCCAGGGAGGAGGATTTGGAGTCGTTCTTCGAATTCACGGAGTCGTTTCCCGATCACCTGATGATAGTCTTGGCCCACCGCATAGCGAGCGACTCGGAAATCACCGGTTTGCTGAGTGGTGTCCGTATTTTGATAGCTTTTACTCAGAACAATGGCTGATTGAACTCCTGGGAGGAGTTCTGAGGGGTCCGCCTTGAGTGCTTCGTGTCGAACGAGGTAGTCCATGTCACCTGCGTGGCCGTCGTTGAGCCATTGTTGGCGATAGGCCTGGCTGGACTCGGGTAGCCACGGGCTCGTGAAGCGACACTGGTCGAAGCCGAGGTCGGTGGTCGCTATTTCTTGAATCTGAGCGTTTAGTGATTCTGGCATGTGGCGAGATTTTCTACTGTTTGTGAATTTAATTCGATGAACGTGGAATGTATGATAAACGTGGTTGCGTATTTTGCAAATCAGAAGACTACTGAAGAGGTGTGTTATGGGACCGCAAGGGGATGAAACCGGTGTTAAAGATGTGCTACACCTCACTACTAAGGAGTGGCTGGAGACGCCAAATGGCGATGCTCGCGGATACATTCAGCCGGAAAAGTTGACAGAACTCTGGTTTCATACCGGCACCACCTGCAACCTCAGTTGTCCTTTTTGCCTAGAAGGCTCCAAGCCGGGGGACAACCGCCTGAACCGGATGGACTTCGAGGATGCTCGGCCATTTGTGGACGAGGCTGTTGAGTTGGGCGTTGAGCGGTTTTCATTCACCGGAGGCGAACCCTTCGTTACGCGTGACATAATCAAGATCTTGGACTACGCGCTTCAGTTCAAACCGTGCATGGTTCTCACCAATGGAACGGACCCCTTGCTCAAGCGAGTGGATCAGCTTCACCCTCTCAAGGAACGGGAACACGAAGTGGCCTTTCGAATTAGTATCGACCATCCCGTAGCCGCGGAGCATGACAAAGGGCGTGGAGAGGGGAGCTTTGATAAGGCATTTCAAGGGATGGGCGCGCTAGCGGCTCGTGGGTTTAACGTTTCCTTAGCGCGTCATGCCGCGAGCAATGAGGACTTTAAGGCCGTCGACACGGCCTATCGGGATCTATTGGAGTCTTATGGAGTCCCTAGGGACCTGACGATCGTGGCATTCCCAGAGTTTCATGCCCCTGGATCGCTGGTTGACGTTCCTCATATCACAGAGGACTGTATGACTCGCTACCATTCTGAAAAGACGCGAGCCACCTTTATGTGCAATTTTAGTAAAATGTTGGTTAAGCAAGACGGGCGCATGCGCGCGTACGCCTGCACCCTGGTGGACGATGATCGGGATTACGACTTGGGCGGAACGCTCAAAGAAAGTCTGTCCACTCGCGTAATGATGAAGCATCACCGCTGCTACGCGTGTTTCGCCTATGGAGCCTCCTGCAGCGAAACTTAGAATTGTGTCGGTCGGTTTTGTCGGATAAGCTTTGGTCATGAATATGCAAAGCCTATATGCCCGTTTGCTGCCGCATTTCAGGAAGAAGCGCGCGGCTCTGTTTCATGATGTGTTTGGGCGGGACGTGACTGCGCGGGTGTTGGACGTTGGAGGGTACTGGTATAATTGGGATTACTTCCACATAAGCGGGCCGATTGTCTGCCTGAATAGCGATCCCGCTCACACTACCCAAGACATGCCCGACCGTTTTTCTTATGTACTCGGAGATGCACGGGACATGGACTTTGGGGACGATGCGTTTGACATTGGCTACTCGAACTCAGTGCTCGAGCACGTTGGGGGATTCGATGATCAGCGTCGTTTTGCGAATGAGATTCAACGGGTCTGTCGGTGTTTTTTTGTTCAAACCCCTAGCCGTTGGTTTGTTCTTGAGCCACATTTACTCACCCCATTCTTTCACTACCTACCGCGTTGGATTCAGTACCGAAGCGTTCGATGGTGTACGGTTTGGGGGTGGGTCACCCGACCGACGCGGGAGGAGGGGGCCGCTTTTTTGGACGAGATTCGCCTTTTGACATACCGAGAGATGGTGGAGCTGTTCCCGGACTGTGAGATCTATCGCGAACGGGTAGCGTTTTTCTTTGTTAAGTCCTTTGTCGCGATCAAGCGCCCCTCGCTTCAGTCGTAAACCTGGTACAAGGCTTGAGTGCCCGCCTGATCCAACCCCAAGTCCACGCAGGCCTGATAACGCTCTTCGGCTAAACGGAGGCCTGGCAAATCGAGCTTAAGTCGAGCGGCTTCATCCAATGCGATGCGGATGTCTTTCAGAAAGTGACAGATGTAAAAGCCGGGATCGTAATTCTTGTCGATGACCAGGGGCCACAAATTGTTGAGGCCCCAGCTTGCGGCAGCTCCGGCTCCGATCGATTGAAGGACCGTGCGCGGATCAAGCCCTGAGCGTGTGGCGTAGATCAAGGACTCCATGATGCCGACCATGGTAGAGGCGATGGTGATTTGATTGCACATCTTGGCGTGCTGTCCGCTGCCAGCAGGCCCTTGGTGGACAATGGTTTCGCCGAGCACGTCGAAAAGCGGTTGTGCGGCGGTAACCATGTCCTTCTCTCCGCCGATCATGATGGAAAGGGTTCCGTTTTTGGCACCGATATCACCGCCTGATACAGGTGCATCTATGGCGTGCAGCCCTCGTTGGCGCGCAGTTTCTGTGATTTCGACAGCGAGCTGAGGCTCGCTGGTCGTCATATCGATCAGGGTTGTCCCGGGCGCAGCGGCTGCCAATAGGCCGTTGTCTCCAAAGTAGACTTCTCGAACGTCTGCGGGGACGCCCACGATAGTGATCACAGCGCGGGCGTCTGCG
>CAXMRT010000222.1:0-5197 GCA_964196025.1 uncultured Gemmatimonadales bacterium | reverse complement strand
ACGAGGTGCTTTGGAGGGTTTCCGCCAAGAGCGCACGTACATCATCAAGAAAAAGGTCACAATCTGTATCCATGGAACTGATGATCCTAGTCGATTCCGGAATTGAAAGTCAATCATCCAGAAACTCTCGTTTCCGACGGGATATCCTCTTGAGCTGTTTTAGTCCTAGAGTTATTGTACGTGCTCCGTATATAAGGAAAAAATCGATGCTAGACCTTCAACACAACTCTTGTTCATTACCTACGCTCTCCCATAAAGACACCTGTGGGTGCATTGATGGGCTGTTGCGTGCAGTGGCTACTTGTGAAGCCTCCGCGGCCGTATGGTGCGAGCCTGGAGTCGAACGCCCAGCCTTGCTGGTCAGCCTGTCGGGATCTTTGCGCGTTGAGCACTTGGCAATCGCGGGTCACGCAGCGGGCTTTGCTTTTTCCTCCTTCGTGAACCCAGACGGTTCCGAGACGAGTTTTTTGCCGGCGGATCTGATGTATGAGCCCGAGACTGACTGTTGGCAAATCGATCCATCGTTGGACCCAGAGAAAGTCGCAAGCTTTGCTGCAGTGCTTAAGCGTTCTTTGGAGAATGAGGGTGGTCCACTTGATTTGCTTCGTGGCCGGGACGTTCTCGCGGATTCCGACGACCTCTCTGAGCACGATTTTTGTCAACAAGTAGACGCTGCGCGGGCTGAGATCAGTAACGGCCACTTGCAAAAGGTTGTGTTGGCTCGACGTCTTGTTGAGCCGTTGAGCGCAGGCGTGTCGCCCGGAGCCGTATTTGAGGGACTGCGCAGGATGGATCAGAATGGATTCATTTCACTCATTTCTGTTGCTGATGTAGGGACGTGGGTCGGAGCGAGCCCTGAGGTGTTGATCGATCAGAAGCCGGACGGGATGTTACGGACAATTTCGCTAGCGGGCACCCAGTCTACTGCGCTCGCAGGTGGCGTGGAAAACGCCGCATGGACTCAGAAGGAGATTCAAGAGCAGGCGATGGTCTCCCGGTATATCGTAAATTGTTTCAAACGGATTCGGTTAAGAGAGTTTGAGGAGCATGGTCCTCGAACGGTGCAGGCGGGTTCTTTAATGCATCTACGCACGGAGTACCTGATCGATACGAACAGTCTAGATTTTGACGATTTGCCATCGCTGCTATTGGATTTGCTGCATCCTACTTCGGCCGTATGTGGGATGCCGGTGGATGCAGCGCACGCGTTTATTTCGGAACACGAGCAGACTCCACGCGAACTTTATAGCGGCTACCTCGGCCCCGTCAATACGGCTAGCGGCACACACCTATATGTCAACCTGCGCTGTGTGCGACTAGGCGCAGAGTCGGCGACCTTCTATTCCGGTGCCGGTATCACAGCGGATTCCCGCCCGGAAGATGAGTGGTCGGAAACCGAACTAAAAATATCGGCGATTCGCGACGTGGTGCGCGCGAGTGTCGGCACCGAGTTGGACTGAGGGCGACGGATGAGCCTTGAACCCATCTGGGGGATCGCTGCCACCTGTGCGAAGCAGGGTATACGTCATGCTGTATTGTCTCCTGGCTCTCGCTGCGCGCCCCTGACCTTGGCTTTTTCTAGGCGTCCGGAAATTACGTGTCACGTGGTGCCTGATGAGCGTTCGGCCGCGTATATCGCCTTGGGTATGGCTCAACAGAGCGACTCGATGGTGGCGCTAATTTGTACGTCAGGAACGGCCGCTTTAAATTATGCGCCGGCTCTGGCAGAGGCATTCTACTTAGGAGTCCCGTTACTTGTGTTGACGGCAGATCGGCCTGCTGAACTGATTGATCGACGGGAAGGTCAGACGATCCATCAATCCGGAGTTTATGGACCCCATGTAAAAGGCTCCTCTGTTTGGCCTGACTTATCCGGTGGTGATTCGGTGGCTGTTCAGGCCGCGCTTTTCGACGTCGCGGGATTGATTTCGGTGGGGCAGGCTTTGCCTGGTGGACCCGTGCACGTGAATGTTCCGCTAGCGGAGCCGCTTTACCCACAGGGAGAGGTTGTTTTTTCGGGCTCTATTCCGGTTGTCGAACCACGGAAAGATGCTGACCTGTCGCATGCGAAAATGGATGGCTATGCAGGTCGCTGGCTAGATGCGGCGCATGTATTCGTGTTGGTCGGTCAGTTTGACTACGACGACGATCTCCGTTCCAAGCTGGCCGCATTGTCTCATCAGGAGGGCGTGACGATTGTCGGGGATTTGTTGGCAAATACCCATGGCGTTCCCAGATGCACAAACATGATTGAAGCGATTCTTTCTTCGTGTCCGAACGCATGGAGTGACAACAAGCCAGACCTCTTGATCACTCTCGGAAAATCCCTACTGTCGAAACGGTTGCGTACGTCAATCGCAATGGATCCACCGAGCGAACATTGGCATGTCGAGGAAGGTGAAGATGTCTTTGATACATTAGGCTCGATCACTGCGCGTATTTCATCGTCTCCAGACTCGTTTTTAGAGGTATTGCCCGTTAGGCCTGTTACAGAAACGGCATGTCGTTGGGAATCGCTAGAACGAGACGCTAGAGTGAGAATGGATTGTTTTTTTGATGACCAAGAGTTTGGCGAAATGGAGTGCGTGTCGGGTCTGTTGGCCGTTCTTCCAGAAGGGGCACACCTTCACTTAGCGAGTAGTATGAGCGTGCGCTATGCGTCGATGGTTTTGCCCCCACTAGGATCAGTCGCGGTTTGGTCCAACCGAGGCACCGCAGGCATTGATGGTTGCCTTGCCAGTGCCGTTGGACATGCGATGGTTTCGACCGCGAGCCATTTTTTGCTGATTGGTGATGTGGCTCTACAGTACGGTCGCAATGCGCTTTGGCAGAGCGCGGTTCCCGACAATTTGCATATTGTTGTGCTCAATAACGGGGGCGGAGGAATCTTCTCGTTGATCGATGGTCCTTCTTCGCAACCTGAGTGTGAGGCATTTTTTATAGCAGAACAGTCGATCACCGCGGAATCGGTCGCGCGCGATTTTGGTTTTCAGTATATCAGTTGTACGACGCGGCAGCAGGTAGCGGACGGGCTTAAGGACTTGTGTTGCCAATCGGCCGAGGCTACAGTTCTCGAAATTCACACGTCGCGCGAGACCAATCGCGACGTGTATCAGCTATTTACGAAGGGGAGCTAGTCATGAAAACAGACGTGGATTGGGTCACGATAAAGGACTATGAGGAGATCCTCTTTCAGTGCTTTGATGGGATCGCAAAAATTTCGATTAACCGTCCAGAGGTTCACAACGCGTTTACGCCGTTGACCGTTCAAGAGATGATCGATGCGATGACTCACGCGCGCGATGACCAATCGATTAGTGTCGTCATATTGACTGGCGAAGGTGGGGATGCCTTTTGTAGTGGTGGCGACCAGTCGGTTCGCGGTCATGGCGGCTATATCGGAAAAGATCAGGTCCCGCGCTTGAATGTGTTGGATCTTCAGAAGTTGATTCGCTCCCTGCCAAAACCGGTAATCGCAATGGTTGCGGGTTGGGCCATTGGTGGCGGACACGTCCTGCATGTGGTGTGCGACCTCACGATTGCGGCTGACAACGCTCGTTTTGGTCAGACTGGCCCGAAAGTGGGGAGTTTTGATGGTGGGTTTGGCGCGTCGTATCTTGCTCGATGTGTTGGACAAAAGAAGGCGCGGGAAATATGGTTTTTGTGCGATCAGTATGACGCCCAAGATGCGCTTTCTATGGGGCTTGTGAACCGCGTCGTGCCGCTGGACGACCTTGAGAAAGTGACGATAGAGTGGTGCCAGAAAATTAAGCAGCGCAGCCCACTTGCACTCAGGATGTTGAAGTCGGCTTTCAATGCCGAGTTGGATGGCCAGGCGGGCCTACAGGAACTCGCTGGTAACGCGACCTTGCTGTATTATCTTACCGAAGAGGCAAAAGAGGGTCGGGACGCATTTATCGAAAAGCGCCCGCCTGATTTCGATCAGTTCCCAAAGTTTCCCTGAGGGTCACATGAGCCAGGCCGTGAAGAGTTGGGTGAAGGCGTTCCGCTTGAGAACGCTGCCATTGGCTGCTGCAAGTATCGGATTGGGTAGTTTTGTGGCAGCTCAGCATGATGGGTTTCGCTTGCCGGTTCTCATTCTGTCGCTTGCAACGGCTTTTGCTTTTCAAATCCTCTCTAATCTCGCAAACGATTACGGCGACTTTTCGCATGGCGCCGATAACGACGGACGCGTGGGGCCTGAGCGAGCGCTACAGAGTGGGGCCATTAGCATCGCTGCAATGCGTCGTGCTATCGGCATCGCTATCGCGGTGTCGATGATTTTGACGGCTTGCTTGAGTATCATAGGAAGCATGCCTTTCGGGGTGCCCGAACCCAACTGGTTCGTTGCAGGGGTTTTCTTTGCGATGGGACTGGTGTGTATCCTTGCGGCAGTAACCTATACAGCAGGTTCGATTCCGTACGGGTATCGTGGTTTTGGTGATGTGTCGGTTTTTGTTTTCTTTGGTTTGGCTGGGGTGGCCGGATGCTACTATTTGCATACGGGAACGTGGAGGTGGGAGATCTTGATGCCTGCCGCATTGATTGGTTTTCTCTGTATGGGTGTTTTGAATGTGAACAACATGCGGGATCACCTCAATGATGCCGCAGCAGGAAAACGTACCCTTGTTGTGCGTATTGGGTTCCGGGCTGCGAAAGCGTACCATGCGGCGTTGGTGTTCACTGCGGTCGCGCTATCGCTCTGGTACATGCTTCAGTTTGGCCCTGAGACGCAATCACTCGCTCGATTTGTCTATCTCGTTCTTCTAGCGCCGCTGACGATCGATGTCGTAAAAATTCTTCGATGTGACGTTCCTGCGGAATTAGATCCATTTCTCAAAAAATTGGCAATTTGTACACTTCTGATGTCGTTAGGATACGGTTTATGTCTTCAGGTTACTTGAACTCACTTGAGTCGTTGGATTGGGACGATCTAGAGATGGATTGGGTTCCTCGCCGCCTACTCTTTAGCAAGCCCGCGGGAACATCGCGCGGCGTGCTTACGGATCGCCCGGTGTGGTATCTGCGAGCTCGGCGCAAATCGAGACCGGAGATAGTCGGTATCGGAGAGGTTGCCCCCTTGACGGGTCTCAGCCTTGAGGCGGAGGCAGATATGCCCGCGGAGCTCGACCGTCTGTGCCAGGACCGTCCGTGGGTGCGTAATCATTCGATTACTGCTGCTAGCGACATGTCATCT
>CAXMRT010000221.1:0-5306 GCA_964196025.1 uncultured Gemmatimonadales bacterium | reverse complement strand
GGGTTTTCCCTCAACTAGGGTCATCCGCAGATGTGTCGCCTTGACCGTCTGTGGGAAAAGAAATTCATTGAATTCTGAGGCGCTGCTGGCCTGAGTCAGCACGGGGGTCCATGTTTTTCCGTCGAGCGAGGTTTCGATTTTTAGTTTCTTGGCGATATTTTTTGGCCGACGCGTGTTGGAGAGGCTTAGGCCACCGATTTCGCGAGTGACGGGGAATTCGATGGCGACCCACATTCCCGGCTTCTGTGGTGCGGCCGTTCCGTAGCGACTATCGTTCCTTTTATCAATGGCATGAACCAGAGCTTCCGCGTTGTGGCTGGCGGTTAAGGTCCATTTTTTGCGATCGCCAAGGCGCTTCGTATATCGCGTTTCGAGCTCGGCCTGTGTCCAGTGGGTCTTGCGCGCGTCGCGTTTGCGTATCTCTGCGACTTGTTCAGGGGAAACGGGGGCGGCGTTGTTGCCAAACGAGGTGCGCACGTAACTGAGCACCGAGGCAACCCACTCATCATCGTTACTTCCCATAGGAATCATCACTTCCGCGGCGTAAGCCTTGCCATCCAGTTTACCTTGCAGTCCGTAGAGCACGGTGCTGATGGAGAAGCCGGGATGACCCGTGACCCGCGGTGAGCGGGTGAGAGCCGGTCCCATAACTAATTTGTCGGAGGTGGTGAATCCTTTTGCATTGGTGCCGTGGCAGGTCTGGCAGAGGGTGTTGTAGATAGCCTTGCCTTTTGCTATCCGCTTTTTCTGGGCGGGGGTGTAGACCGTGCTTGTGCCTTTGAGGGGCACTGGCGGGGGCGAGTCTGGGTGATCACCAACCTGCATGCTGAGTCCGGCTTGCTTGCGTACGAGTGCCGAAGGGTCTTTGCTGAGAACGCGAGCGAGTTCGCGCATCGTGTCATTGACGGTGTAAAAGGGCTCGCTCAAGCGGGTGGCGGCTTCTCGAACGCGGGGATGTTTGTCGGCTGCCGCGGCACTCACGATCTCAGGGCTCATGGCGCCGAGGCCTTCCAGAGTCCAGAGCGCGTGAATGCGGGCGAGGTGGTCGCGGTGCTTGGCGGCCATCTTGGTGAGTGTGGGCACAACGGATGTATCGCCCGAAAGAACGATCAACTTTTGGGCCTCCATGCGCCACCACCCCTTGGGGTCATCGAGATGCTTGATGAGTGTTGACGCTTTTTGTCCAAGCATCTTGGGCATCGTCCGGTCGCGCTTGAAGTCTTTGTGGCGAAGGCGCCAGATGCGGCCGCGGTCGACATTCTTGCCAAGGCCGTAGGCGTCGATGACTCCTCGGAGGTAGGATCCGGGACGGGTCCAACTCCCTTGCTGAATGATCCCGCGGTACATGTCGACGAGGTAAAGGGTGCCGTCTGGGGCATTGGCGGAGTTGACGATGTGAAAATTGGGGTCTGTGGAGCGGATGAATTCGGATTTTGGGTAGACGTTTGAGAGCGAGACAACCGCGTTGGTGTCTTCGTGAATGCGGCCGCGACGGACGAGGCGGCCGACGGGTTCGCCAAAGATCAGGTCGCCGATCATGTCAGCGGGTAGGCGGTCGCCAGTAAAAATGGACTGGCCACAGGTTGCGGTGAAGTGGTTGAGCGTGTTGTCGGGACGTAGTCGCTTGTGGCCGCCTTGCGTGTCGGGATAGTTGTCGATCGGCCACACGATGCTCCAGTCCGGAGATGTGTTGCCCGTGCCGCTGGGGCCATAGAGCAGGTGATGCTGGTAGGATTCCGGTCCACGTTCCGCGCCCCCGTTGACCGGCCACACCTTGCCGTAAAGGTCTTGGGTGATGCCCCATTGGCCTTTCGCCGTGCTAGGGCCTTGGGTCAGCGTGGTATCAGAATCTGGCGTGTAGCGATACCGAAAGTTGTTGTAGGTAGAGTACCACCAATTATCAATGGCCCAAACGAAGCCGTTGGGCTGATGCTCCATGTTTCCGCCACGAGCGCCACCATCGTGGAAGGGGGTAATCCGGTCGGCGATGCCGTCACCTGTCGTGTCTTCGTAGTAGTTGAGTGAGTGGGTGTGGCTCTCGCCGATGACGACGCCTGTGTCGAGCACCATGATTTTGCGTGGCAGGACGAGTCCGGTGGCGAAGTCGGTGTGCGTATCGTAGACACCGTCACGGTTTGTATCGACGTGCAGCGAAACCACACCGGTGCCGGCTTCTTGATTGCCGGCATCAGCATCGTTCATGTAGTTACGCATCTCGACGACGTACATGCGGCCGTTGCCATCAAACTGGATGTCGACAGGCTCTTGGATATCCGGATCACTGAGGACGAGTTCCAGATAATAGCCCTCCTGTATCTCGAACAATGCGAGCTCCTCGGCGGGACTGAGGTAGGCTGTAGCACCGTTGGTAGGGGGACCTTGTTCGTAACCCTGGCCAAACGCGAGTGGCGCGGCTATTAGAGTAAAGAGGGCGGTAAGGGTGTTTCTGTTCATGGGGCCTTTCTCCATGCTGCGGGAAAGGACCCGCTTATTTTTCAGGAGGGTTGCGGAAGTAGTGTTCGCGGAGCTTAGCGTATTTGATGAATGTGCCGTAGGCGGAGGTGACGGCGATGATGAAACCAATGAATCCATCGCGGAAGCCGTGTTTGACGATAAAGCATTTAATGAAGCGGTAGAAGGGGCGGAAGTAGAGATCGCTCCAGCGAGGCATGCGATTGATTTTAGCTGCGCCGTCAGCCGCGATGGTGGAAAAGCGGTTCAATGTGTCAATCATGTCTGTGATGTCGTCGTAGGTGAAGTGATGCAGGTGGCCGTGCAAGCGTTTGACGGGACCTTCTATGTGAACGCGATCGTGGGGTTCAACGCCCTCGCATCGACCGATGTCTTTCCGAAAGAGGCGCAGCTTCGTGTCGGGATACCAGTCGCCGTGTCGAATCCATTTGCCCATGAATTTTACGATGCGGGGAAAGTCGTAGCCGTTCATCTCTTTGTGGGAGCCCGACTTGAACTCGTTTAGGATTTCATCGCGTAGCTCAGTGGATACCTCTTCATCGGCGTCTACAAAAAGAATCCAGGGGCCTTCGGCCAAATTCTTGATATGATTCTTCTGGCCGATATAGCCGAGCCATTCCTGCTGATAGACGCGGTCGGTATATTCTTTGCAGATCGCCAGCGTATTGTCGGTGCTGAAGCTGTCGACCACCACGACCTCATCTGCCCATTGGACGCTTTCTAGGCAGCGGCGGATGTTCTTTTCTTCATTTCCGCAAGTGATACAGGCTGATATTTTTTCCATGAGGACAGGGTCCGGTCATACGTTTGAATGAGTGATGAAGGGTCAGAGTGAATCGAAAAGAGGAGATTTTATCAACCCAATTTTCGATAGCCGGAACGCAAACCCTGTTTTTAGGCAGCCAAATCCGTATTGAACGCTTCGACGAAAGTTGATGGAAGAGGCTTCAGGGAAGTACTTTGTGGGGCAGCTCACCTCGGCGATGATGTAGTCCAACCAGAGGATCTGGGCCAGCATCTGGTTATCAAACACAAAGTCGTCGGAATTGCCTTCCAGGGCTAGTTGTTCGAGCAATTCACGCGAAAAAGCGCGGAAACCGGTGTGATATTCGGAGAGCTTTGCGCCAGTTAGCATGTTCTCCACCGCTGTGAGCCCTCGGTTTGCGATGTATTTCCAGGGTGGCATGCCGCCGCGCAGGGAATGGCCGCCGAGGATGCGGGAGCCCAATACGCAATGATACAGCCCATTGGAGATCATTGAGGCCATTGCGGGGATGAGTTTCGGGGTATATTGGTAGTCTGGGTGGACCATGATGACGATGTCGGCGCCTTCTTCAAGAGCGGTTCTGTAGCACGTTTTCTGGTTTCCGCCGTAGCCGAGGTTTTGGTTGTGCTCGATTACGCGCGTATTCGGGAGTTGGCGAGCGATGGCAGCCGTGTCGTCTGAACTCGCATCGTCCACCACGATTACGAGATCCACTATTCCTGTTGCCATGACTTCGGAGTGGGTGCGGGTCAGTGTTTCCGCCGCGTTGTAAGCGGGCATGACGACGACAATTTTTTGTGATTCATTCAGCATAGCTCTCGGTGGGACTTTACACCCTCTTCGCGTCTGACTGCAATTAAGATATTGCAAATGCAGGGGTGTTTCCCATTATGAGCCCAACATGTCGGACACGTCTCTACAGCAGGAATATCGACTCGCCGAGAAGGCATTAGCCACAGGTCTGGGGCGGATACATCTAGCCGGCGTGTGTGGCATTGGCATGGCCGGACTCGCGGTCCTCTTAGAGGATCGAGGGTATGAGGTGGATGGCTGTGATGCGGAATCTGCCGTGCTAGGTGCGTGGCTGGAAGCAAGGGGGGTCTCTGTGGCTAGCGGGCACGATGCTGCTCATTGTGGATCCGATCTAAAAATGTTGATCCGGACGCCAGCAGTTCCCGAAACCCATCCCGAGATTCAAGCGGCCTGCGCCGTGGGCATTCCCGTGCTCCGACGCGGTGTGGTGTTGCCTCAACTTTTGACGGATACCACCTCAATCGCAGTATGTGGCACGCATGGCAAGACCTCCACCGCGACGTTTATAGCGCAACTGCTGCGCGCGTGCGGAGTCGATGCGTCCTACTGCATCGGTGGTGACATTGAGTCGCTTGGCGGCTGTGCGGGTGTAGGGTCGGACCCCATGCTCGTTGTCGAAGCAGATGAAAGCGATGGGACCTTGCAGTTTTATCGGCCGACAATCGGGCTGATTACGAATATCGAATATGATCATATGGAGCACTTCGCGGACGAAGCCGCGTTCTGCTCCTGCTTCGAACAGTTCGCCGCGCAATGCGAAAAACGCTTGGTGGTGTGTGGCGATGATGAACGCGCGGTGGCCATAGCTGCGCGTGCGCAATCGGTCACGACCTATGGACTCGCACCCGAGTCGGACTATCGGGCTTGCGATGTTGAGTTGAGTGCGGAGGGTGTGCGATTTCGGTTAGAGGTCCGAGGGACCTCTGTGGGAGAGGCGCATCTGGATCTGTTGGGTGTGCACAATGTGCGCAATGTCTTGGGTGCCATCGCGGTTCTGGTCGAGAGTGGCGTTGAACCCGCTTTGGTTTTGGAAAAAGTATCGAGCGTGGGCTTGCCAAAGCGTCGCTTAGAGACGGTCGTGAAGTCAGACGTTCACGTGATCTCGGACTATGCTCATCACCCCACGGAGATTGTTGCGGCGATGAGCGTGTTGACGTCGTTGCCTGCCGGTCGTCGCATCGTGGTCTATCAGCCGCATCGCTATACGCGGACCTTGGCCTTGGGCGATCAGTTTCCGCCGGCATTTGCGGGAGCC
>CAXMRT010000220.1:0-21906 GCA_964196025.1 uncultured Gemmatimonadales bacterium | reverse complement strand
GCAGCAATACACACCTCTACTGTATCGGTAAACCAGTGAAGAAGTGAGCGTGTGGGCTGTAAGGGCCCAGCGACTACCGAAACCAGAAACCGGGCCCCAAAGACCACCCCCAATCCCAACGCTCCACTCCAACCCAGGTATTATATAGCCCCGCCTTGCATACTGGTCATGCCGAGCGTTGCCCACTATTGCTGGGTGGGTGAGTGTGTTTACCCAGCGCGGCCGAGAAAGGTTGAATGCGACTGGTCGTGATCAGTTTTGTCGGCTATTATTGGGTGGATGAGTTTATTTACCCTACCGGAAAGCCGCGCAGGTGAAGGCGAAGACGTGTGAGATACTAGGCGGAGTCGTCTTTTTATACGAATAAACTACCCCCATTAGAGGGTTCCGACTATAACAGGGCCCGAAAACGTGAGTGAACCCTTTTTGGGTAGCTGACGTTTCTATAGAATAGAAGAGTCGGCGATAAGCAGGATGTTTGAATCCGAGTTGGAAAGAGGCACATTGATGAAACGATATCTCCCATTACTACCATTGGTTCTACTTACCATGTGCCTTCCGAAGGCCGACGCGTTCACGCGTTATCAGGTGATCCGACTAACGAGCCATGACAATATTGTTTCGTACGAGGCGTTGCCGGCGGCCGATGTTAAGGAGATCGAGAAAGAGATTCGCTCGGAATCCCGCTACTTTTCGAACAGCTTGAAAAAGACCAAGGTGGAGTGGGCGGAGAAGTTGGATCAGCGAACGCCCACGCTCATTCCGGGGTTGGTGAAGCGAAAAGTTGTGGTGGTGAAGTCGTCGACAAAAGAGCAGGACTGTGCGAAATGGCGAGCTAACTACGAAGCGCGACTCGAGGCCGAACGCAAAGATGAATATGAGGATATTCGAAAAAAAGTAGAAGCCAAGTTTCCGCTAGCGATAGGCGGTGGTGGGCGAAACGGGCAGGTTAATAACGACGATGTGAAGCGTAGGCGCAAGGAGCGCTTCGCTGAAGAGATTTCTAAGTTGGAAACCAAGCGTTCAGTCCTCAGTGAAGCGGCGGGTATGTTGAGTGCACATATCTCTGCCGCCTTGGAGCGGACATCCTCCCAAACAGCGACCCTGAAAGCTGAACAAGACGAGCGCGAGCAACGGCGGTTGGAATTGCTCCAACAACGTTCCTCTTCAGGATCTGCTACGGCCGGCGCGGCCGCCGATCTCATCCCTGTGGCTCCAGCGAAAGCAGCGCCCAAGGGCGACAAAAAAGCCCTGTTCGATCTATAAGCGCGAGCCCTTGTTAGAAAGCCTATTATGTTTTTATCTTTTGACTCTTTAAACCGAAACCATGGTTCAGTCTTGCGCGAGAGCGGGAGGGTGCTGTGAGCGAAATTCGTTTGCAAAAATTCATGGCTGAACACGGGATCGCATCGCGCCGTAAAGCCGAAGCGATGATTCTGGAGGGGCGTGTCAGTGTGAATGGCGAAGTCGTGACGCGCTTAGGTACGCGGGTCCATCCAGATAACGATGATGTGGAAGTGGATCGTAAACCGGTTGCGCCTGAGCCGCCGGAAGACCGTACCTTGGTGATGTACAAGCCGCGTGGATACGTGTGTTCGACGGAGGGTCAGTCGTCCAAAACCGTATATGACTTATTGCCTGGAATCTCGACTCGCATTGTGCCGGTTGGCCGGCTTGATAAAAGCAGTGAGGGGTTGTTGTTGATGTCTAACAGCGGAAGCCTGATCAACACGCTCACGCATCCTCGCTATGAGCATGTGAAGATTTATCATGTGACTGTCAGCGGCCGCGTCAATCCGCGGGCGTTGGAGCGCTTGAATAGCGCGATGCGAATTGACGGGCATCAGATACGGCCATGCAAGGTAAGTATCTTGAGAGACGGCGAGAAGCGAGATCGTAAGATCCTTCAGTTCGTCTTGCAGGAGGGTCGTAACCGACAGATACGCAAAATGTCAGAGCAAGCCGGCTTGCGCGTGCACCGTTTGGTCCGCGAGCAGTTTAGTGGCTTATCGCTCGGCAAATTGAAGCCAGGCGACTGGCGAGACCTGCGCAAGGCTGAGATTAAGAAGCTGTTGGCCTGACGCCCCTTTTTCCTCGTCGACGTCGAAGAGGGCGGGTAGAGTGACTTTCTTATCTACGAAAGGAAGAAGCCCATGTCTATTGAGTTATTAAAAAACGCGATCCGAGATGTCCCGGATTTCCCAAAGCCCGGAATTGTATTCAAAGATATTACGCCCGTGTTGCACGACCCCCAATTGCTGCGATTGTCGGTTGATCTATTTGCGGAGCGCCATACAGGCCAGCATATCGATAAGATTGCGGTGATTGATGCGCGAGGATTCATTTTCGGTTCGGCCCTGGCTTATACCCTTGGGGTTGGATTGGTTCCCATACGGAAACCGGGCAAGTTGCCGTATAAGGTGATCGAGGAGTCTTACGAGCTGGAATATGGAACGAACACGCTTGCGGTGCATGTGGATGCGTTCGAGGAAGGCGACTCTGTTGTGATCGTGGATGATTTGTTGGCGACGGGTGGAACAGCTCAAGCGGCGGTGGCATTGGTAGAGCGACTGGGAGCCAATGTTCGCGAGCTTGATGTGCTGGTGGAGCTCTCTTTTTTGAACGGGCGCGAGAAGCTTGAGGGAGTCAACGTGTATTCCCCGATCGTCTTCTAGTCAGAGGTTGGTCGATGCTGTCATCTCACGATCAGGTTAGACAATGGCGGGCGGGCTTGCAGGAGAAGCAGGCCACGGCGGTTGTTACTGGAACCTTCGACATTTTACAGCCGGGTAATCTTGCGGCTCTCGAACAGGCTGCTGGAGTTGCCGGCGCGGTTCTCGTGGTCTTGGCTCCGGACGATGCGCGATGTCATAGCTTGGAACAGCGGGCGGCTTTTCTGGCGGGGGTCCGAGCGGTGGATTGCGTTACCAGTTGTTCGCTGGAAGAGTTGAGCGACTTGGTTGGCGAGTTGGGTATACATTTTGCGGTTCATTGCGCCGAGCGTGCCGATGCGTTTGATCGCGCGGCTGCAGACGGCGCTGACTCTCATTATGACCTTGCCCTTGTGCCCGGCGGATCCACTACGGACCTTGTCGATGCGATCCAGTCGGGCGCCACGCCACTGACTTGCACGGTGGATGCTCCGGCAGTAGCGGTGCTTAGCGACAGTGGCCGAGTGACCGTGAATGGGTGTTTCGATATTTTGCATCTTGGGCATTTGGATTTGTTGACGCGTGCGCGTGCGATGGGAGAGTCGCTGACGATTCTCATTAATAGCGATGCGTCTGTGCAGCGTTACAAGGGGCCCACGCGACCTGTGATGCCGCAAGGAGTCCGTGTCCGCGCCTTACGAGCCTTGACGGCGGTCGATGATGTGCGTGTGTTTGATGATGATACGCCCTTGAAGGTGTTGCAGTCGATTCGTCCGGCGGTTCATGTTAAGGGTGGCTCGTATGAGCCGGATCGAGTGGCATCCGAAAAGGCCTTGCTCGAATCGTGGGGTGGACGCTTGGAGATGTGTCCCTTGCTCGAATCGTTCAGCACCTCACGATTGATCAAGATGGCGGGTGGCGAGGTCTAACCCGAGACCGTCATCAACCTCCTGCTCATGCAGCGTGAGCGCCAGCCCGTAGGGTCAGACGCACTACACAAGCATCCGTTGGATAGTGATGTTTCTCTTAGGCGTTCTGCTCATGCAGCGTGGGCGCCAGCCCGTTGGGTCAGACGCACTACACAAGCATCCATGTATAACAGGATTTTAGTGGTGTCAGCTCTTGTGTCGCTGCGGGTTAGTGGGGCTCGATGATGGCTGTTTTTTCGTTGTACGCCAAATGCGGTAGTTGTGTGTCCCGGTCATCATGTGTGATGACCTGCTCGGGTAGCTTGAGTCCTGGATATTCTGCGACGTAGGAGGCTCGGATCGTGTCGTTGGCATAGTAGCGGAGATAGGTGTCTCTTTCTGCAAGGCTGCTGTGACCGCACATATCGAAATACCACGCGGTCTCGGGTCCCATATCTGCGTCGACCAGTGAGCCGAGGACGTCTGCCCAGAGCTTTTCATAGAGTTCCCGGTCCGACAGGTGGTTGGTCGATTGAAGGTAAACATCCAACTCTGCCAACGCGTGGATGAGGCGCCACAGCTGGGTGACAAGCTCTGCTTCATGGACGGTCGGTGGAGGCGGGAACGTCATGCCTCGGTTCAGCAGTCGGACGAGAAGTGGGATCTGGTCGGCACTTCGTACAGTGTTGTGTGTATGTGTATGCAACATTTGATCTCCCTGTTGAGTGATTGGGTTGAACAGGAGAAGTATAGCTGATGACGTGAACGTTGTCTGTGGGGGTGGCCCTCATTTTGTTGTGGGGGAAACCCCCACAGAGGCTTGACTGGGTTACAAGGTCCGAATGTCGACGAAGCTACCGGAGTCTATGGTCTTCAGGTGGTGGAGCACGGAATCGAAGCGCGGAGCAAAGGTGTCGGGCGCCGGCATCTTGTCCGTTCCGCGGCATGATTGGATCCGGCTGATCGTCGGGAGCGTGTCGCCTGGGTCGAGTGTCGCGATGTAGGATTGCATCGGACTGTCGACGAGACCGGGTGCGAGTGCGATGAAGTGAACGTTTGGATTTTCCCCTGCATAGAGGCTTATCAGCATGTTGAGTGCTGCTTTTGAGATCGCATACCCATTCCATCCACGATGTCCGCTAACGGAGGCGCCAGAGGAGATGCCGATGACAAGGTCCCGACACAGACTGTGTGTGACGAGGTGGTCGACCAAGAGTTTGTTTGCCCAGACATTCACATCCATCATATTGCGCAAGTCGTTTAGCGTAGAGTCGCGCATGTCTTGGATCGGGCCCAGGATGCCTGCGTTGAGGACTATCAGATCAAAGCCGCTATCAGGGAAGGCGAGTTTCTCAAGCGTTTTGGGAAGTGCTTCTGTATCAGAAAGGTCGACCGTCCAGTCGGTCAAGGAGTCCACCGCATCGCCATAGCCCCGACGACTCATGCCCCAAACCGAGTGGCCGTTGGCAAGGTAGTAGCGACAAAGCCCTTGGCCGATGCCGGAGCTGATACCTGTAATCAATATGTTCATGCGAGACCCCCTAGCGTTAATCGTTCGAATACTATGTCAGCCAGCTTGGCTAAAAGCGCGCACTATCGGTGAATGAGGGTCGCTGAACTGAGATCGTAGCCTCGATTCTATCGCGCGGTCAGCCGAGGCGAAGGAAAACTCGCTGGGCGTTCTATCCGATGTTGAAAAAAGAAGGGGCTTGAGGGACACTCGGGGAGCTGGCTGAGGGTTGAGGGTCTGTACGGGTGAACATTTCCACTCCGTCGGGCGTTTATACCAAAAGTCGGGTATTTACACTGAAGTTGGTGTTTTCGGTCAACGAGGGTCGCGGAGATTTCATGAAAAAGCGTTCTGTTCATGTAGGCGTAGTGTGTGTGTGCTTATTGGGTGCACTCAGGCCATCACTGGTAGCGGAAGAGGTTCCGCCGGGGTCTGTTGCGACGCTCGAATCGTTGGTGATGGAGTGGGTGAAGATTCAGGATGCGATATCCTCCGAAGAGGCTCAATGGGAAGAAGAGCGGGTTCTGTTGAACGCAGAGTTGTCCTTGTTGGCCAAGGAGCGCAACCGCTTGACTGCGATTGAAACGGATGCGGCGAAAAAGAAAGAGGCCGAAGCGTCTGCGCAGGCTCCGCTGCGTCGCCGGCAGGCGGAGTTAAATCGGCAGCGCGAGTACGTGTCGCGAATCGCAGGGCTTGTGGAAACGGGGCTGAGCAGTTGGTCCGGCAGGGTTCCGGGGGCGTTGCGTATGTCGATGGGCGATGCCTTTATGCGGTTGCCACGTTCCAGCGCTGAAGCTCAGAGGGTTTCTCTCTCCAAGCGAGTACAGTTGGTGTTTGCGTTGTTTACGCAAGTGGAGCAGTTGAGTCGGGATATTCATGTTGTTCGCGAAGTGGTTTCTGTTGGGGCCGACCAGCGTTTGGAGATGGACGTTTTGTATATCGGTCTTGCGCGTGGTTTCGCTGTGGCGCTCGATGACCATCTGGCGGTAACGGGTCAGTCGACCGAAGGGGGCTGGACGTGGACGCGTGCGGACGAATTGGCGGCGGACATCCGTGAAGCGATAAAGATTGCGGGTCGAGAAGAGGTTTCACGCATGGTGACCTTGCCTTTGCAGATGAAGGTGGAGACTCCATGAGGACATTCCTTTATAGGGTGGCATTGTTGAGCGTGTTCGCAACGACCGGTGTCATGGCGGCTGAGGCGGCGAAAACACAGAACGGCTTGACTCTCGACCAGCAGATAGAGAAGGCGCGCAAAGATGTGGGCGACGCGGCGGGCAAGCTCCGTGGGTCGCGTCGCAACATTGCTCGGCGTCGCGCGCCGTTGGCTAAAAAAATTCAAGAGGCTGAGGCCGAGATCCGTGTCCTACGAGAACGGGTTCGTGTTCTCGATTCGGGATCGTCGGCGACGACGGAATTGCTGAAGGCGGATGTTGCGACTCAAACTCAGGAAATGCGGGCGATCGCGGCGATTGCGACGGAGTACCGACGATCTTTAGAGACGCGTTTGGGTGTGGCCGACTTGCAGAGGTTGCAGCCACAGTTGAACATAGTGGATGTCGGGCTCGCGAACCCGGAAGAGTTGGCCGTGATGAAGACGGTCGGGAATGCGTTGAAGCTTGCGGGGCAGACGGCACCGCGTATGTTTGGCGGATCGGTTTTTGCGGGTACCTGTTTGGATGTTTCCGGGCGAGAGTTGAGTGGTCGCTTCGTCACCTTGGGGCCGTTGACCTATTTCGCCACGGCAGATGGACTAAAGGGGGGGATTGTCACTCCGCGGGCCGGTAGCTCGATGCCCGGCCTGCATGCAGCGTCGCCGGAGGACGCGATCCTCGCCGTTTTCGCGATGGTAGAGGGTGAACGTTCCCGCGTACCTATGGATCTAACGGGTGGCGATGCCATGCGGGTCGCGCAATCCCGCTTGTCGCTAACCGAACGACTTAAGAAGGGTGGCTACACGATGATCCCGTTGATGGGGATCGCTGTGATTGCCGGGGTGTTGGCTCTGTGGAAAATGATGTCGTTGTCCGGGGTCCGGTCGTGTGCCCCGGCGCTCGTAGATCAAGTCGTGTCGGATATTCAAGCAGGGGACGTTGCGTCGGCCGAAACGGCTGCGGCGTCAGCGGGTTCTGTGCTGGCACCTATTTTATCTGCGGGAATTTCTTATGCACATGTTCGGCGAGATGCCTTGGAAGAAATTATGCATGAACGCATGCTCGCTGTTGTTCCGGTGTTAGATAAGCACTTGTCGACCTTGGCCGTGATTGGCGGCGTGGCGCCCTTGCTTGGACTGTTAGGTACGGTGACGGGTATGGTGCATACCTTCAACTTGGTAACCATTTTCGGGTCTGGCGATGCGCGGCTGTTGTCTGGTGGAATTTCTGAAGCGCTGATCACTACGATGGTGGGGCTGACGATCGCGATCCCGGTTCTATTGGTGCATGCGTATTTGGTGCGCCGCGTGCGGACCATTGTCATGAACCTTGAGCAATCGATTGTCCAATTTATTAATCGCGTTTCCATTGAGGACTCTCCTCATGTCTGAGTTTGTGTATCAGGTGCAATCGTACGTTGGTGCGGGCGGGGTTTTATTGGTGCCCATTGCCGTCGTCTGCATGGGAATTTGGGCCTACTACCTGCGAAGCCGTTTTGCGATGACGGGCGTGTTATCGGTATCGCGTGCGCAGGCAGCGGACTTTCTCGCAGACATGCAGGAGCATGGGATCTCGGAGCGAACAGCGTTGAAATATGGGTCGTATCGACATCAGGTGCCAGGCGCGGTGGAGTATGTGATTCGTCAGGCAGATCGCGGTGCATCGCCGGCGCAAGCGTTTGATACCTACGAGTCGTTTTTTATGCAAGGCCACTCGCGTGACATCATCATCTTGATCGCCTTGACGGCGATTGCGCCTTTACTGGGTTTACTAGGGACGGTTGCGGGGATGATCGGAACCTTTGATGCCGTGGCCATCGCTGGGGGCGAAACGGCGGGACAGGTTGCGGGAGGTATTAGTCAGGCATTGATTACGACACAGTTCGGATTGCTGGTTGCGATTCCTGGCGTTTTCGGCGTGGCTCATTTGCGGCGACTTGAAGCCAGTATTCGCACACGTTTAGCTTTTTATCGCGGCCAACTAATGCTGGCCTACGAGCAGGTGGCGGTATGAGACCTCGTCGGTTTTATTTAAGTGAGTCGGCAGAGAAAGGCGTGAACGTGGATCTCTCGCCTTTGATCGACGTTGTTTTTTTGCTGTTGATCTTTTTTATTGTGACGACGGTGTTCGTTGAAGACACGGGCGTGGACATCCAGAAGCCGCGGGCGACGGCGTCGGTTGATCTGGAAAAAAATAGCATCTTGCTCGCGGTGACATCGGACAACCGGATTGTATATGGCAAAGAAGAGATTTCTTTGAATCGTGTGCGAGGAATTGTCGCCAGACAGATTCGACAAAAAGATGTCCCCGTCATCATTCAGGCCGACACGGCATCTCGGACCGGATTGTTTGTGGATGTTCAGGATGAGTGTAAGTTAGCGGGCGCGCGGCGGGTCTTTATTTCGACGGTGCAAGAATGACCTCGGCAGTGGAACCCGGTTATGCCGCTATGATTGATAGTGCTCCACGCTGGACATGGCGCTTGGTGTTGATGTCGGCGTTGTTTAGCGTAGGCTTTCTATTGGTCTTACCGATGATGGAGTCTGTGTCGCATCGGCCTACTCCTGCTCAAACCCTTCGAACCGTTGAGCCCGTGGCATTGATGCCGTCCCTTGTCGTTCCACCGCCGGTAGCAGTGGAGACTCCTCAAGCAGCAACTGCGGTTGATAAAATGCCCGAGCTGGAGGTCCCGGTTGTCAAGATGCCGCTGCATACGATCCTCGACCTGGAGCTAGGCGCGCGGTCGATTAAGGGCGATTTTAACCTATCGTTTACCGCACTGGGCCCGGCGGAGATGCGGACGCCGACGGGCTCGAGTCTGAGCGTGGTGAGCTTGGACCTGGAGCCGCGAGCGATTAATCGATTGAAGCCCTTGTATCCAGCGTCTGCTCGGTCACGCGGTGTTGAAGGATCCGTGAAAGTGGCATTTATCGTTAATGCTGACGGGCGGACCCAGGATATTCGCGTGTTGTCTTCCGAGCCCGGGACGTTGTTTGTAAAGTCGACGATCCGAGCAGTACGCCGCTGGAAATTCGCGCCAGCCATGATGGATGGCAATCCGGTGTCGGCCAAGTTGGTGCAAGTGATCACCTATCGGTTGGAGAATTAAATGATCCGTTTATCTATCATTATGGCATGTCTATGTGGCGCACTCAGCCTGGCGGGCGCGGCGGGTATAGAGCTTCGGACGGCTCCTGAGGTGGGGCCAAAAGAAGAGACTGTTCTCGCAGCGGTCATGCGGGTGTCTGAAACCAATGCCGCGGCCGCGCTAGTACTGCTCGAGTCGACACAGGTAGCGGAGCAGAGTGCGGCGACGGATTATGTATTCGGTAACCTCCACTTTCAGCTGGACGATTTGTCGAAAGCCGCGAGCGCGTATGAGTCGGCTCTTGAAAAGCTGCCTTCGTACCGAGATGCATTAAACAACTTGGGTCGAGTGTACGTGTTGCAAGAGAAGGGCGCGAAGGCGGTGGGTCTGTTCCGGACTATTTTGGAGACGGGACATGCAGGGGCCGATGTTTTTCAACTGCTTGGACAAGCGCTACTGGCGGATGGAAAGGTGGTGTCAGCTGAAAACGCGTTTCGAGAAGTCATGTTGCGTCGGCCGGATGACGCGGATGCTGAGCGTGGCTTGGCCAAATGCTTGTTGGATCAGGGGCGACATGCAGAAGCGCTGGGCTTGGTGACAGAGTTGTTGGGCAGGAGACCGGCGGATAGTGAATTGTGGGGATTGCGTGCGAATTTGTTAATTGAGTTAGAGCGACCTCTGGAGGCTATTGCGGCGATCGAGACGGCTCGGCGAGTCAGTGCGGTCTCGGCCGATGTGTTGATGGTGTTGGGTGATTTGTATATTCGCCGTTTGCAACCTCGGCTAGCCCAACCGATTTATGAAGAAGCGTTCAAGGTGTCGCCTGCGACGATGGAGCGACTGGTACACTCCGCGGCGGCATTTTTATCGATCAATGATCAACGGGCATGTAACGGACTGTTGAATCGAGCAAAAAAAATGCTGGAAACGCAGCCCGATAAAGGGTCGCCAGAAAAGCGAGTGCTCGTGGCGCGCGGGCGCGCAGCGTATTTCTTGGCAGCCAACAAACTGGAAGACGCGCGTAAGGAATGCGACGTGGTGCTCGCGTTGAAGCCTTTGGATGCG
Organism: uncultured Gemmatimonadales bacterium; assembly: GCA_964196025.1. Taxonomy (GTDB): domain Bacteria; phylum Verrucomicrobiota; class Kiritimatiellia; order CAXMRT01; family CAXMRT01; genus CAXMRT01. The sequence goes on along the minus strand of CAXMRT010000220.1, from coordinate 11,530 downwards.
AAGACCCTCTTGAACGCAGGAGAAATCTACCGGTTACAGGGCAAGTTTAACGATGCGGTGTTGATGTTCCGGCGCGCCGGAGGCCTCGACGGGTATCATGCGCAGGCTCAAGTGAAAGAGGCTCAAGTGGACGTGGCGCGCGACAATATCCCGAAGGCTATTCGCTTGCTAGAGTCTGCGCAAGAGACGGACCCCCAGCCACACGTGGCACGTTATCTGAAACGATTGCGCGCTTTATGACAGAGCTTTCACGGGCGCCGTCGACGGCTCGCAATAAAGAGGTCATCACCGAAGCTTTGCGTGACTACTTGCCGGCCACGGGGATTCTGTTGGAGATCGCTAGCGGTTACGGAGAACATGCCGTGCATTTGGCGAAGGAGTTTCCTGGGCTGGAGATACAGCCGAGCGATGTTGATCCTGGCCAGTTGAGTTCGGCGCGCGCGCACCAAGAGAGCTCGATCTGTCGCAACGTATTGCCGCCCATCTGCTTAGATGCGTCGGGGGCTTGGCCAGAGATGACCGTTGCCGCTGTGCTTGCGATCAATATGATCCACATCTCACCGTGGGCTGCAAGTGAAGGTCTCTTTCGGAATGCAGCGAAGGTGTTGAAGTCAGGTCATCGCCTTTTTACTTATGGACCTTACTTTTGTGAAGACATTGAGACCGCCGCCAGTAATCGTGCCTTTCACGAGTCGTTACGCGGGCGTGATCCCGAGTGGGGGATTCGTGATCTTGAGTGTGTTCGCGCGCTGGCCGATGAGAGTGGCTTCAGTTTTGAGGCGCGGCATGACTGTCCTGCCAATAATTTTGTCTGTGTCTTTATCCGTCGCTAAACGCGTGGAATATTCTGTGTCTGCGGGGGCACGGATAAGTGGCGCCCGGAAGGGAAATATGGCATCTTATGACGATTGGGAATGGTTAAGTATATTCGAAGGGACGTGTTATGAGTGAAACGAAGACTCCTATCCAGCAGTTGTTTACGGAACTGGATACTGATTATGCCGATGATAATATCTATTTTCAGGCGATCAGTTCGGTATTGCGTGCGAGTGAGTTGATAGACATCCCCAGACGCTCTCAGCTCATGCTCGCGGAGCCCAAAAACGAATTGATGATTCATTTCCCCGTCAAAATGGACTCGGGTGCTTACAAGATCTTCAAAGGTTACCGGGTTCAGCACAACAATATCTTAGGACCCTACAAGGGGGGCTTGCGGTTTCATCCGGAAGTGGCGCTGGATCATATCAAGGCGCTGGCTGCGATGATGACTTTTAAGTGTGCCTTAGTCCGACTTCCTTTTGGGGGAGCCAAGGGCGGGATCAAGGTGGATACGCGCGACATGTCGGCTGGCGAGACAGAGCGCATGACTCGCCGCTTTGTCAGCGACTTGAACGACAACATTGGCCCGGGCTATGATATTCCCGCGCCAGATGTCGGGACAAATGCGCAGCACATGGCGTGGATTGCGGATACGTACACGAATATCCGGGATCCTCATTCGCGTTTAGTCTCGAACGCTGTGGTGACGGGAAAGCCGCTGGCGATGGGAGGCTCTCACGGGCGTGATAAGGCGACAGGACAGGGCTTAGTGTTTGTTGTCGCAGAGTTGTTGCCGGAGATGGGGTTCGAATTGAAGGGCCTCACTTTTTCGATCTTAGGATTTGGTAACGTGGGGTCTTGGGCGGCGCGATTGATGCAAGAGCGAGGCAGCATCTTACGCGCGGTGATGGACCACACGGGGTCGATCTATTGCGAGACAGGCATTGATGCGGATGATCTCACGCAGTATGTCGCGGAGAATGGTGGCGTTGCCGGTTACCCAAAGGCAGAGGCCTTGGGTGAGGATGAAATTTACGGTGTAGAGGTCGATATGTTTATACCGGCTGCGTTGGAGCAGATGGTGACTTTGGATCGTGCAAAAAGGCTGAAGTGCCGCGTGATTGTAGAAGGCGGTAATGTTCCGCTCACGCCGGAGGCGGAGCGGCATGTGTTGGCTGAAGGGATTCAGGTCTTGCCGGCCATTCTGTGTAATGCGGGTGGCGTGACGGTGAGCTACTTCGAGTGGATGCAGAACCGTGCAGCGGAGTATTGGTTGCTAGAGAAGGTGGATCGTGAGTTGGAGCGTCTGCTGGTTGATGCGGCGATTCGTGTGAAGAAGCGCGCGAAGAAGCTGGGTTGCAATATGTATGATGCGGCGTACTGTGAGGCCTTGGCGCATCTGGAGAGTGTATATTCCTGCCGCGGCGTCTTTCCCTAATCGAAGGGCGGGTATTGCATCATCTCCTGCGTTCCAACCCTCATCGCGCACGGGGGTGCAGCGATGAAGGTCGCGCCTTGGATCTAATACCACCCCCGCCCTTCGATTAGGGAAACGAGTTTCTCTGGCCGCTCGGGCAACACCGCCCCCTCAAATAAAAATCCCTGCGGGAACCGAAGCGCCTACCATTGGGGCGGCGCTCTCGCCCGTTTTGGCGAGCGAAGGGCGTGGATGAAGGCGCTGCGCTGTTCATTTGGTTGGCGGGCCACTGCGTGGGGTGAATGGGTGTTGTTGTTCACTTGGTGAGGGGATCTTTGTTGTCGGGTTAGTGTTGTTGTGTTACCCTTTAGGGAGTCATTGGGCGTACATGACTTGGCGATAAACGTGCTCACTGTTGCAGCCGGCATACCTGCGGAGGAGCGTTACAGATGCGGGGGGTGAGATGACGGAAGCGTCTCGAGAGACTTACATGCGACTTCAGGCGAATGTGGAGTCGGTGATGAAAGGTCAGTCGGCTGTCATTCGAAAAATTCTAGCGGTCATGGTTAGTGGCGGTCATGTTTTGCTGGAAGATTATCCGGGGACAGGTAAGACGACTTTGGCGAAAGCGCTGGCGGCCTCAATTGGGGACTCGAATTTCAAGCGCTTACAATTCACGCCAGATCTGTTGCCGTCGGATGTGCTGGGCGTGTCGATACTGGACCCACGGAATCAGGAGTTTATCTTTCACCGTGGCCCCATTTTCGCGAATGTGTTATTGGCCGATGAAATTAACCGCGCTTCGCCGCGTACTCAAAGTGCACTGCTAGAAGCGATGGCAGAGGGGCAGGCGACAATTGAGGGTGTGTGTCATGAAATGAAGGGTTTGTTCTTCGTGATCGCGACGCAGAATCCAGTTGAGTTTCGTGGGACCTATCCCTTGCCGGAGGCGCAGATGGACCGCTTTGCGATGCAGTTGAATCTGGGGTATGTATCGGCGGCGGATGAGGTCGGGATTCTGTCTGCTCAAGAACATGAGCATCCGCTGGATGGATTGTCTGTCTGTGCATCAATGGCGGAAGTTGAGGTTCTGAAAAACGACATAAAAAAAATCCGTGTAAGTGACGAGCTGAAGCAGTATGTGGTGACACTTGTCCAGGCTACTCGAGAAGAGGATATTGTGGAGCTTCCCGCGAGTCCCCGCGCGTCTTTAGCGCTGATGAAGGCTGCACAAGCAATGGCCCTGTTCGATGGGCAGGCGTTTGTTACCCCCGAGCATATTCAGGGGGTTGCGGCCGACGTGATTGCACATCGGATTGTATTGGATCCGCAGGCGAAATTCAGCGGGATGACCAGTCGCGCCCTAGTCGAGCAGTTGCTCGAAAAGATCGCTGTGCCAGCATAAGTGATTTTGGGCGCGGGTCCCGATTGTTAGGAGTTCTGATGGAGTCTAGGCAAACAGACGAAAAGCCACTTCGCTTTCGCCGATTCCTGTATCGAACGTACGCCACTTTCTCTGGGCATTCAGATCGGCGTAGCAGCGGATTGACCCCGGCAGGATGGGCGGCAATTTCTGCGATGGGCGCAGCCGCGGTGATGGGACTGAATACGAATGAAACAACCGCGTATCAGCTCTTCGTTCTTTTTGCCGCAATTTTTGTCGTGGGTCGCCTGATGGCGGTGTTTTTTCGTCCTCGTTTAGAAATTTCACGAGTGGTTCCGAGTATGGGATCCGCGGGAACGAACCTGGTTTACCGGATGGTGGTTCGCAATTTGTCTAAACGTCGACACAGCGCTCTGCGCGTAAGCGAGCAGGTCGCGAGTGTGGTCCCGTTGAAAGAGATGTTTTTGTATCAACCAGAACCGCTCGAAGCGACGCGGAATGGTTTCGACCGCACGTTTTTGGCCTACCGCTGGATGTGGTTACGACGTCACATGCGGTTGGCTGAGGCGAAGGAGTCTGACGCGATCGACCTCGCGCCGGAAGGGACTGTTGAGGTGGAGGTTTCGTTGATGCCGCTGCGGCGCGGGGTGTTGCGTCTTCAGGGAATTCGCGTGCGACATGCGGATCCGTTTGGGTGGATCATGTATGCGCGCCGAATGCCGTCGGAAAAGACAAGCTCGGTAATTGTGTTACCCAAACGGTATCCCTTGCCGCCGTTGCGTTTGGGCGGAGAGTCGAGATACCAGCCCTGTGGTGTCGCGTTGGCGGGATCGGTGGGTCAGTCCGAAGAGTTTGTTGGCTTGCGCGAGTATCGTCCCGGGGATCCTCTGAGGCATATTCACTGGAAGAGTTGGGCTCGGACCGGGAGTCCGATTGTGATGGAGTTTGAAGATGAGTTTGTGCCTCGTTACGCCTTGCTTCTTGATACGTTCGCGGTTTACGACCGCGACAATACCTTCGAGGAGGCGGTTTCTATTGCGGCGTCTTTTGCCTGTACCTTGGATACGCAGGACTCCTTGTTGGATTTAATGTTTGTGGGTACCGAAGCCTATCGCTTTACGTCCGGCCGAGGAACGACGCAACCCGAGCGCCTGCTGGATGTCTTGGCCGCGGTGGACTTGTGTCGTGACAAGGGCTTTGGAGAGTTGACAGAGCTTGTGGTGCAGCATTCGCAACAGTTGAGTGCGTGTGTCTGCATTCTCATTGATTGGGATGAGTCGCGTCATGAGTGCCTGCAGCGATTGCGAGCGGAGCGGGTGGACGTGCTCGCCTTGTGGGTCGGATGCGACGGAGAGGAGTTGCCCGTGGAGGCTCAGCGTTTGGGTGTCCGACCTCTAACCGTGGGTAGAATCGCGGAAGGGTTGGCGCGATTATGATAGGCAAGGTTGTTATGGGGATGCGCATGCCGCCGGGAATCATGGGCGCGGCACTAGTGTTCTGGGGGTTGATGGCGGAGCATGTGGTGATCGCGGTGCTGATGGCGCTCATACTTGAGGGGCACTGGTTGCTGAAGGCTCGATGGGAGCTGTCGGAACTCCTGCTGACCCGCATTTGGACGCTCAGTGCAATCGGGTTTTTCTTCACCCCAGCGATGGCGGTTTATCAAGGTGAAGGTGCGCAGATGATTTACCGGGTATTGGAATGGATGCCCGTGATTGCCTTCCCGCTGGTTGCGGCGCAGGCCTACAGCACGAGGGGTGGGGTGCCGACCTCGGTCCTATCGCTCGTGGCACGCCGTGCCAAGAAGGACCGTGAACGTGAAGGTGAGGTTCCGCGACCTCCGCAGTTGGTTGACGTGCAGTTTTTATACTTCGCCTTTTCCATTTGTGCCGCGAGTGTAGCCAACCTTGAGGGGTGGTTTTATTATGTAGCCGTCGGCGTGTTTATGTTGTGGGGGGTGTGGTCGAATCCGGATCGGCCGCGACGACGACTTAAGGTGTTGCTGCCGTGCTTTCTCGTCGTGATGGCTATGGGCTATGGAGGTTCCGTTGGCTTGCATGCCTTGCATTTGTTTTTAGAAAACACGGCGATGCAGTTTGATAACGGGGGTGGCGACACGGACCCTGACCTTGCTCAGACGAGAATTGGATCAGTGGGGGAGTTGAAGCTGTCGCCAGCGATCATCTGGCGTGTGAAGCAGGTGTCTGGCCTCGCGCCCATGTATTTACGGTCAGCGAGTTATAACTGGTATCGTCACAACACCTGGTATACGCGGGAATATGTGAGTCGGCCCGCGGCACCGGGCAGCCCAGAGGCTCTCGCGAAAGGGTCCGGTGCGACAACGGGCCAGGCGTATCGAGCGAGATTTCGGACGGTGGACCGGGCGGAAGGGGATGAGGGCGAGTTCTGGGACATGAACCCAGGGCCTCTGGGGCCGCAGATGACTGGCCGGCTCGTGATGCGGAAGGTGAAGGGACGTGGCTCCGACCGAATGACCCTGCCTATGCCCGACACGCCTTTGGGTGTGTGGGGCATGGATGATTTTTGGATTTCGCGGAATGTCCTGCGTGCGGTGAAGGCCGAAGAGATTGATGGCGGTCTGTTGAGTTACTCCGTGAAGTATGTCCATGGGCTACGCGACGAGTGGGCGCCGCAGGTTACGGAGCCTAGCCGTTTTGATCTACAGGTTCCTAAGTATGAAAAGTTGCGTGGCTTAGATCGGGTCACGCAGAGTCTGGGGCTGGACACTATGGAGCCGCGAGAGGTCATCGATCGGCTATATGCCTTTTTCGGAAAAGAGTTTACTTACTCAACGTATTTGACGGACACATCTCGACATTTACCGCCGCGTACGACCGTACTCGCAAACTTTTTGGAAAATGAACGCAGTGGTCACTGTGAGTATTTTGCGACGGCGACGGTGATGTTGTTGCGGAACGCGGGGGTTCCGGCGCGATATGTAACGGGTTTTGGTCTCTCTGAAATGGATTCGCAAGAGGAGGAGTATATTGTTCGCGGTATGCATGCACATGCATGGGTGCAGGTCTATGTTGAGGGGCAGTGGGAATACATGGATACCACTCCAGCCACTTGGGCGGAGGAGGACAGTCATGTGCTGGCGTGGGTGCAACCATTGATGGATTGGGTGCAAGGCTTGCCGGTGCGCCTGGAGGACTGGAGCGTGACACCTGTTGGCGCGGCAGTCATTCTTGTATTCAAGTGGGTGTCGATTCCAGGCCTGATGATCTGGTTGTGGTGGCGACTCTTCAAGGGGCAGCGAGGTCGGCGCGTGCGTCAGGATGAGGAGGCTTTTCACATTCTTCCGTTGGGAACGGATTCGGAATTTTTCCAGCTTGAGAAGAGCTTAGCGGAATATTCCGAAGAGCGACATGTGGGCGAATGTGTCCGGGATTGGTGGGCCAGGGTTGAGGCGCGGGTTCCGGACGACTTGCGGCCGGGGGTTGCGGAAGCGATCGAGTTGCACTATCGGCATCGGTTTGATCCGTCGGGTCTTATGGTTGATGAGCGCGCGCGCCTGGGTGTGGTCGTCTCCGAGTGTATGGAACGGTGTCTGGCCGAGGAGTGATTTTTTCGATCAGCGGTTGGCATAAGGCCTCGAGTGCCGTATGTAGGGGTGGACGACGACTTAACGAATAGGGAGAACGCGATGCGATTGTTTGTGATGTTAATGGGACTTCTAGTAGTGACTACGCTACAGGCTCAGGCCTTAGACGTGGGTGATGCGGCTCCGACGGCCGAGGCAAAAGACGATGCAGGACATGCATGGAGATTATCTGATTATACCGGCAAGCATGTCGTCGTGATATACTTTTATCCGGCCGATATGACCCCTGGCTGCACGAAGCAGGCGTGCGCGTATCGGGATAGCAAAGACGCTCTCGAAGCCGCTGGAGTGAAAGTGTTTGGAGTCAGTGGTGACTCGCCAGAAGGGCATCAGGTTTTCAAAAAAGCGTATGACTTGAACTACACCCTTCTAAGCGATACAGAGGGGGCGCTCGCAAAAGCCTTTGGTGTTCCTGCCGGAAAAGGAGGCACCATTCAGCGGGATGTTGAGGGTGCGAAAGTGAGTTTAACACGCGGTGTGACCGCTCGACGGTGGACCTTTGTGATTGGCAAGAATGGCAAAATTGTTCACAAGAACACGAAGGTTAATCCCGCAGCCGATGTGAAGCAGGTGTTAGACTCCTTGAAATAGCGCGCTGCGCGAGTGGCTTGGGTTTCGACACCCACTGCGCCATGAGACCGAAGCGTTCAAGAGGCCGCACTTACGACTGGAGAGGTGAAGCTGATTCACCTCTCCCTTGTCGTACCATCAACAACGCCAGCTGGGCCGTTTAGTAGGCCGTGGATGCTTAGGCGTCCGTCACCGCATCCGCTTTTGCGTTCTTTAGTTTTTTCCCGACGAGAATTCCAGCGCCGAGAGAGACGACCAAGAGGGGGATTCCGACCAGGGGGCGAACCACGATCCAGGCGATCGCAATAGTTAGGAAGGTCATGACGATTGCGCTGAGGAAACAGATTATGCCGACTCCGGCGCCAACGAGGTTTCCGAAGAAGGGGACGACGTCGGCAAGAATGGCGAGAGGTTTAAGCATCAGGCTCATGCCGAAGAACATCATGAAGAACCCGACGGCTCTCAGGATCCAGTTCATCATTTCGTTGTCGCCGTGGGCCATGTTGTACATTTCATCCATGCTATGCAGGCCGGTATCGCGCAGCATATTGATCGTCTTTCCTGTCTTGGCGACGAAGGGCGTGAACGACTGTCCTTTTTGTTGGCTGATGACCGTAACGTCGAGTGGAGGCGTCATGCTAAGCGTGATGCGTAGGTCCCCGATGGCCGGTACCGCAGGGGTACCAATATACACCTGTCCCGATTGAATACTCGCATTGGTGACGCCAGCAGGTAATGACACGTCGGTCAAAGAAATTGGCTGGGGTTTGTCGATGTCCCCGATAAGGGCAGGTGATAAACGAAACGCGCCGAGAGAGACGTTGTCCGCGGTCCACGATTTCGCTTGGTAGGCCCACACCGTCGGGTTATCGGGAGCCTCAGGGTCGGCGAATTTGGCGGAGGAGATTTCGCTATTCGACCATTCTTTAGAGTAGGTGTAGGTCTTTACGGTTTTCTCGCTGCCTCCAAGCTCTTTCTTCTTTTCTGTCTTCTCCGTCTCTTTCCACTGGTACATCTCCACTTTGCGCGAGAGTTTGATGGCGACTTGAGACACGCTAAAACCGGGGTCTGTGAGCGTATCCGAGGTGGTAGCTTTGCCGCTCAAGTGGATCAACGCACCTTCGTTTGCCGCTTCGACAGAATCTGCCTCGACCGAGATGGTGACACCTTGTGCCTCTTTGAGCGATTTATAGACCTGTACAAAGTTATATTCGTTATAGCCTAGAACGGCGAAAGACAGGACGAAGAGGACAAGACCGAAAAGGACGCCTTTGATCGCTCCGCCGATTCTGCTAAACCAACCTTCTGATGATGTCTCTGTATATGCCACTTTTTGCTCTCCTAGAGGATTGTTAACGCGTGCTCGATCGAATCACTTTGATTACATTCGAGGAATCATAGCGGAATGGCTCGTGAGCTTCAAGTGGGCGTATACATATTTAGTTCGGATACGAGAGAAGTAGGAGCGGTGATGGCCGTGACGCACTTACTTATTGAGGTGCGGCATCAGGGTCTCTAGCCAGGCTATATGGGCCTTGGTGTTTCGGATGGTGAGGGACTGCTCGTTGGCTTCGTAGAGGATGCTTGCGCCCAGAGGGAAGGGGAGTCCGACGCTGGTGAAGAGGGTTTTTGGATTTTCATTGATGAGCATGACGTGTAGGGACGCGTGAATGCGGTAGACTCTTTTTTCCCAGTCTTTGGTGGGTGTTCGAGAGTTGATTCGAATACCCGCCTCAGTGATGCGCTGATGCCAGTCGGTGATTTGGCAAAAAGCGTCCAGCAGGTCTAAGCCGTTTGCATTGCGAAGGTCGAGGGTGACGGCAGTGAGCTTGTCCTTATTACTGGCAAAGAGCTCTACTGGCGGCGCCGTGTCACCATGAGTGTCTCGTAGGAGCGACTCGAGGTCTTTCACCACTAAATGTGCGGGCCGTTTGAGAGCTGTGTAGTGTAGGACAGGTGTGGCGCGCAACTTTTCAACCCAGGCATAGGCGGGTGTTTGCAGGGAAAGCGTTGACGTGCGAAGGAGCTGGTAGTCTCTAGGCGTCATATGAACGAAGGCGGTGTGTGATGCCATGTGATAAGTAACAAATGAAGGGGTGTCCTTAATCAGTCCGTGTTCGCGAAGCTGGGGCGTGAGAGAGATGAGGCCGCCGGATTCCCCGACTGCGAGTGCGCGTCGCAACTTCGCGTCATCTTGAGCGCTTTTAAAATATAACTCTCGAATGGTGTCGAGTGTGGTGGGAACCAGAAAGAGTTGGTGCGATTCGCTTTGGAAGTGTTGAGGCCGCACGATCGCGAGATTGTCGTGCAGAGAGAAGCGGACGAGACACTGCCGACTGATTTCGGCAAGGAAGGTGGTGAGCGTTACATTCGTTCCAGAGAACGTCACCGTTCGCGCCGCGTTCGAGCTCACCGCGTTTTCTGCGGGCGCACGTTTCGGGGTCCAAAGATCTTTGTAGGTGTCAGGTATCACGACAACGAAGTTGAGCCCCCGCATGGTGTTCTCTTCCGGGAGGGTATCGAGTCTGGGTGTGAATTGATTCAATATTGCGAGAACTTCTAGCAGCGGTGTGTTCGTGAAATTTACGGACGGGAGTGTCACGCGATCAAGCGATTGTTGGCCCGAGGTCTGCGGGCTGAGTCGCTCAGCGTGAAGGGGGCCCCCGAGGAAGAGGAGGCATGCGATCGCGGCGGGTCTACTTAATTTCATCGAGACTCCGTTTGATGCCTGCGACTGCAGCGCGAGTAGAGCGAACAGCGAGCATGTGCGCGTGGGGAATATACCGTAGAGCGCTGCCTGCGGGGATCGTGACCCCAAGGTCGGCGAAGAATTCTGCGGGCGACGATGCCTCGACAAGACTGCGTGATGCACGATCCTTCAATCGAAACATTTGAGTTTTGGCTTCGGACGTGTGGAGCGGACCGCCGTAGAATACGATTTGCTGTGCCTGCAGTTCATAACGCCAGCCTGTTTGGTCGCATATCGCGTTGAGAGCGCTTTTGATGCTGGTGCTGTGGAGCGTAAGGGTGATGGGTGTGTCGAGCTGGTCGGGAGGAACAACGAGCAAGATGTTGCATTGGGCAGATAGGCTGGACGGGGGTGTGGTGAAGCCGGTGATGGTGCTTTGGGACAGTTGATCGATGGCTTGGCGGGCGGGTTGCTGGTTGATCGTGAGTTGTGAAACGACGGCGGCATTCACCAGGTGTGCCGTGTCGCTGACAGGGCTAATAACGTCGATGATGGCGTCGATACGGCCGAGTTGTTTAAGGGTTTGCTGAACGCGAAGAGTTTGTGCGCGTTCAGAGTATTGATAGTTGCCTTGACTTGAATGCGTGATGCCTAGCGCGCCGAACCCGTCGGAGAGGGAGGCGAAGTCTTGTCGGTTGAGTGACTGGGTAGCGAAGGGATCGTCAACCGAGGGTTGGGCGTCCAATCCATCCAGTCCGGTGCTTGGGATATCCACGATGAGATTTACCGTTGCCGGATGAAGTTTGCGGTAGGTGCGTTCGTGGATGGGTTCGGAGGAGGCTGTCACGTGGACAAATGCTAGAGACTCCTTACGGATCATGAGTATGTGACCGGATTGAATGGCGAGTGCGACGAAGAGATTTAGAAAAGAGGTGTGTTGAAGTTGGATGCTGTGGATTCCGGGCGTTCGGGGGCGAGGACCGAAGGGTTCGACGCCGACGGCGGCAAAGGGATCTCTATTCGCTC
>CAXMRT010000219.1:0-32305 GCA_964196025.1 uncultured Gemmatimonadales bacterium | reverse complement strand
ACGCTCACAGAACCCTCTTTATTCAATGAATTCACCAATATCGCCTATCAAACTGATGGTGGCGTGTACGACATTACAACCAACTTTACAGAGGTTTTGGACGCGATTGTCGCGAAGTTAGCGAGCACGTATGTGATTGCCTATAAAACCAGTCAGGTGACGGCGTCGGCCACCACACGGGTGAGTTCTGTGACGGTTGATTACAATGGTTTTTCGGTGACCAACACCATCGATTGGCTACCGCGTTCGGCACCCAAAGTATCGCGAACTGCACAAACGGTCGCGCTCGAGTCATCGCCCCTTGCTGCTGGAAACCCCGTTACTATCGAGGTGCAGATAGTGGATCATGTGGCGCCTTATCCGGTCTCGGCCACTCTTTTTTATCGATCCATTAGCACGCAGCAGTTCTCTAAGGTGGCCATGAGCAACACCGTGGGAAACCTTTGGCAGGCTGACATTCCCTTAGGCGTTGTCGGTGTGCCGGGTGTGAATTATTTCGTGTTGGCCACCGATGGCGTGACGACCACTTCGGACCCGTCGGTTCAACCGAATAAGTATGGTTATTTTCTCGCTGTTTCTCCTAATTTCGCCCCGGTCGTTAGTCATAGCCCTGTGGTGTCCCCGCCGCTTGCCTTGGATATGTCGGTATTAGCCACCGTGACGGATTTTACGGCAAGCCTGACTGATACGACGCTTTTTTATCGGCGCACTGGGTCGCTACTATACCGGCAGGTTGTATTGACGAATGTTACAGGCAACGTCTTTTCCGGTATCGTCCCAAGTTCGTACGTTACCGATTTCGGCGTGGATTACTATTTGCTGGCGATGGATAATCAAGGGGTGGGGCGCTACCACGGAACGGCGGACGATCCCCATCAAACGGACTCTCCGACTATCACCGTGACACCGTTCTCCTATACCGCGGGTCTCAATACGGGTGGTCAGTATGTTCAGATGATCACCGTCTCAAATGCGGCCAACTCGCAGGGGGCGTTGGTTTTTGAAATCTTTCCCGGGCCACTGGCGGTTGTAGATGCCTTGTCGTTTAATCCGTTGACGGGCTACATTCCTGATGCAGGCGGAGTGGTGGATGTGGCTGTGACCGTGGACGCAAGCGGGCTCACGGGAGGGGTGTACAATGTTGATCTGCAGGTTCAGAGCAATGACCCCGCGTCGCCCAATGTCTTGATTTCGGGAACGTTGACAGTGACTGGAGTCGCGGATCTAGTGGTGTCGCCGTCCGGAATGGATTTTGGTGATGTCTTCTCTGGTGTTGTTGTCACGCAAACACTTGCTGTTGTGAACGAAGGTGACGCTACACTGACGGTTACAGGTATGAGTGTGCAGAATGCCGCCGTGTATTCTGCCACGCCGCAGAGTTTCTCGCTTCCGATTGGATCGACGAGCCTCGTGAGTGTCGTGGCGGCCGCGGCGTCGACGGGTACGACCACAGGCCGCTTAGTGATTGCCAGCAATGACCCAGACACACCCTTTTATCAGATTCCACTCACGATGAATGTCTTGCCGCCTCCTGTCCTCGTTATCAATCCGACGACTGTGAGCACGACGCTGCTTTTTAATGCAAGCAGTAGCGGTACATTGACAATCGACAATACGGGTGGTGCGAGTGATTTGATTTACACACTTCAGCTTGCGAGTGTCGGTTCTGCGGTAAACGCGGTGGACGCTTCTGGTTACACGTGGTTGGACAGCGATGACCCAGGGGGACCGTCCTATGAGTGGTTTGAGATTTCCGCCGTGGGCACCGCTAGCTCGTTGTCTGGGGGTTATGGGTCCAGCGCGGAGGCTCTCCCGTTCTCATTTCCGTTCTACGACAAGGCTCGGACACAGATGTGGGTGACGACAGAGGGGTACGTGTCTTTCGGAGGCTCTGGTATAGAGCCGCTTAATTCGCCAATCCCGTCGCTGGCGACTCCCACCGATGTCATTGCGCCGTTCTGGGATGACCTCATGGGGGGCAGCGGGAGCGTCTATACGTATCATGACAGTTTTACTCGGCGTTTTATTGTGCAGTTTGATGAGTGGGAAAATCAGTTGGGTGAGACCTATACGTTTCAGATACATCTTTACGAGAGTGGTGTGATTGATTTTTACTATAAAAATCTCAATGGTTCTGTGACATCTGGGACGATTGGGATTGAGAGCCCCGGAGGCACGCATGGCTTACAAATTGCCTATAACACCTCGTATCTAAAAAATTCCCATGCCGTGCGCATTTTCAAAGAAACGGGATTCGTCGCCGCGAGTAGTCAAGGGGGCGTGGTGCCCGCCGGTTCGTCGCAGGTGGTGGATCTGGATTTTGATGCGGCGGGTTTGTCTGCTGGTCTGCATCAGGTGAATATCGTGATTGATCATAACGACCCTGGGCGCGCGCAAGTGCTCGTGCCTGTGGTTCTGACCATTTTTGGATCAGCGGGGATTGATCTCGACATGACTAGTCTTGCTTTCGGCGCCATTTATTCTGAAGTGACGGTCACGAATGCGGTACGCGTTTTTAATGATGGCACGGCGGACCTTGCGGTCGGAAACGTGACGTCGGACAACACGGCATTTTCGACGACTGATTCTAACTTTGTGTTGAAACCGGGTGAAGCGCGGATGATAGAGGTTGAGCTGTACGCTGTCGCGCCGGGTTCTCAAAACGGGACACTGACCATAAATAGTGATGCAGTGGGGGAGAATATCCGTACAGTGAATTTGTCAGGTACACTTTCTGTCCCGCCAAAAATGTCGATCGACACTAATCTCGTTCAAGTGACGCTAAGGCAGTACGAAACCGATTCGTTCAACGTGTCGATCTCCAACCCTGGCTTCGGGACGACGGTGGTTACGGGGTCCGTTAAGGCCGTAGGCGGTGGCGCCACCGGCGGCTATGAGTGGAGGGACAGTGATAACCCTTCTAATCCTGCGCCAGTAGTCTGGGTCGATATCAGTTCCTTGGGAAGCGCGAGTTCCCTGGCAGGTGACGATGGGTATGTGTCGGTCCCACTCCCATTTCCATTTCCGTATTTCGGAGAGAGTTATAGTAATCTCTCGCTTTCGTGTAATGGTTTTCTCTCGTTTAGTGAGCTCGCCTCTGGCACCAGCGGCAACCTGTTGGACGGGTCTACGCCTAACGACGTGATCGCGCTTTTCTGGCGGGATCTTCATCAGCAGACAGGTACGGCGTATACGTATCATGATGTCGCGAACGGTCGGTTTATTATCCAGTATGATAGCTGGGGTTATTATAGCGGGACTGATGAAATCAATATGCAGGTGTTGCTGTATGTCGATGGGCGCGTAGAGATTAATTACGGGGACATGACAGGTGACCTTAGTGCAACAGTTGGCATGGAAGGTGGGAATGGGCTCACGGGTTACGCCTTGGCTAATTATAGTGCCTATGCGCACGCTAATATGTCGGTTCAGCTTTTCCCGCCCTTCGGAAGCTTTCTTTTTACACCGTCGGTAGCCTCGGTTGGGGCTGGCGGCAGTGCACCCGTCATGATAACGGTCGATCCGTTGGATACGCCGATTGGTGTGTATACCAGCCGTTTGGTGTTCGCGGGTAATTCACCCACTACGCCGAGCCTAGAGGTTCCTGTAGAGGTGACTGTGACGCCAGCTTTACCTCCGTCGATTTCGGTGATGCCGGGATCGGTCGTTACCAACCTCTTTGTTGATGACATTGTCGACATCCCTTTCATTATCGACAACAGTTCCGGCGCGGGGCCGCTCGTGTTTCAGGCAGCGCTTACCAGTTCCGGCGCGTCGGGGCTGTATGCCTCGTGGAGCGACAGTGACGGAGGGAGCGTGCCTGTTGATTGGGTGGATATCAGCGGTGTGGGTACGCCCTCAGGCTTGTCTGGGGATGACGGGTCTGTGTCGGTTGGATTGCCGTTTTCGTTTCCATTTTTTGAAGTTCCGCAAGCCAACGTCTTGATTTCGTGTAACGGGTATTTAACCTTTGGCGCCGTGGGTGGTAGTTACTCGGGTGATCTGGGTTCCGCCAGTACGCCGAACAGCGTGATTGCTTTGTACTGGGATGACCTTCACCAGAATACGGGAACCAACTATACGTATTATGATGTCGCCAATAAGCGTTTCATTGTCCAGTACGATCATTGGGGGTTTCTGGGTGGCAATGCGGGTGATGAAATTAGTATGCAGGCGGTACTGTATGAGTCGGGTCGAATTCAGCTTAACTACCTGTCCGTAACCGGGTCGGTGGCTTCAGGGGCCGTGGGGCTTGAGGATGGCACGGCTTCAACGTCTGTTATCGTCAATTTGAATAGCAGTTATCTTCATAGTGGACTCAGCGTTGACTTCCCTGTTGAGGCGGGTTGGGCGTTGAGTATGCAGGGCGCATTTAGTGGGCGTGTGTCAGCAGGAAGTTCCACCACGGTGACAGCGCGAGTCGACCTTACCGATTTTGGTATGGGAACGAGTAACTCAACGGAGTTGGTGGTGACGAGTAATGATTCGGGTTCGCCCGAAGTGCGCGTGCCTCTGACCGTGTACGTTTATGGTGTCCTCTTGGATTACGCAGATTGGGAGTCAGAATTCTGGCCCGGCGGCGGTAGCGGGGGGCTGACTGGGGATCCTGATGGTGACGGTTTTACCAACGCGGAGGAATGGGCCGCCGGGACGAACCCCTTGTTGGCAAACTCTTTACTGGAACTTATATTAGCATCAGGACTGAGTCCGTCGCGCGCGCTAGAGTGGCCCAGCGTTCCGAACCGTCTTTATAGTATCGACTGGACCCCGACGCTCACCGCGCCGTTTGTGCCTTTCGTGAGTGATTTAAGTGCGACCCCGCCTATGAACACCTATACGGATAGTGTGCATGCGGCGGAGTCGAAAGGGTTTTACCGGATCCGAGCGATTCGCTGAGCCATTCGGATCGGCGGCAAGGGCCTTAGACGAGTTCGGCGATCTCGGATTCTGTCACTTGCCGAAACGAAAACTTATATCCCTCGTAGATCGCGATCCCGTAGAAGAGAATATCCATCCCTGAAAATGTAGCGGTGAGTAGTTCCACGACAGCGGCGGGTTGTAGGAGTACGGTAAAGATGACGACGAAGGCGGAGACAGACTCCTCTGCTGCGATAAAGCCACAGGTCGAAAAGAGGTTTCCGAGAATGCAGCCTAAGAAAGCTGATCCGGCTCCGATGATGCCGTAGGTGTTGGATAATCCCTTGCCGAAGAAGCGGACCACATATCCTGCTAGGAAACCGACAGCCACAGCCATCCATCCGATTTGGTATCCGGTTACGACGGTGACCGTTGCCCAGATAGCCGCGCCGGCCAAGGCGGCGACACCACCACCAACGAGGGCCATGACGAGGTTTTGTTCATCCAGTAGCCGGGCGTTAAATGCTTCGAGCTTTTGTGGATCGAGTTGGGGTTCTTCTTGTTCCACCACGGCGTCTGTGTTGTTTTCAGCTGGATCTTCCTGTCCCATTTTTGTCTCCCTGACTGCCCGAGCGTGTGCTGCGGAGCGCTGTTAACTTCCATTGTTAAACGAACGTCAGCTAGCCTCAGGCCACTGCGTCCAGACGGGTGTAGTCTGCTGTTTGGGTTGATTGGAGTCAATAAACGAATGATGAAATGAGGGCGCGGCTGGAAAATGGGATTTGAGGTTTTGCGCGTAGTTTCGTAAATTGGGCGGATGGATCTGGAGGTTTTGCCGGAAGAGCGACCTTGGAGATGCACACTTGCTTGAGGAGTCGTTATGAGTTCATTTGATGGGGTTAGTGTTACGCGTGAAGCCAATGTCTACTTCGACGGGAAGGTCACCAGCCGTACTGTGACGTTGGCGAACGGAGAAAAAAAGACCTTGGGCGTGATGTTGCCGGGGGAGTACGAGTTTGGTACTGCGGACAGCGAGATCATGGACATTCTGTCTGGAGAGCTGGAGGTTCAGTTACCCGGAGATGATGTCTGGACGGCGGTGTCGGGTGGAGGGCAGTTCGAGGTGGCCGCCAATGTGACGTTTTCGGTTAAGGTGACCGTTCTTGTGGACTATTGCTGCTCGTATGGTTGAGGATCGTTCTGTTTGCATGGGGCGCAACGTAGTGGAGAAGACATATGGGTAAACAGTTTGAATCGATCTCAAAGCCTCTTCAGGCGTTTATAGAAAAACAGCACCTCTTTTTTATTGGTACTGCAACCGCAGACAGCCGTGTGAGTGTATCGCCCAAAGGGATGGATTCGCTTCGCGTGCTCGGACCGAATCGTGTGGCCTGGCTAAATGTCACTGGCAGTGGTAATGAGACGGCCGCCCATGTTCGCGAGGTCCCTCGGATGACGATCATGTTTGCTGCCTTTGATGGCCATCCCATGATTTTGAGGCTCTACGGTGAGGCGCGTGCGATCCACCCTCGTGACGAGGACTGGGATGCGATGTATGGCTTGTTTGAGCCCATTGCGGGTGCACGTCAGGTGTTCGATGTTTCGGTTGATTTGGTTCAGACGTCCTGCGGAATGGCGGTTCCGCGCTATGACTATATTGAGGAGAGGACGCAGTTGAGCGACTGGGCAGAGAAACACGGCAAAGACGGGATTAAGGCCTACTGGGAAAAGACGAACCAGGTGAGTATCGATGGACGTCCGACCGGCATATAGCGACATAACGTAACCGAGCGGCGGTTGATCAGGTTGAAGGTCTGGCGCGTGCGGTCTACTTTGACCGTATAATAACGGTGAACGTGATCAGGCCGTTTTTACGTGTCGCTTGGTGGAAGCTTGGGGGTAGCTTTAGAGCCCCGCTCTTCTGCAGCTCGATCAGAAGCGGGCCGAGCTTCTTGTGTGGTACCTGAACCGTCAAGGTCTCAGGCGTAGGAGCGTCTTTTTCGGCCTTGCCTGCTAGGATCGTTTCATCAGAGGCCGACCGGCCATCTTCTTTTTCGCCAATAACAGATTGAGTGAATGGCCTTAGGAGGGCGCGAATAACGCTTGGAGAGTCGGTGCGGATGATCACAGCCGGAGTGTCGTTTTTGTTCAACGCTTCGTTATCTAGCGTTGAAGCGGACAGTGCGAGTTTCTTGCTGGCACTCTTGCGGCGCTCGCTTATCTGTGGTGCTTTCGCCTGTATGCGTGATTGTCGACTCACGTCGAGTTGAACGTCTGCTTTGCTTCTCCCCACTATTGCCGGCCTCGGCGAAGGCGATGTCAGTGGAGCAGGGGCGCTCGCGGCGGAGGCCGGGGTGTCTTGATCGGCTGGCGGGGCCCACCGTGCGGCCGCGACTTGTGGCGAAGGAATCGCTCTGTCCGCAGCGGCAGCAGTCGGTTTGGGCGCGGGCGCTAAGATCTTGGCTCGGAGAAGGGGTGGGGCGATGTCGGCCCCGATTTCTTTTTCTGCCGGCGCGCTGCCCTCTTCGTAAAGGCTGGTTTTGTGCTCTTCTGCTGACCGTGTGTGTGACCGTGCGGGAGTGGTGCTCTCCAGCCTAGCGTTTGCTTCCGTGGGAGCTTGCAGGGAGTCGCGTTCAGCCTCATTCAATTCGGATTCGGTGGTCATCATGGGGGTGCTGGAATCCATGGGCGACAGAACCAGTGATTCGGAAGCGGGGGGCTGGGTTACGTTGAAAATGCCGTTTCGGAGACCAAATGTGGAGATGACGATGACGATGCTGGCAGCCAATGCGATGCGCGCTGCGGGTGCGTTGAGAAAACGGAGGATGCCTGGTGTGGATGCTTGGGACGCTGGAGTGTGTATGCGCGTTCGTACTTGTTCCACAAAGTCCGAGGGTGGGTCGATGTCTGGGAGCGCGCCCAAGAGTGCCAGTGTGTATTGGGTGTCGGCCAGAGCGGTTCGGCAAGCGGAGCACGTATCCAGATGTGCCTGAACGGCGGTGCGATCTTCTGCGGATAGCATGTCGTCTAAGTAGGCGCTGATCTGGTCGTCTATGTGTGGGGCGGTCATTTTATCGATTCAATCGGTTGACTAGTTTGTCTTTTACCAAGGCCCGTGCACGCGACAATCGGGACTTTACGGTCCCCATTGAGCTTTCGGTTGCCTGAGCAATTTCTTCGTAGGTTAAGTGCTGTATGTCTCGCATAATGATCACGTGTTGGAAGTCGTCTGTCAGTTCTGAAATGGCGGTCTCTACAAGTCCCTTTATTTCTTTATGTTTGATCTGCTCAATGGCGTCTGCTGACGGGTCCACGATGTTTAGTTTGTTCTCCTGAGAGTTCTCAAAGGGTTCATCTAGCGATGTGACCTCGTGTTGGTTGATCCGGCTTCTCTTTCGGATTCGGTTGCGACAACTGTTCGATGCCACTGTGTAGAGCCACGTGGAGAACTTTGAGTCACCGCGAAACTTGTCCAGAGAGTTGTAGACTTTAATAAAGATGTCCTGTGCGGCGTCATTCGCATCCTCGTAGTTGTTGAGCATTCGATAGGCCAGGTTGAACATTGGGCGCTGAAACAGCGCGACTAGTTCATCAAAGGCACTATCTTCACCCTGCCGGATTCGGTCTAGAATAGCGTTTACGACCGCGGGCTCCGGGAGCGTGCTCGTTTTTTCTTTTATGGTTTCTGGAGGGTAAGACATCGGCGCTTGGTCATTTGTTCCCTAAAAAATCGATAAACGTCTACGAGAGTGAGTGTGGCGAGTGGATGGCTTCTAATCAAGGGGCAATTTGCTTGGAAAACTCCCCTGTACGGATGTTTGCATTATGGGGGATGGGGTGGCATGCTCGGGTTATGGAGACTACTGACGAAAAACGACCGGACTGGGACACTTATTTCATTGATATTGCCTTACAGGTGGCTCGTCGGAGCAACTGTATTCGGCGCAAGGTGGCGGCGGTCATCGTCAAAAATCGCCGCTTGATTTCGACTGGATATAACGGGACTCCTCGCGGAACGGTGAATTGCTGTGATGGTGGGTGTCCTAGGTGTGCTGGAGATGCGCCGTCTGGAACGGGGCTCGGAGACTGTGTTTGTTCGCATGCGGAAGAAAACTCGATTGTACAGGCTGCCTTCCACGGTATTGCTGTAGAGGGGTCTACGCTGTATTGCACGATGAGTCCCTGTTTGATTTGTGCCAAGATGATCATCAACGCGGGCATCGACGAGGTTGTGTTTCTCGAACTGTATCCGATGAGTGGTCAGACTACTGATTTGCTGAAATCTGCGGGTGTGCGTTGTCGGCAATTTGTTCGATCCGATTAGCCGGTGAGTGAGACTCCCCGTACGGTGTTCGTCTTTGTAGACGGGCTGGGTCTGGGCGAGGAAAATGCCGATACTAACCCTTTGTACCGCGGATTCTGCCCTCGGATTCTCGAGTTGCTTAGCTCCCTAGCTATCTCCATTGATCCACGAATGGGTGTTGAGGGCAAGCCTCAGAGCGCCACTGGGCAGACGGCTCTATTTACCGGCGTAAATGCTGCGGACGCGTTGGGTCGCCATGCAGAGGGAATTCCTCGTGCGACGCTCAAGCGCATCATTCGAGAGGGTAATCTTTTTTCGTGGCTCAAGGAGCGCGGCTATGAGGCGACTTTCGCCAACTGCTACTACGTGCCCGAAGAGTTGCAGTCGCGCTTTGAGAAACTTCAATCGGTGACGACCGTCGCTACCTTGCACGCTTTTGGAGCTGTGCGGGGGGTAGAGGAGCTGGAAAACGGCTTGGCTGTTTATCAGGATTTGACGCGTCAGATATTATGTGATCGCGGGTATGAAACGCCGTTGATTGAGCCGGAGCAAGCGGCTGAGGACTTAGTGCGGATTGGCGCGTCCAAGGACTTCACCTTCTTTGAATATTTTCAAACGGACCTCATGGCGCACAAAGGAAGCCCCGAGGAGATCCTGGGCGTGTTGCGGCGGTTGGATGCGTTTCTTGGGCGGGTGCATGATTTGTGTCGCGAGCAGGGACTGTTGTTCGTCATGACAAGCGACCATGGGAACATCGAGGACAACCGTACGCGCAGCCACACAATGAATCCGATCCCCTTTGTGGCCGATGGACCGGGTGCCGCAGTTCTGCGTGATCAAGTGAGGGGGATTACTGATGTTACCCCTGCGTTGCTGCGCTTGTATCCGGGCTGAATGAAGTTGAGGTTTAGTGCCGTGCATGGTAGTTACGAGGGATGAAAATAATCACTCGCTTCCTCCTTGGTGTGTTTGCCTGCGCCTGTCTGAATTCTCTGGTTGGGGCTGTCGAACCCATTACGTTCGGGGAGTCTGACTGGCCGTGGTGGAGAGGGCCGACACGCAACGGAAAAGCGGTGAATACGGCTCACTCTCCGGCAACATGGAGTTCTTCTGCGAATGTGTTGTGGAGGACCGCCGTTCCGGGTCGTGGGCACGGCTCGCCGACAGTGGTTGGAGATCATATTTTCTTAGCCACCTCTAACGTTGAGAAGGGGACTCAATCGGTTCACGCTTTTGACACAAACACCGGAGACGTTCTTTGGACCCGGATTGTGAACACGGGTGGATTGCCTCGAACGATTCACCGAAAGAACACGCACGCCTCGAGCACGGTAGCGTGTGATGGGGTGCGAGCATTTATCACGTTCTACAATCATGATGCGATTCAGATTGCGGCGTTAAGGATATCGGATGGAGCGATTGTGTGGACAAAGCAAGTGGGTCCGTTCAAACCTCGTGCATACGAGTTCGGCTATGGTTCGTCGCCTGCACTCAGTGGCGACCTTGTTTTGGCGGCGGCGGATTATGAGAAAGGTGGGTTTCTAGTTGCCTTGAACCGTGGCGACGGGAGGACCGTTTGGCGGACACCGCGACCCTCGGGCTTAGTTAGTTTTGGATCTCCGGTCGTGACGACGGTTGATGGGCAGGAGCAGATTTTATTGGGTGGGTGCAAGTTAGTCGCCTGCTATTCGCTCAAGACGGGAAAGATGCTGTGGTCCGCGGATGCGAGTGCCCAGGCTGTGTGTGGGACGCCGGTATGGGATAACGGGTTGGTCTTCACTAGCGGGGGGCACCCCGAGTCCATGACGACCGCCGTGCGAATGGATGGTAGTGGGACGGTGGTTTGGAGAAATAATGATAGGTCATACGAGCAATCACTTTTAGCGCATGCGGGGAGTGTATACGCATTGAACGATACGGGGATTGTGCGTTGTTGGCGCGCGATGGATGGAAAAGAATTGTGGAGTCAGCGTTTCAAGGGGCCTGTGAGTGCGTCGCCCGTCTTGGTTGACGATCGGATTTATGTCACCAATGAGCGGGGATCAACGCTTGTGTTTAAAGCGAGTGCGACAGGCTTTGAAAAAATTGCAGAAAACCAGTTGGGGAATGTCTCTATGGCGACGCCGACTTTTTGCGGGAACCGCGTTTATACGCGTGTGGGGGATCGCAAGGGGAGCACGGTTCAGGAGTGGTTGTACTGCCTAGGAAAAGAATAATGGTTAGATGTGTATCTTGAGCAGCGCGGAAAACTCGCTGAGCATCTCGGCCAGCGCTTTCGGATCATCGCTCGTGGGACCGGTTGATCTAATCTTGATGAAATGGTTCCTGAAGCCTGTGACGAGCAGTCGCGAGAATACTTTCAGATCGGTCGACTCCGTTTTTCCTGGGAGGGTGATGTCCAGTTCCAGGCTGAGAAAGGGGTGTTCTGATTTCTCTGAGAGTGTGGAGACGCCTGTTTTCACTACGGTGAGGTCTTTGTACAGCCCGCGGCTTTTTAAGGTCAGGATATCCTTTTTGGCCGATTTGAACGTTTCAATCGTATTGATGTCGTCGATGCCGTTTTCGATCGAACTGCTTCCGGCGGTGTAGACGTAGATGGTGACCGTGGTGTTGCTTCGTCCGTAGGCCACGGAGTATCCGAGTCCTTCGTCGTAGCGCTTGAGCTTGGCGCGAGAGAAGTCGCCAAGCTTTTTTGGGAATGTTAGCTTCGTGGATGTGTCGTGGTACGAATTATTGATTTGGGCGACGCTCGGTAGGTAGAGCATGGGTGTAAGTATAATGAGTGTTGCGAGTAGCCGGATATGCGTCATGCAATAAGTATGGCAGAGAGAGTGGGTGCGGCGCACGACTATTTGATTGGGCGGTAAGTTCAGGCTTCTAAGCATGAGGACAGGGTGGTATATCTGCTTTCTATTAGCGTATGTGTATCGAGAGAGGTGAGTGAGACATGAAAGAGATGAAAGTTGGATTTTTGGGCGCTGGCGATATTTCGCTATTGCATGCGGAGGCGGTTGCCGCGTGTCCGGGAGCGACATTGAAGGGCATTTGGAATAGGACCCGCTCAAAAGCCGAGGAAAAGGCCGCGATTTTCGGGTGTTCTGTGTATGACACAGCGGAAGAATTGTGTGCTGATCCGGAACTGGATGCCGTGTTTGTGATGACCAATATGGAGACGCATCGTGATTTCGCGGTCATGGCGCTCGACGCAGGCAAGCATGTATTGGTCGAGAAACCGACGGCGACGACGGTTGAGGAGATTGAGGATATCAAGGCCGCCTCGGAAAAGTCTGGCAAGCAGTGTATGCCGGTGCACAACTATATTTACGAAGACAGTGTTCGACGTGCGAAAGAGTTGCTAGAAGAGGGGAAGTTGGGTGACCTCGTCTCCGTTTATGTGTTGTACAACATTCATCACCCTGAAGCGGTCGCGGCGCGATATCCGGGTGTGATTCGACAAATTTTAACTCACCATTCTTATATCCTGTTGTATATGGCTGGGAACCCGGTGAGCGTGAGTGCGATGAAGGCCACGGTAAATGACGGGACTGTGCCGCAGGAAAATATTGCGATGGCGACCCTAAAAATGGAGTCAGGCGGATTGGCTCATCTGTGTGCGAGTTTTGCAAACGATGATCATGCGGGCGATCCGTGGACGTGCATGATCAAAGTGATTGGGACAAAAGGGTCGACACGTTACAGCTATCGAGACTGGGTTGAGAACACGCCAGCGACGGTGCACAGCCAGACCTACTCTGCGTATCCGTATACGATTCGTCAAACGGGGCAGTACTTCCTTGAAAAGGTGGTTCGTGAAGGGGCGGCGCCTCTCTCAACACTCGATGATGCCATCACCTGTCAGCGCATGATAGAGGGGTGTGAGGCGTCGATCGAACAAGGCCGTCACATTTCCTTGGCGTAGCGAGATGGATCGCAACGATGCCGTATTGGTCCTTGTCGATGTCCAGGACTGTTTTTCTGGAGTGGTTCATGAGTCTTCATACTTGATTGAGCGTTTGTTGATATTGGTCCAGGGGCTTCAATTATTAGGGGTTCCTGTGGTGGTTACCGAACAGGTTCCGGAGAAGCTAGGCGAAACGGTTGAAGCCTTGCAGTCGGTGCTCACCGACTATCATCCTATCTCGAAATCCTCGTTTAGTTGTTTCGGTTCCGACGAGTTTCGTGCGCAGTTGGATGCAATAGGGGCGAAGTCGGTGATTGTGGCTGGGGTGGAGGCGCATGTGTGCATCTATCAGACCGTGCGTGATCTATTGGCCGCGGGTTATACGGTCCAGGTTCCGCATGATGGGGTCACGTCGCAGCGTGTGGCGGATCGGGATTGGGCCCTTCAGGCGATGCAAAACTTGGGGGCAAACGTGACTGGAGTTGAGATGTTGGTGACGGACTTGCTGGAGGATGCCGCGGACCCGCTCTTCCGTTCGATCCTGGGCCTATTAAAATAGGTGGACAGGTTATGGCCAAGGTCCTATTCTCCCCCTTTATTGAGAAAACACTTTTGAGGGAGGAGCGCCATGAGTACAGCAGAACAACGTCGATTCACTGAAACCCACGAATGGGCACGCGTGACGGATGACGGTCTCGTTGAGATCGGGATTAGTGACTTCGGTCAACACCAACTAGCGGATATCGTGAATGTCGAGTTGCCGGAAGTGAGCGATCACCTTTTCGAAGCCGGTGAAGATGTGGGTGTCGTGGAATCGGTGAAGACGGCGTCCGATTACTATGCCCCGGTTAAGGGGACCGTTGTTCAGGTTAATGAGGAATTGCTGGGTTCTCCGGAGCTTATTAATGAGGAACCTTATGGCCGCGGTTGGATTCTGCGACTCAAAGTTGCCGACGTTGCCGTTGTCGAGACTCTTATGACCGCGGCTGAGTACGACGCCACGCTTCCAGAGGACTAGGCTGCGACTCGATGATGACGCCTGGTGTTTCCGCGGAGTCTCGGACTGCTGGCTGGGCCATTTTCTTCTCGGACCCTATCCGCTATGCAGCGGGAGTTCGGCTACAAGAAGCACTCGTTTCTGCGCATATCGCTGGAGAGATTCCTGACGTCATTCTCATTTTGCAGCACCACCCAGTCGTGACCAAAGGTGCGCGTGGGCGAGACGACTATCTGGTTCTTTCCCCTGAGGCCTTGCATGAGCGGGGAATTGATTTGGAGCAGTCATCGCGTGGGGGTGACGTGACGTATCATGCGCCGGGTCAGGTGATCATGTATCCAATTATCAAGCTAGGTGCATGTGAAGCAGATGCGCATGGCTATTTACACAACCTTGAGGAAGTGGCCTTGCGTACGGCGACCGATTTCGGGATCGAGGCGGAGCGGCGCGACGGCATGACCGGTGGCTGGACGGCCAAGGGAAAGTTTTCGGCGATCGGAGTCCGGTTTCGTCGCTGGGTGACGTTTCATGGGATGAGCGTGAATGTGGATATGGATCTTGCGGGTTTTGATACCATTGTTCCCTGCGGTCTTGTGGGTCAGTCGGTGGTGTCATTTGAGAGTCTATTGGGTGACGAATGCCCGAGCTGTGCGACGGTAGGGGCCCATATGCTGACGCATTTTGAGGCGGTATGTGGACGACGCTTCGAGTCTTATTCCAGTGAAGAGGCTTGGCCTGCGGGGTTTCGGTCTGTCGTGGGTGGTTTGGGTGGCGTTAACTTGTTCGAGTAAGCACGCGTTGGGCGATCGCCTCGAGTGCCTCTGTGTTTCCTGGGAGAGAGTTTAGGCTGTCGAGTGCTTTGTTTATCATTGCCTCCGCGTGTTCTTTCGCTGTGTCTAGAGAGTGAATCGCGAGATAACTCATCTTGCCTGCCTCGTGGTCGTTGCCGACGGGTTTGCCCATGGCTTCCGCGGTTGAGGTTGCATTTAGGATATCATCCGTGACTTGGAATGCGCGTCCTAACTGCATGCCGTATCGTGTGAGTTGATCGAGGTCCACTGGGGCTGCGCCGGCTGCGATGGCGCCCATGCGGACGGATGCTTTGAAGAGCGCAGCGGTTTTGTGGCAGTGGATGTAGTCGACGCGGTCGGGTGTTGGGGCGTCGCCTTCCGCCTCCATGTCCTCAACTTGCCCACCGATAACGCCTCGGCTTCCGGCGGATTGTGCGAGTTCCAATGCTAGTTGTGTGGGGCGATAGGGAGGGCTGACTGCTTGGGTGGCGAGCCATTCAAACGACGTCGTGAGTAGGGCATCGCCTGCCAGCACCGCGTTTGCCTCTCCGTATTTGATGTGGACGGTGGGTTGTCCGCGTCTTAGTTCATCATCGTCCATGCAGGGCAAGTCGTCGTGAATGAGGGTGTACGTGTGGAGGGCTTCCACCGCTGCTGCGGGGATTTCGGCATCACTCGTCTCTCCGCCCACCGCTTCGGCAGCGGCTAAGCAGAGGATTGGACGAAGGCGTTTACCGCCAGCGAAAATCGCGTAGCGCATCGCGTCGTGTAGGATCGCGGGGCGGGTATCGGCGGGGGGGAGTAGGCGATCGAGTATGGTCTCGACGAGTTGTTTCCGTTCGCTCAGGTAGTGGGTCAGGTCAAACATGGCGTTTAGATTAGATTGAGAGGGGATTGGCGCAAGAAAAAAGGGAAAACGGCTTTTTCGGGGAATTTGGAGGTTTGACAGCTGATGCGGTGCCTTTTTATACTTAAGAACTGGTCATCGGGTGAGGATGCCGGTAGTTTTTCTCTAACTTTTGAATGACAGGATCGACCTATGCCAACATATGAGTACGAGTGCACGAAGTGCGACCATGCCTTTGAGAAATTCCAAAGCATGAACGATGAGCCATTGAAGCGTTGCCCAGAGTGCCGCTGCAAAGTACGTCGGCTACTAGGGACGGGTGCAGGCATTATCTTTAAGGGCAGCGGGTTTTATGAAACGGATTATCGAGGCTCAGGCTACGAGAGCGATAAGAAGGCGGACTCGAGTAAGCCGCCGTCTAAGTCAGACAAATCCAAAAGTAAAAAACCCACATCGTCAAAAAAATAGGAAGCAGCGGATATGGAAGTCAATTGTCAGATTTGTGGAGCGGGTAATCGGTTGGGACAAATTTTTTGTGCGAGTTGTGGCAAAAAGCTTGAGCTGAAGGCCGTGACAGAGACTCAGATCAGTACGGCTAGTTCGTCGGCGCAGACCATCAAGTATATCAAGCTGGGCGTTACGGCGTTGGTGTTGATCATCGTGTTCTTTTGGCAGCTCGGCTTCTGGCCGCGTGGTATGATCGGGGACGAGGGCACTCGTAAGGGAGCTGATGAAATGGCAGCGATTTTAGAGGGGATACTTGAAGTCGCGGATAAGAAGAATGTAGAGAACTCGGAGTGGACGGTGACCGAAAAGCAACTCAACGGCTATCTGCTCGGTGTTCGTGACCGAATCGGCGGCGCAGAAAATGTGAGCTTGCGGGTAGACATGACGGAGGGTGCCTTTCAGATCCGCCGACATACCAAGCGGTCACTCGGCAGCATCGGTTTGCCAAAGGCATCGATTGATGCTGCGGGCATTGCCGTCGGCAAGGAGCTTGTTCTGATCAAGGGGAGTGTTGGATTTCGGAAGTGTGGACAGAATCGCTTGCGACGTGCTTTCTGGGATGTTGGCAGCACGCTTACCGAGCCTGAGCTAGCGGTATTTGCGGCCGTAAAGTCCTTCACCTTCAAAGATGGTGAAGTCATCATCTCCTTGAAGTAGGCCCCTCTATGGGGTTTCAAAGGTGCGCATGAATCCAGTCTTACGTTTTTTAGGCCGTGGGTTGTGCCTCATTTTTCTTAGCTTGGCGAGCGGACGAAGTGTTCTCGCACAGAGCACGAATACTCCAGCGGGACCGTCAGTCGATCGTGCTCGTCCGCTCAATCACCGTGCGCATGGCTTCCGAATTTATGCGGATACTCAGAGCGACGCCCAGCTGCTCTATGGCTTGACCGCTGATGTGTTCGACGAAATTCAGGCGCGTTTAAAACTCCCTTTGGAGCGACCTGCTGGGATTGTGTTGAGCATTGTTGCCCAGGAGCAAGGGGCGGCGAATGGTCGTAATGTCAGTTTTGCGCAGCGAAAGGTTGGTGCTCAGCTTTCTCAGAGGATATGGATCTGGGATTTGAACAGCATGGACCCTGAAGATTTCCTAGAGGCCTGTAGTTGGGCGGTACTCAATCGGTATATAGATGCGCGTACCGCGCCGGGAAAGGTTCCGGAGTTTGTGCCTGATTGGTTCGCGGTCGGCATGGCGCAGGCTGTGTATCAGCCCGTGAAAATGCGGAATAACCGTGTGATACTGGACTTGTTAGAGGGGCCACGGTTTCCGGTCTTGGATGAGGTGTTAACGTGGGAGTATCTGCCGGAAGGGCGTTGGGGTGAGAAGGCTGTATGTGGATTGTTGATGAAGTGGCTGGTGACCTTCCCCGCAAAATCAGATCGCTTTTCCGGCCTGTTGGATCAGATCGCCGATGGTGACGGGTCGGATATTGATCTTATCACCGGCTTTCTACCGGGATTTGCTGGTAAGAAGGAGGCGCGAACACAATGGACGCATTGGGTGACGAGCCAGCGGCGCCGAATCTTGGTCCCAGGGACGCTGACTTTGGGCGCATTTGACGAGGTAAGGACGCTTTATGCGGTGGATAGAAATCAAACGATGGCGCCAACGAATGGAGTTCCTGCGAAAATGGTCTTGGAGGACCTCATCGTGAGGCGTGAATCGGAGTGGGTTAAGCCCTTATGCGTGCAGCGCTCCAATGCATTTGCGGTGTTGGGGATCGCCCGAGGGGGCGCTTTTAAGCGGGTTATGGCGTCATATAGCGGGTATTTGATCGGATTGTCCGGCGCAAAGTCTTCTGCGGAGTTGGAGGCCATGTTGGTCAGAGCTCATAAGGAACTTGCGGATTTGGAGCAGTTAACTCGGGCCCGACGGGCCTATATGGACGGTGTTGAGCGCTCTCTGGGGTTTGTTTCCGGGGAGGAAATGCGTCGATGGTTCTGGGAACAGGGGTCGCGGGGGCGAACAGTGTCACAGAAATATATTGATCATTACGAACGGCAGTTCTAATCTTTTTAGCTTAGTTTGAGACTTGCCGCTAGGACTGCGCGGCGAGTGATGCGATGCTTATTCTCTTAGTAGACATATTTTCAGTTTAAGGAAGTTGGTTATGGCCAAGCAAAAACAGACACGTGCTACTACGGTGGGCAAGATTCAGGGCAATGTCCTGGCTTTCACCGTGGGCAAGGATACAGAGTTGGATCTGGTGTTAGCAGAGTTGGACTGTATTGGTTCAGCAGCCCATGTGACGATGCTGTCGAAGATGAAGGGCAAGGCGCGTCAGTTTTCGGTTGTGGAGCGCAAGCGGGTGATCGCCGAGTTGGTGAAAGTTATCCGGTCCATTCGGCGGGGTAGGTTCGAGATCACGATGGATGATCAGGATGTGCACATGGCCGTGGAGCGGGTTCTGACGGCGAAGCTAGGTGATCTCGGGAAGCGGATTCATACGGGCCGGAGTCGGAACGACCAAGTAGCGGTGGATATGCGGTTGTATGGACGGCAGGAGCTTTTGGGTACGCTGCAGGATGCCATTTCTCTCAGTCTCTCGTTGCTGGACTTGGCGAACCGGCATGAGCGGGTCCCGATGGTGGGCCGGACGCATATGCAACCGGGCATGCCGAGTTCTCTGGGTCTTTTCTTTTCCTCGTATAGCGAAAGTCTCCTCGATGATATCGTGGTATTGATGGGCGCGTTTGAATTGAACGACCAGTGCCCCTTGGGGTCTGCGGCTGGCTATGGAGTCCCCTTGCCACTAGACAGGCATTTGACGTCCTCGCTATTAGGATTTTCGCGGCCGCAACACAACGTGCTCTATGCGAGTAACAGTCGGGGTAAATGCGAATCGGTGATTTTGTCGGCCCTTTCGCAAGTGATGGTGACGCTCTCTCGCTTGTCTCAGGACCTGATTCTGTACTCCATGCCTGAGTTTGGGTATTTCAAGTTGCCTGAGGCGTATTGCACGGGCAGTAGCATTATGCCCCAGAAGAAAAATCCGGATATTCTCGAGTTGGTTCGGGCGCGTGCCGCGCGAGTGATTGCGCACTACACCGCATCGATGGGGATTTTGTCGGGTCTTCCGGGTGGTTATAATCGAGATTTACAGGAAGTGAAAGAGCCGTTGATTGAGGGGTTTGATACCACGCGGCCGTGTTTGCAGATCTTGACGTCGATGCTGGACGTGTTGGGTGTTGACGAGGAGGCCTTGCGGGCTGGCTTTGGGCCTGATGTGTTTGCGACGGATGCGGCGCTGGCACAAGTGGCCGTTGGCGTTCCGTTTCGGGATGCTTATGATGATATTAAGGCGAATTTGTCGAGTTTGGATCTGATGGATCCTGACGCTGCAGTGGCAGCTAAGACGCATTACGGTGCGACGGCAGGGCTAGATATGGGTGAAATTGTGGACAGGTTAGCTTCCGCTGCGGAATTTGTTGCAGAGGAACAAAAAGCCTGCGATCGTGCATTTTCAACGTTGTTGGGGGTCAGGTATCCTGATTTGAAGGCAAAATAATCGTTTTTAGGAGAGATAGAGTCATGCGAAAAATTTGGCAAGGGTTGTGCGGAGCGTGGGCGTTGGTGTGGGTCAGTGGCCCTTTATTGCAAGCGCAAGAAGCGATCGTGGTTGAGGGCGGAGTCCAGATGACCTTGAACGAGGCTATTCAGGCGGCGGGTTGGCCGATTTACCTGCTTGGTTTTCTCTCGGTGCTT
This sequence comes from uncultured Gemmatimonadales bacterium, assembly GCA_964196025.1. GTDB lineage: Bacteria > Verrucomicrobiota > Kiritimatiellia > CAXMRT01 > CAXMRT01 > CAXMRT01. The sequence goes on along the minus strand of CAXMRT010000219.1, from coordinate 12,399 downwards.
GCCGTTGGTTTCATCATCTATTTCTTTATGGTCTTGCGCCTGGAGCAGGTGGCACCCCGTGCGCTGCGGCGCGAGATCCTGAACAAAATCAATGCTGGCCAGCTAGCAGAAGCGCGTGTGGCTTGTGAGTATCGCTCCTGTCCCTTATCTTCGATCGCGTTGTCGGCATTGGACTATATGGAGCATGACCCCAATCCTGACCCGATATTCTTGAAGGACGTTGTGGAGAGTGAAGGAGCGCGTCAGGCGGTCGCGATTCAGGATTCCACGCAGTACCTTATGGATGTTGCGGTCGTGGCGCCGATGGTGGGATTGTTTGGGACGGTGCTCGGTTTTATGGGAGCCTTTAACGCGGTGGCAGGCAATGCTGCGAAAGCGCAGCCGATCGAACTGGCGGGGGGTGTCTCGCAGGCCTTGATCACCACGCTGGGTGGCTTGATGGTTGGGATTCCGGCCATGATGTTCTATTCCTATTTTCGCGGACGTGGATCGCGTCTGATCTCGAATATTGAGGTTGCCTCTCATGATATCCTGACGGCCCTTTTACGCAAACGAGGTGTATGAACTTTAGACGCGATAAACCTCCGGCAATGGGATTCCAGCTAGCGCCGATGCTAGACGTGGTTTTTTTGCTTCTGTGCTTTTTTGTCACTATCCAGATATTCTCGCGCTGGGAACGTGAAGTGCCCATCACCGTACCTACGGCGGATACGGGGGAATCGCTTCCCCGGACGCCTGGGGAAATCATTCTCAATATTCGCCCAGGCGGGACGGTGGTCATTAATGGCCTTGTGCATTCTGATTTGCAGCTTCAGAAAACCTTGCAGCAGGTGGTGGCTTTGTTTCCTGGCCAGCCTGTACTCATCCGAGCCGATAAAAAGACTGACTTCCAGCATGTCGTAAAGGTGTTGGACTTTTGCCGGAAGACAGATATTTATAATATCTCCTTCGCGACGAACGCACCGGAAGAGTAGGCCATGTTTCGTCAGAAACGTCTCTTTTGTCTGATCCCTTTCCTGTTAGCCACGGCCGTATTCGGCCTGACAGAGGATGAGCAACTTCAGTTCTCGAACAGCCTGTATCTGAGAAAGATCTATGACGTGGCCCACGAGGAGTATGGCGGCTTTCTAAAGCAGTACCCTATGAGTAAGCACGCGGATATGGCCTTGTTTCGTTCTGGAGAGTGTCTGCGCTTGTTGGAGAAGGGTGATGACGCCGTGGTGGTTTTTGATCGCTTGCTCAAAAACTACCCAAAGAGCACGTTTCGACACAATGCCGGATATCGACGAGCGGAGATTCTAAAAGAATCTGGCCGAAACGCGGCTGCTATTGACGGGTTTAAGTCGGTGATTAAGGGGCGACCCAAAAAGAAGATGGCGGCGACATCGTTGTATTTTCTTGCGGATCTGCTTGCGACCGAAGGCCAAACGCTTGAGGCGGAGGTGACGTTTCAGCAGATGATCAACGATTATCCTGACTCGGATTTCCAGATTTTTGCATTGCTGTCCTTGGCCGGCATGAAGGCCCAGAAGCCAGGACAGTCGAAGAGCGCATTGAGCCTGCTTGGTGCTGCCGAAAAAAAGGCAAAAACGGCGCGGATGAAAGCCGAAGTGATGTTTCAGAAAGCGGAGGTCTATTTTCGGGCGAACGACTTTAAGAATAGTGCGGCGGTTTACGCTGAGTTGCAAAAGGTGTACCCGAAGGACCAGCGCGCGAAGGAAGCGCGCCTGCAGACTGGGTGGGCCTTGCACAACGCGGGTCGACATGCGGAGTCCGTGGCCCAAGCGGATACCGTTCTAAAAGATAAGGGCCTGACCGATAAGGTGGTGGCCGAATGGTTGTACTTGAAGGCAAATGGTCTTCGTCAGCTGAAAAAATTTGACGAAGCCGTCACGGTGTATGCAGCCGTACAAGTCAGGGAAAAAGAGGGCCCTTACGCGCAACCCGCTCATTATGAGACGGCCTTGTGTTACTTCAAATCTGAGCGCTATGAAGAGGCCGTCGCCGCTGCGGGTCATGTTGGCGAAAATCACACATTAAAAAAAGACCTCTTTTGGTTGTTGGCGGAATCACATCAGGCGCTTGGCGAGTCAACCGACGCCATCCGGTATTACGTACCGCTTGCGAATGAATTTGCAGGGGACGACCTGGCGAGGGACTCCGTCTATCGTTTGGGGCATATTTATCAGCAGGCAGAACGTTGGAAAGAGGCCGTGAAGTGGTACGAGCGTTTGTTGAAAGAGTATGCGAAGAGTCCGTTTGCGCCTAAGGCTGCTTTTGCGCGCGGTTATTGTTTAGCGATGCAAGAGCGTTATCCAGAAGCGGTGAGCGCGTGGGCTGAACTGGCCTTGGTGTATCCGAAAGCCCCAGAGGTCGAAGAAGGGCTTTATCAACAAGCTATGGGTGAGATCCGCTTGCAGAAGGACATCGGAGCGATGACAACGTTGACCCGACTGCTTAAAGATTTCCCCAAGACGGCTTATCAGGGTGATGTGCACTATTGGTTAGGGGTTTTGTACGGGGAGTCGAAAAAAACGGTCGAGTCTGAGAAGCACCTGCGACTTGCGCTGGGATCCGTCAAGAATGCGGCGATGCTCTGGGATGCGAACTATCATCTCGCCGTTTTGTTACAAGGGAAGGGCCGGTTTGAAGAAGCTGCCAAAATCCTGATGACTCTGCTAGCAGGGCCTGGAGCCGATCGGATTCCTGAAGGTTTGTTGAAGTGGCTGGCAGATTTCGAGCTCGACCAGAACAGGGGTCCTTCTGCTGAGGCCGTGGCGACCGTGTTGTTGAAAAATGCAAAAGACCCCGCGTGGCTTCAAATTGGCCGCCAACGCTTGGGCGACGCCTTGTTGCTTCAGAAAAAACATCAGGAATCATTGAACTCCTATCTCGAGGCCTGTAAAATAGATATACAGTCCGAGGCATTGATCTTCGCGAGTTTGGGTGCAGCCGATATGTACCTGCGAGGTGGGGACCCTGCGAACGCGACGGACTATTATCGCCGGACGGCGTCGTTGGCGACGAGTGAGGCATTTTTGCGCGAACGCGCATTGGCTTATATGGGGACTGCGCGGTCAGCGAAGGCTAGCGGTGATGTGGAGAATGCGGCGAAATATTTTATGAGTGTTGCGGTTTTATTTGATGACAAAGCGCTGGTGCCTGAAGCCTTGTACTATGCCTCGGTGTTGTATCGGGAGAGCGGCAAGGACGAAGCCGCGGATAGTGCGGCAGCAAGTTTGAAGACCGGTTTTGCGGACAGTCCTTGGGTGAAGAAGCTGAGCGAAAAACAGGAAAACTGATGTTTGGATTTTCAAAAGAGGACGATTATTTAGTCGGAGCCTACGACCAGAATGCTCGCCAGCAGGTGCTTGCCGTTTTGTTGGCAACCGCGTTCTCATTGATTTTGCACGCGTATCTGTTTATGCATTTCCCTCAGATGAAGTTCGAGGTCTTGCAAAAACCAGACCACACTATGCAGTCGCGGCCGATTGAGCTGTCCGAGGTCGTCTATGGGGAAGTTGCTGGAGTGCGGCCGGACGGGCGGGAGTTCGTCGATGCTGGCGGGACATCTTTTCCCCACGCGGCGGATACCGTGGATGAGTTTATTAGATCGGTGAACAATTGGATCGACGAGACGGCAAGCATCAAGGATCATCAATTTACGGGAGAGAATGCCCCGTTGGCTGCACCGAGTGCTGCTCCAGAGCGAGAGGCCTGGACGCCGAGACAGCAAATTTTGCAGGTTGAGGATCGGGTGGTAGAAGACCGTCTTGCCATGCTGCCGCGTCGATTAATACCGCGCACGCAGCGTTCACGCTCCGCGCCGGACGTGAGTATGGGTATACAGCGTGGATTTGCGTCTAGAAGCTTGGCTCGTTCGACCGAGAGTTTTACGGCTTCCCGAATGACTATCGAGCCGATCGGACCGTCGTCGGTGGGTGGGTCACTGGCGCCGCAAGCGGTGTCTGTGCCGGAGAATCTCGCAGGTCTCGGCGGGGTTGTTGCGGACGAGTCGGATCAGACGGTAAGCCGTGGGATCAAAGCGCTGGATAATTTTATCACAGTGAACGTTTATACCACGCACTCGAAGAGTGATCCGGAGATGTTGTATTTTCGCGCGGAGATCAATCGAGCGGGTGAAGATATTTTACCAGTGTTGCCGAAGGATATTATTTTGATGCAGGATTGCTCGGCGAGCATGACCGAGCAGAAGCTCTATTTTTGTCGGCAAGGCCTGACGCGCGCACTGGCATCATTGGGACCTAAGGATCGGTTCAATATTGTCGGTTTTCGAGAAGGGGCGGAGACCTGCTTCAAGAAGCTGACGAGTGTCAACGAGGCGTCGCTCAAGAAGGCGCAGGGATATATTCGCGACATGAGTTCCCGTGGTGGAACGGATATCTTTCGATCTCTGGAGGATATCTTAAAAATTAAACCCACGAACGGTCGACCCTTGATGGCGCTGATTATCACGGACGGCTTACCCACGACCGGCGTAACGGATAGCAGCAGCATTATTGCGCGTTTCAGTGCCTTGAATGATGGCCGAATGTCGGTGTTCACTATGGGGACTGTTAAAACAGCCAATAACTACTTGTTGGATATGTTGAGTTACCGCAACAAGGGCGACTCGCTTGTTGTTAAGCGCGGCCGGTGGGACATCCCTGACTCGGTAACCAATCGAGTATTTGGCATGAGTCGACCCGTGCTCACGGACTTACAGTTTCAGTTCGCGTCAGCCAGCCACGCGGAGGTTTATCCTCACACGATCAGTGACTTGTATTTGGATCGACCACTCGTGCTATATGGCAAAATCCCTCGGGCAATGCCTCGGATGGTTTTTCGAGTTGTTGGGCAAGCGGGCCGATTGCCTTGCGATATGGCGTTCGAGTATAATATGTCTGACGCGGTGGAAGGTGAATCCTCCATCCGGCAGGACTGGGCGTGGCAGAAAATTTATCATTTGATCGGCGAGCACACTCGTACCCGCCAAAGCGGTGCACTCCGTGACATTCGTCTGATTAGCCGAGATTACAACATTCGAGTGCCCTATGCGGGCATTATCTCAGCACGCCAATGATGACTTTGGGATTGATTCCACACTGTACAAAGCTCCCAGCCGTGCTACATTCAGGGCTTTTTCGAATAGGCCTCAAGCCCCAATTAGGAAGGTAGATCCGCCATGTCTGGAAAACAAGACCCTGATCGACTGGACCGTCTGCGTCATAGTACTGCGCATGTGATGGCTGCCGCGGTGTGTAGGCTGTATGACGATGTCCAGCTGGACATTGGACCGTCAACCGACGACGGATTTTACTATGATTTTGATCTCCCCCATCGGCTATCACAGGATGATTTTGATGCCATAGAGAAGGAGATGACCACTATTGCGAAAGAGGCTCATCCATTCGAGCGGCTTGAGATGACGCGGGAAGAGGCGACTGGGTATTTGGAAAAATCGGGGCAAAAATTCAAAATTGAGCGACTTGCGGATATCCCAGACGGTGACACCATCACCTTCTATCGCTGCGGTGACTTCATGGATCTGTGTAGAGGCCCGCATGTAGAGGATACCTCGCATATTAAGGCCGTGAAGCTGACATCTGTGGCGGGTTCGTACTATCGCGGGATTGAAACCAATCCTATGTTACAGCGCGTGTATGGTATTTCGGCTATCAACGAGAAGCAGTTGCGCGTTAAGTTGAAGCAAATTGAAGAGGCCAAAAAGCGCGATCACCGCAAATTGGGCAAAGAATTAGACTTGTTCAGTATTCAGGAGGCGGTGGGACCAGGGTTGGTCCATTGGCATCCTAAAGGCGCGCGTATCCGCACCCTGATCGAGGATTTTTGGCGTAAAGAGCATTATAAGGCGGGTTATGAGCTGCTTTATTCCCCGCATGTAGGCAAGGGTGAGTTGTGGGACACGTCTGGGCATATCGACTTTTATCGTGAGAACATGTTTGCCGCGATGAAGATCGATGACCATGAGTATTTCGTCAAACCGATGAACTGTCCCTTTCACGTTATGGTGTATAAGTCTCAAAAGCGTTCCTACCGAGAGTTGCCTTTGCGGTGGGCGGAGTTGGGGACCGTGTACCGTTACGAGAAGAGTGGGGTCTTGCATGGTTTGATGCGTGTGCGTGGCTTTACTCAGGACGACGCTCATATTTTTTGTACGAATGATAATGTAGATGAGGTCATTCGTGAGACGACTCAGTTTGCCCTCTCTGTCTGGCGCGCATTCGGGTTCACTGAGTTCACGGCTTATCTTGCGACGAAACCGGAAAAGTCGGTGGGTGACGATGCGCGCTGGGAGCAGTCAACCGTCGCGTTGCGCGAGGCGCTTGAGTCGGAAAACATTCCCTATGAAGTTGATGAGGGGGGTGGGGCATTTTATGGTCCGAAGATTGATATCAAGATTCGGGATGCGATCGGTCGCGAGTGGCAGATGAGTACCATTCAGTTTGATTTTAACCTGCCAGAGCGGTTTGATCTCAACTATACCGGTTCGGATGGGAAGAATCATCGCCCTTATATGGTGCACCGGGCCTTGTTTGGGAGTCTTGAGCGTTTCTTCGGTGTCTTAATAGAGCACTACGCCGGCGATTTTCCGCTGTGGCTAGCACCCCTTCAAGCGCGGATCCTGCCGATTAGCGAGGACCAAATTGACTATGCCGAAGGTGTTGCAGCGGAATTACGTGAGCGCGATATCCGCGTGAATATTGAGTATCGTTCCGATAAGATTGGTGCTAAAATACGCGCTGCTCAACTCGAGAAAGTGCCGTATATGTTGATTGTTGGCCAAAAAGAGGTGGACGATTCTCAGGTATCGGTTCGGAGTCGAGTGGAAGGTGATCAGGGCGTTATGTCTGTGTCAGCATTGGCTGACCTCATACAGAAGCGGGTAGACGAGAAGAGTTAGTAAACTGGGCATGGTTACTGCCCTATAAGTAGAGGAGTTGGTTATTCGACAGTTTATACGAATAAATGACCGGATTCGGGTCCCCGAAATTCGGTGTATTGACGAGAAAGGTGAAATGCTGGGCGTTATGAAGACAGAGGACGCCAAGCGACAAGCACGAGATATCAAGCTAGACCTAGTGGAAGTGTCGCCAACGGCGAAACCACCGGTGTGCAGGATCATGGATTTTGGCAAATTCCGGTACGATGAAAGCCGGAAAAAGCGGCAAAATCGAAAAGCCCAGTCGAATCATGCGGTCAAAGAGGTCAAGTTCCGTGCAAACACGGAGACTCATGATTACATGACCAAATTGAACAAGATGCGGGGTTTTCTCGAAAAAGGCCACAAAGTGAAGATCAGTTTGATGTTCCGTGGGCGTGAAAATGCTCATCGAGAGCTCGGATTTGATCTCGTTAAGCGCGTTTTAGTGGACATTGAGGATATCACCAATGTTGAGATGGATCCGAAAATGGTCGGCCGTACGATTATCTCGATGGTGGCGCCGAAGTCTATTAAAGGGCAGAAAAATTAGTGTATTGAGTGATCACTGGGGATGACCCGATGATCGGCCTACAGAGTGGCTAGAAGTTTCTAGTAATAGTACTGGACTTTGGCTGTTGGCTGGGCTAAATTTGCGTCTCTTTTGCCTGAAAGAGTTAGTGTTTTCGGGCGTTATTTAGTGATTTTTGTTGTGAATTGAGGACGGTATGCCGAAAAGAAAAACAAGCAAGACTGCGGCAAAGCGGGTTAAGCGTACCGCGAGCGGAAAGTACAAGTTTAAGCGACAGGGCAACCGTCACTTGGCGAGCTCAAAATCCCGTAAGCGTAAGCGCCGTCTACGTGCTTCTGGGATTCTGGCTGCTCCAGAACAGAAGCGGCTGAAGAAAATTTTGATTGGTTAATTGAGGAAGTATCATGCCCAGAGCAACTAATGCACCCGCATCACGTCGTCGCCGGAAACGTCGCTTGGCCCAGGCCAAGGGTTTTCGCGGTTCACGCAGTAAGCTTTTTCGTCAGGCGACTGAAGCTGTTGACCGCGCGATGCGTATGGCAACGATTCATCGCAAACAGAAGAAGCGCACTTACCGCAGTCTCTGGATTGTTCGTATTTCAGCTGCTTGCCGGCTACATGACATTTCGTACAGCCGTTTCATCAATGGTTTGACGAAGGCGGGGATCAGTTTGAACCGCAAGATGCTTTCTGAGATTGCTATCCACGACCCAGCGGGCTTCGCTGACATCGTGGGTCAGGCAAAATCTCAGCTTGCTAGCTAATCCGAATTTTGATGAAGGTTGCTGCTAAGCAACTGCTTTCTCAAAGTCGAATCCGAAGGCCTACTTCTACCGCGGAATACTCTCCTGTAATTTCAGGAACAATGGCTTCATCTGAATAAGGCTCTACGCCATCGGCGATTCCGCTTTCGGTACCGTCTTCCGTATTGAAGTCCGCCCAGCGGAGTCCGAACAGGATGTCCATATTCTCGCGCAATTCCCATTCAGCCGTTAGAGAGAAGCGGAGGCCTATGCCATCCGCCTCCTGTTCGAACGGATAGTCTCGCAGGATCCAGAGTGCCGAGGATTCTGCGGATAAGCTGGGTGTGAAGAGTATTTCCGCGTGCAACAGAAGTTTCTCTGCCAGGCTGGCATCAACGAACGCGCCGAATTCTAGGCCACTGAACTCGACTTCATACGTAGAGACATTGCCCTCATCAAAGTCATCGACGTCCTCGCCGTAGGAAACAGTGGTGTGGGTGTCGAAGGTGCTGAAATCGTAAGTGAAGGCTGCATAGCCGGCGACCCATCCTAGGCTGAGGCTTTCTGAGGCTGCTAGGCTGTATGCGATTAGGATGCTGTAGCTTGATAGGTCGACATCGGACTGACTGATGCTGACATCTGTCAGGGTGCCGTTCTCCCAGTCGAGATCTTCGGACTCACCGTCGCCTGAAAGGGAGGTTGCGAGCTCTCCGCGCAGCCAAATGGCGGGGGACAGGGGTGCGCGGGCAGTGAGTCCGACCATCGTCGCATCGACCTCATACGTTAGCTGGGAGATGATATCGCCTGATTGGCCAATCTGGAAGCCGGCTTCACCGTCAACTTGCTGGAGGCTACCAGAGAATTCGAAGGAGACGGGTGCGCCCAGTGGCTGGCCGTGTAGGATGCCGTGGATGCTAAATAGGGCGATCGCGGTGAGGGTGGGTATACGCATAGGTGCTCCTTGTCATGGATTTAGTTAAGAGTAGGGGAATTCTCGAAACTAATCAAATCTGAGTGGGGGCCGTCTAGCGATAAAAAGGTATGGTCAGGGCAGGAGGGATTCGGTATAGTCGGCGGCCTTGGAGAATGGTATGAACCCCGACGAAATACTGGTATTAAAAAAACAGGCCTTGGCAGATATTGCGGGGGCTGAGACAGCGGCGGATGTCGAAGATATCCGGATCTGTTATTTGGGACGTAAAGGCCGTTTGCCGGAAATCATGCAGCATATTAAGGATGCGGCCCCTGCGGATCGGCCCGCTTTCGGTGTGAATGCGAATGCGTTCAAGACAGAAGTGGGCGCAGCGATTGATGATCGGAAGCGTGCACTGGAATCGGGTGCTACGGGGTCAGACAGCAACTTCGATTTTTCCCTGCCGGGTCGTTGGCCGCGCCGAGGGAGTCGCCATCCCATCACGCAGATTATCGAAGAGACGACGGCTATATTTTCTCGCATGGGTTTCACGGTCGCAGACGGGCCGGACATTGAAACGGAGTATCATAACTTTGATGCTTTAAACACCCCAGACGACCATCCCTCGCGTGATGTCCAGGATACGTTTTGGCTCGAAAACGGGACCTTGTTGCGGACCCAGACGTCTCCTGTCCAAATTCGAGTGATGGAGAGTCAAGATCCACCTATCCGAATCATTTCTCCTGGCCGCTGTTATCGTCGGGACACCACGGATGCGACGCACAGTGCCAACTTTCACCAGACCGAAGGCTTGTATATCGATGACGATGTGTCGATGGCGGATCTGAAGGGCGACATCACGTTTTTTGCGCAACAGCTGATGGGGCCTGATATTAAGGTTCGGTTTCGCCCTCACTTCTTCCCGTTCACAGAGCCCAGCGTTGAGTATGACTTTTCCTGTCACGTGTGCGGCGGGGATGGCTGCCGGGTCTGCAAAGGCAGTGGCTGGATCGAGATATCAGGTGCTGGGATGGTTGACCCGGACGTGTTGAAGACGGTCGGTTATGATCCGGATCGCGTGTCTGGTTATGCGTTTGGAATGGGCGTCGAGCGAATTGCGATGATTAAGTATGGGATCCCCGATATCCGGATGCTGTACGACAACGATGTGCGGTTTCTGCAACAATTTTCATAATAGTGGTGAAGGGTTAGATCATGCGTGTTCCCGTAGAGTGGTTGAGACAGTATGTGAGTTTCGATCTAACGATCCCTGAATTATGCGATGTTCTCACATTTTCAGGTCTTGAGATTGAAGGCGTTGAGACGGTTGGGTCCACGTTCGAGGGTGTGGTTGTTGGTGAGGTTCGTGGTTTCGAGCAGCATCCGAACGCCGACCGATTGCGGCTATGCAGGGTGTTCGATGGTTCCGAGGAGTTACCCATCGTATGTGGAGCTGCAAATTTCGAAGAGGGCGACAAAATCGTTCTCGCAACCGTTGGTGCTGAGTTGCCGGGTGGAATGGTTCTGAAAAAGACCAAGATCCGTGGCGAGCTGTCGATGGGAATGATGTGTGCACAGGATGAACTTGGATTGGGGCAGGGTCGTGAGGGAATCATGATTCTGGATGCCTCACTGACACCGGGTACGGCTTTCAGTGAAGTGGCTGGACCGCCGGACGTTGTGCTCGAGGTTGAAGTGACTCCGAATCGCCCTGATTGTCTGTCTATGATAGGTATCGCACGTGAGCTTGCGGCTATGACCGGTACGAACTTGGTGTGGCCCGAGGTCGCTCTGCATGAGTCGGGTGAGGCTATTGAGTCGCTTACCTCTGTCGACGTACAGGATGCGCACGGCTGTCCGCACTATGTCGCGCGCGTGATGCACGATGTTAAGATTGGACCGAGTCCGGATTGGATGTCGCGTCGCCTGAGCTTGAGTGGGGTGCGGCCGATCAATAATGTGGTGGATGTTACCAACTATGTGCTGCTGGAGTGTGGTCAACCGCTGCATGCCTTCGACAAAGAACTGCTGAGTGGCGAGCGGGTGGTTGTGCGCAGAGCGGTGAGCGGTGAACGGTTGGCGACTTTGGATGGCGTGGACCAAAAGATCTCGCCAGAGATGTTGGTGATTGCGGATGCGGACACACCGGTCGCGGTGGCGGGTGTGATGGGTGGAGCAGGTAGCGAGATCCGAGACGAGACCACACGAGTCTTGTTGGAAAGCGCCTCGTTCAATGCGAGCTCTGTACGCAAAACGGCAAAAGCACTGGGGCTCTCCACGGACTCGTCTTATCGCTTTGAGCGTGGGGTGGATGTGAATCTTCCTGATTGGGCTAGTCGGCGTGCGTCCCAACTGTTGGTTGAGCATGCGGGAGCAACCTTGCAAAAGGGTGCGATCGACGTGTATCCGGCTGAGGTCAGTCCGAGTACCTTGGAATGCCGCTTTGGACGTGTGCGATCTTTGTTGGGAGTTTCTATCACTGACGATGAGATTGTCGACCTTCTTGGAAGTATTGAGTTGGCGTTGGTGGAGAGGACTGATGACTCGTGCGTCGTGAGCATCCCCACGTTTCGGGTTGATTTGAATCGGGAAACTGACTTGATCGAGGAGGTCGTCCGGTTGTACGGCTTGGATAAAATTCCCTCGCCTGCACCACGTGCCCGACTGGTGCCGGGTGCTAGCGATGACCATCATCAGTCCCTGACGGCTGCTCGTGCACAGTTGGTAGGACTAGGACTGTCTGAGGTCGTTCATTATAGCTTCTTGTCAGAAACGCTGGTGAATGTTTTTGACCCCGGCGACGGTGCTACACGCCTGATTTTGCCGAACCCGATTAGCGAAGACCATACGATGATGCGCAATTCGCTTGTTCCGCAATTGGTAGAGACGCTTGGGCGGAACCGGTCCCATCAGATTCGAGAAGCTGGATTGTTTGAAGTTGGCCGGGTGTTTAGGGTTCAGGACGATGGTAGTTACTCTGAAGAGGACCATCTGGTGGTGGGTGCAATGGGTCCGATTGGCCGCAGCGGATTGGATCAATCAGCGGACCCTACTGCCGATGAGATGTTTTTGTGGATGAAGGGGCTGCTCGAAAGTCTTTTCGAGGGTTTGCATCTGCCTACTCCCGTTTTGGAGCCGCTGGCTGTCCCATGTTTAGAGCCGGGATACTCGGTTGCCATCATGCATGAGGGTGAGCTGTGTGGGGCTCTGGGGTTATTGGTGGGGCGGATTCGGGGTGAGTGGCGTTTCTCGGATCCCGTTGGCCTTT
>CAXMRT010000218.1:0-6987 GCA_964196025.1 uncultured Gemmatimonadales bacterium | reverse complement strand
AAGTAGCCTCGCATCCCATACAGGAATCCATAGAACTCATCGAATCCCCGACGATGCGGATATTCGGCTTCTTCAGAACGCCCTAGATGCCATTTGCCGATCATGCCCGTGCGGTACCCGGACTTCTTTAGAACCTGTGGGATGGTGACTTGTGGTAGAAACACTTTCTTGAAAACATCCCGATTGCGATAGAAGCCATATCGTTGTTGGTACTTGCCAGAGAGTAGTCCTGCCCGAGTGGGCGCACATTGAATACCGCTCACGTATCCGTCTGTGAAGCGAATCCCGCTTTCGGCGATCTTATCGATATTCGGAGTGCTGACTTCCTTCGCCTCACTGTAGCAACTGACATCTGCATAGCCCAAATCGTCGGCCAGAATGATCACGATGTTCGGCTGGCTCCCAGCTGAGGAAGGTTCAGCTGAAGCACCCAACCCGCCTGCGGTCAAGAAGCCGGCTGCAATGATGGCGCACGAGTATTGAAGGTTGCACATGCCACTCATTGTAGGCGTTCCCATGCGGAGGGCCAACCCTAAGTGGCAACTTCCATTTGTCGCGCGAATGTGGCTGAACGTTCTCTAATATGCTGTTGTCCTCGGTTTTGCCCTCGACCACATCCAAAAGGGTTTGTTTTGGGTGTTTCCCTTGCACTCAGAGGCCTACGCATGTGACCTGCCTGAACCCGAATGTGTGCGAATACCATCACAATTCTCTGAAGGCAAACGAATTGCCTAGAGCGTCCCCCAAAAACACGAAAGGGCATCGCGGTGAACGACTACGATTCGTCATTCGTTATTTTTCACTGGTGAACATCTGTGCGGGTAGACCGTCTTTGTTGTAGAGGTTGGCGTAGCTGGCTTTTCTTGAAAAGGCGTAGCGCACCATAGTCGGGCTAGCCGCTTCTTTGCTGGAAACGATGATGGCCCCGCCGTTGATAACGGCATCGGCCCAGGCCCATTTCCCGTCGGCGCCCGCTATTTCGAATCCGAGAATAGTGTCCGCATGCTTGACCACTAGGCCTTTGCCCACGTGATCGAATTCAATGCGGATGGTGTCTCCGTCGACTTTATGGGATTTGTAAATGGGGCCGTAGTACTCAACGTCTTTCCCGTATACGGCTCCCAGAGCCACGCGACATGCGCGCGCACCGTAGCCGGACTTGCAGGATGGGTGAATCCCTACGCCTAGATCCACAGCTGTAACCAGGGGCGCATTATTGATCGTGCGCATCCGGATATGATCCAGGGGGTATTTTAAGGTAGCAGAAGTAGATGCATGATTGGATGGTAGTGTGGCGTTGAATGTCGCGGCACCTGCGTGGATCGGGTTTTCAGGATCAAAGGCTGGGGAACCGCCTGATGGTTTCTGGATATGAAGAAAGTGGAAATCTCCCTGTCCCCAGACTGTTCTCCAGCCCGTGATGAGCGCGTGCATGGTAGTGAACTGGTCGACTCCGGGGATTTGCGTTTTGCTCTCTCCCTGATCCCAGAGAACGCCGCGGATGGCATAGGGAACCATGTATTCGATTTTACCTGCGTAAAGATCGCCGAATCCTTTGATCATTCTGAGCCGAGGCACTTTTTTTCCTTCAGCCTTCAGTTTTTCCGCAAGTACTTTATGTTCGGCCAGTTTTGCCGCTTGTTTGTCGGCTATTTCAGAAGGCGGGTAGCCATTGTTCTTGGTAAACATGGCAACGAGGTTTTTATCGGCCAGTGCCATCTCGGTGCTTAACCAGCGTCCGGAAGGTGTTCCTCCGACGGCTCCGTACATCAGGCCAACCGGGATATTCAATTCTTTGTGTAGTGCATAGCCGAAGGATAAATGAATCGCCGAGAAGCCGGGCATGGTTTTTCCGTCCGCAGCGGCCCAGGATCCTTTGTTGTACAAACGGAGAGTCGGGTATGGTCCGTTCGCGATGTAGCCCGCGAGCGGCACATCTCTTTTGGCATAGCCGCCTGCGCCTCCAGCCATATTAGATTGGCCTGAACCAATCCAGACTTCGCCGACGAGTACGTCGGACAATTTGATTTCGTTGCTGGCGCCTTTGGCGCTGAGCTCACTGGCCTCGCCCACTTTGAGCGCATCCAGTTTGATGACCCATTTTCCCTGGTCATCTGCTTTTACGGATTTGCTTTGTTTACGAAAAGTGACGGTTACTTCTTCACCGGCATCCGCCGTGCCCCAGACCGGAACAGGCATTTCTCGCTGAAGAACCATGTGGTCAGAGAACATTTTGTCGATGGTGAGCGCAGCATGCGCTGAGAGTAAGCCGAAGCCCAGTGTAAGGATAGTGCCTGCGATGATAGTCCGTTTATTCATATTTTCCGCTCCCTTGTGATGATCCGCCAAAAGTTGTAATTAGAAGATCATATGCGGGCGGTCCGTGGGTGACAACGGGAGAATCACGAATCCATGAGGAGTCTTTGACGCTTCGCCAGCGTAAGGTGAACGCATAAGCTCTTGGCATGTGTCCATGTAGCTTCCATGGGGCAAGAGTACAGAGACTCGACGTTATTTAATATCCACGTTTTCGAATGTCAGGGCGGCAATTCCGTTTTCCCCGACAAGTAGACGGTCCTGGCTCCAGCGGGTCTCCTTGAGATAGGTGATCTGCTTGGCTGCTGTAGGCTCCTTCAGTTTCAAGGTAAGCACACGTCCATTGGCCTGACCCGAGGCAACCACGTCCGACTGGCCGTCCAGATAAAACTCTGAAATCAGTTCATCCTTCCATACTATCGGCTGATCGAATTCAAGGCTAATAACATCCGTCGATAGGTCGTTCAAGGTGGCTTTTCGAAGATCGGGCGGGGTCAGGATAGATCTTGGTTTAATGCCGTAGATGTCGCGATCAATCAAAGGCTGAATCATGGAGGCAAAAAACGACCACCCTTCGAGAGGGAAATGGCATCCTCCTGGCGGAGTGATTCCGTGCGTAGTCATGATGTCCATGTTCGAATATAGGTGAGGAAGTTTGCGCAGGACGTCGCGCATTTTGTCTCCACGGCCTCCGCCCATACTGCAGGCATTCGGCCAGATCTGGTAAATATAATAATGCTGGAAATTAGGGAAGTCACTTTTCCATCCGGCGGACATGTCCACGAAATACTGTTCATAGAACTCGGAATCATAACCACTGTCAGGGCCTGCCGCGCCCTGGTTACTTTCGCCTTGATGCCAGAGGATGGCACGAATGTCATGCGTCAATCTGGCCTGTTGCACGCGCCAGAGTAGTTTGCCATAAATGGTCGCGGTGTTGGTTGGGTTCGCGTCATCACGCTGATGCTGATCAATACGCGTTCCGCCATGGGCGCCGTTGATAATGCAGATAGGCACCTCATGACGTTTATGAAGGGTTTTCGCCAATTCCATTCCCCACCAGCCAAGTTGAGCTTTGTTTTTAACACGAGACTCCCGACCGGCTTGTCCGCGTTCAAACTTCCATACCGGGTTGCACCAAAGATTCGTTCCCAGCTTTTCGACATCTTCAGGGTAGCCATAACTACGGATCCATTTGCTGGTGGTTCGCGGTGATTCTTCCTTGGTGTCTGTCGCCAGGGCATTGGATTGACCTTCAATAATGTAGGCATCGCCGCAGACGAGGTTACCTGCTTTATGGATCAGTGTTTCTGACTCGCCTGATTTGGCCAGCAGTTCTACCCGGTAGATGATGAGGCCGGGTTTGAGCGGCCATTCAAACGCATAGCGATTGTCTTTGCCAGGTTTCTGTTTCAGGGTCTTTACCAGCTTGTCATCGGCAAAGAGTTTGAAAGTGAGCCTGCTGGCAGGAGCATCCAAAACCCCGTTGCAGAACAGTGTGCCTTCGTTCTTAGCGTTTCGCCCGTAGAATTGACCGTCGACCGGTTTTTCATCAGCCGCAGGGGTTCGTTTCACCCATTTGTCTTTGGCGGGCTCTTTGACCTCGATGGTGGTTTCGGAGAACACCTCGGCTCCGCCATTGCTGATCCCGAGTTTTACGGTAAGCGTTCCGCTGTTCTGAGCCCGCGTGAGCAATAGTTTGCCGGGTTCGGTGGATGAAAGGGTTGCCAGTCCTGAAAGCGTCCAGTTGTAACTCAGTGTGCCGGCTCCTTTAGCGAGCATGTCTTTCTTGTTTGTTATGCGGGGGGCAATTTCAATGGGTTTCCGGCCATCCCATTTCTTCGGAGCAATGATGGTGAATTGGGGTTCAGGGATAGTCTCCTCTATGACCACCGGAATTTCAGTAAACTTAATCTCGTCGGGGTAGACAGCTTTGAGTGTGAGCAGCCATGATTCCTTTTTTTCAACACGGCCCGCATCCAGAGAAATACTGAATCGATCCACTGCAATTACTTCATCGGAAGTCGAATTTTTGTTCAAGGTCCAATACAATTTCTGGGCGCCTTCGGCCCTTGATGATACGACCTCGCTTTTCCCTTCTTGGAGGAAGATCTGGCGTCCTGTTGAAAGTGAAAAATCGGATCCCGGTTTCACGATAGGGCCCACAAGTGTCTGAAGCGGTTTCTGGTTTTCGTATTCTAGTTTTACCCAGTTCGCTGAGCGGGTGACGCTTGAGATGCGCACTTCATCAATATCGCCATTGAACGAGTAGCGGTTATACCAGCCGCCGATATACATGCGGGCCGCGGGCTTAATATCCATGTGCCCCTTTTTGACGACTGTTTTGCCATCCAGTTTCCCGTTAACATAAATGCGAGATTCGCCTTCCTCGTAGGTGTGAACCACGTGATTCCATTCGCCCAAGGACATGGGGCTTTGGCTTTTAACTGAGCCGCCTGAAAAATAACAGTCCATCCGCATATAGGACGGGCTGTTGTAGCTCATGACCACTTTGCCGGAACGCTGTTCAATTCCCCAGCCAAGTACCCCTCCATTTGGTACATCGGGGCGAATCCATGCCTGGGAGGTATGAGGAGAGGAGCCGGTTGGAAAGCCTTTGTTTCTGTCCCCGCAAAAAATGCCGGATTGGGTGGTGAAATTTCGTGCTGAACCGATGATCCCTTTTGATGAGGTGGTTCCTTTGTCTACAGCGCTTACCGTGCCCACGACATCATCAACCGATTCATGCAAATGTTGGACGGTGACGAATCCATTTTCGGCGTTGAAAACCGCTTTGCCATTTGATTCGTTATGAGCCGCCGCATTTCCCCAAAAGACTTTGATTTCTTGTCGAGCCTGGCCTTTGATTTCCGGAATGCTGATCCAGATGCTGGCGTGTCCTTCTATGGCGTTCCATTCTTCAATCTGAAACGCCAGTGGAGAGCCGGACGCGTCGGCGACTCTCACATCCTCACCCTTGGCTTGTGTCAGGCTGAAGTCAAACCAGTCCTTGTCCAGCCTCACGAGCAAGGGGAAGTCTTTTTCCAGAGCATCAGCTGGCAGGTCAGCACCTTCTTCGGTAGTGATTATGAAAACGGAGCCTGAATGTTTCCAAGAAGAGTAATCTGCGTAAGTGAGGTTGATTGATAATACGAAGGTGAGAACTGCGGCCAAGGTTTTTATCACTGTTGTTGCTCCATGTTCTGTTCGTTCACACTGTCGTATGCTTGGCCGTCCGTAATAAGATAACCATGTCCGGTTTGGCCGCGGCCTGCAGACCGATGGCGCAGGCCGGGGTCGCGATGATTGCAGAGTAAAGGTAGAGCAAAGGGGGCGCCTCTTGCAAGCCATTGAGGTCGCGTTCTTTATCTGCTTATTAACGTCACTTATCTGCGGAAATGCAAGCACCTGCCACTATCGACTGTTCTATAAATGGGGGATCCCGATTCGTCAGGTGACGTTAATATACCCGTAACCGTTTTTCAGCAGAGTAGGTGTCAAGAGACGTCCCCGTTGGACTTACCTATTTGCGTTTCTTTAATAAGGTGACCATTGCCGTGCCCATGGCGTCGCCGATCAGATAATGGCTTTCGCCGCTGTGGTTCCAGTGGTAGCCGAATTTTGATGGGGTATCCCTTTTGAAGCTACGTGTTTCCACCGACGCCACGGTTCCCGCGAACTCCGGGTGTTTCTTGGGATCACCCATCGCCATCTGAATCTCGCAAAGAGTGGCCCTGACTCCGGTTCCTTTCAGGCCAATCATTCCGGTCGTCGCGATCACGAAAGGCATGTCCTTGGCTTTGAGATCTTTGCGCACGTCTTTGATGAAGTTCGCCATGTTCTTTTCGTATTCAGCGGTCATTTCCTCGGTGCCGTCGTTCCAGCCTTGGTGCCAACCGAACCCGGCAAAGGTAGGGGTGTATCCCTTCAACTCGGGGAAGTGCGTTTCCATATTCCCGCAGACCTCTTTGATAACCTTCACCATCTCACGATACGATGAGCCCACGTCTTCGGGTTTGAATTTGCCCTTCGTGTAAGTCGGTTGTCCGGAAGATGGCGACCGGAACTTTACGCCGAGCGAGTGGCCGCCCCAGGAGGTCTTGATGATCAGCACGGGCTCGTCCAGCGCGTCGCCCACGACATGCCCAAATGCGAACTCGGGTCCAAACCAGCCCCCGGCGCCGAAGCCAACGGTCAATTTACCTTTCTCGTCCTTGTTCCCTCCGCCAGTGGCGGTCGAGTAGATCCATGTGTCGTCGCGGACCACCCAGTTGCCTTTGGCATCCAACAGATGTTTGTACGTGGACGCCGTCTTGGGGTCAGTCGCCAGATGTCGCAGGGAACCGATGCCGCCCTTGACTTCCGCGTGTGTCGTCTTGTCGTTTTTGTCGTAAGCGGGACTTCTTCCATCTTCGACTTTTCCGTGGCCCACCATGTTCGACTGGCCGGCCAGGATGAAGACCTTTACCTGCTTGGCTTGGGTGGTGGTCCCGATTATGCAAAATAACCCAATTAAACAACTGATTGTAAGTGCTGGTTTGTTCATTATTCCTTCTCCTTTTACGTTCGTGGTCTTTGTTAACATAATTTACTCCAAGCCGATATCTTTCTTGCTCAAGCCTTCAAGATCAGTTTACGGGACACCCCTTGTAAATTGCTTCGACCGAATGC
>CAXMRT010000217.1:0-3555 GCA_964196025.1 uncultured Gemmatimonadales bacterium | reverse complement strand
AATCCGATTGGTCTGAACTGATGCAATCTGTCGGCGGAGAGATTTTTGTGAACACTCGACTGTCCCGTCCGATTAATATCCATAAACATCAGCCACCCTATGCCTATGTTCTCGGCGAAGGCGCTGATGTATTGGTTAAAGTATTTTAGATCTTGTTTGAATGATCACTACAGGTCGATGAAAACTCCAACGTCCATTTGGACTGGCACACTAGGATTAAGCAGCCGTAACCTTGAACCAATAGCTGGCCCCTTAAAACTGCCACCTAGCGTTAAGTCGCC
Source organism: uncultured Gemmatimonadales bacterium (assembly GCA_964196025.1). Taxonomy (GTDB): domain Bacteria; phylum Verrucomicrobiota; class Kiritimatiellia; order CAXMRT01; family CAXMRT01; genus CAXMRT01. The sequence goes on along the minus strand of CAXMRT010000217.1, from coordinate 3,274 downwards.
CACTGCGGATTTCTACAAACTGGCTGAGGTAACAGGACAGAACAAGTGCCATCAATGCACTCGAGATGTAATTTAGTACGCTGTTTGGCCCTAGCATACGTTTCATCTGAGCCGCCCTTATACCGAGAACTTAAAGCCTGGCCGTGACGCTAAAGCACACTAGAGTGGACTGCTTTCCCGTCGAGAAAGTTCTCAATATTCGATTGCGCTAGCTGTGCTTGGGCGAATAACGTCTCGTAGGTGGAGCCGCCCTGGTGTGGCGTGAGAATGACGTTCGGCACACCACTCCAACGGGCGCTACTAGTCGGCTCAGGGTCGAAGACGTCGAGACCGGCACCCCCTAATCGATTTGACTTCAAGGCGTCGATTAGCGCGGATTCGTCGACAACGCTGCCCCGGGATACGTTGACCAAAACTCCCTCTGGGCCGAGGCAGTTAAGAATGCCCTGGTTAATGAGGTGCCGATTGGAATCGTCTGGACGACAGCACACAATGAGTCCGCGACACTCCTCTGCTAAAGCTTTAACAGTATCAACGTAGGGCAGGTCCACGTCAGGTTTTGGGCGCGGGCCCCACCATTTGAGGTTGAGTCCGAACGGGGTCAAGCGCGTAACAACGTCGCGGCCAATGGAGCCAAGCCCGACGATACCAACGGGCATGTTGCGAAGTGAATGACGCAGTGGCGGTGTTTTACCGATCCATTGGTCGTTCATTATGTATGACTGTGATTGCGGTATACGCAGCAGCAGGCTCGTAAGAAGGGTGACGGCCAGATCAGCGACGTCGCCTGAATTCATGCCTGGCGCGTTTGTCACTGCGATTCCACGGCTTCGGCACTCCTCAAGGTCAATGTTACTGAATCCTGCCGATATGGAGGCGATCATTCTCAGGTTCGGAAACCGCGCCAGCATGGCTTTGTCGAGCTTTTCAATGCTGGCTGAGAGAAGAATTTCGACATCGCTACCGTGCCGCTCGATGGTTGCGTCAATATTTTCGCCGGGTTGGATCCAGTTCCAGCGTGCAGGAGACTCTGGAAACAAGGTTTGCATTTGGGGGTGCATGGCTAGGACTGGGACTGAGGCGGTCATCGGGGTACTCGTCTCTAAATGAGTGAATAAAGAGTGCCTTTAAATCTTCGGTTGCGCACTCCGCAGGATGTATCGTTACTGGGCTCTGGGCTCTGGCCCTAGATGCTTAGATCCATTGCATTGTAGTCACGGAGTGAGGCTTTGGCGTCTGAGTTCCATGTATAGCTTAAGCCTTTTTCCAGAAACGGTTGATACTTGTAAGGCGTCTCGTCAGGAAAGCGTTGCCGTCGAGCGTCGATTCCGTAACCGATAACCTCGGACCGTTTTGATATGAGAGTGTCATCGAAGACTTGCGCTTCGTTGTGTGTACCTGCTCCCATAACGTCGAGAACCGAACTGCGTCGGTGGAAGCCCATGTTCACGGTAATGCGCGGTTCGAAACCTGTATTGGCGAATGAGCCGTGCACAAGCTGCCGGTTGCACATAATTACATCTCCGGCATCGCAGACAAGGGGAACCGTTCCCTTTATGCGTTCGCTTCCCGATTCCTCAACCAGCTTCTTGATGTCGACCTTTCCGACTTTATGACTTCCTGGTAAAACCCAGACACCGTTCACCGCGGTGCTGCCATAAAGCTGAGCCATAAAATTGAAGCCGTGAATGTCTTCGTCAAAAGCCTCACTGTCCCAGTGGGTCGTACCATCTTGGTGCCAGGATACGGCGGCACCAATTCCGGGTTCTTTGATGAAAAGCGTTTCATTGAAGGGAGCGAAGTCCTTGCCATTGATGGCTTCGGCAACCTCCAATAACTGAGGGTGCCCATAGACCCGAAGGCAAGCTTCCGAAAATTGGAGAGAACCAAGCAGGATAAACGGCGCCCACTCCGGCGCGTTGGCGGCGGCCTTGGGCTCATGGAGCTTCACCTGATGGCGTCCATTAGCTAGCGCTGAACCTCCCAGAGGATCGCCCAAAGGCTTTGACCAAACCAAGTTCGGCGCTGTGCAATCTGCCCCTAGTGCAGGGGCCCCATCCGCAGTGAGTTTTTCACCGGGACCAGCGGGGAAGCTCATTTTCATGGACGTAAGATCGTCGTCGATGTCCTTGAGTTCGTCTGCATTCAGAACACCGGTGAAAACGTAGAATCCGTACTTTCTGTAGGCGGCCAAAATATGGGGCTCTAAGTTGCCCTGGTCGTCAAAGGCAATGGGGCCGCGATTGTCGAGTTCCATGGCGCGCTCATGTCCGGCGAGTAGAAATTCCCGCATGGCATCGGCGTCATCACCGTAGTGTGCCGCGCAGGCTTCGATTGATTCCATATAGTGTGGTCGGTTCATTGGGGCTTCCTCTATTAGCGTTATTGGAGCCTAGGCAGTTTTGCATATTTTATGTATAATAAAAACTGCTGTCAAATACTTAAAGGATCAGAACTTTGGGAGGCATCGTGGTAGCCAAGGGACAAGTAACGCGTCAGGCGAATAAGGAACTTCGAAAGCAAAAGATCCTTGCCGTTGCCAGAAATCTGATTGCTGCAGAGGGTTTTGATGCACTGACAATCAGTCAGCTAGCAGCGAGATCTGGGGTCACAATCCCAACCGTGCACAATTTGTTCGGGAAGAAGAACGACATAGTGCTCGAGTTGTTCAGAGGGTTGGTCGATCGAATCGATGAGGCATTGGCCAAACCTACGCTGGTAGACCCCATTGCCGCATCGGAGACCTTCATCAACAACCTGCTTTCTCTCTATGGCGCCGATGAGACTTTTTATAGGGCGGCGTTCTTGGGGGGCGAACGTCTTGGGCTCTTTGAACATGAAATGAACGATGGCATATTCAAAAAATCCGTAAATGTGGCTCAGAGGCTTTGTGACCGCGCTCTAGAACACGGTTACCTACGAGGTCAATTGGATAGTCGCTGGCTTGCGCAGCAGCTGTTTGGTTCCCAGCGACTAGCAAGGCAGGACTGGGTTAGCGGTTACATTGATCTAAAAGAGTATCGTCAGCAAGCCTTGATCGGCATGCTCCTGACCTTTGCCGCCGACGCAACCCCGGCGTTACATGAGCGGATTTGTGCAAGAGTCGATCAATTGGCGCGGTGAGTGTTGAATTGTATCGAATTTTGAACCGGCTTTTGTAGCTACTTTTGACCCCTATGAAATCGCGTCGGCCCGTAATACGGCTGTGTTGACGTTGTAATTGGTTGATAAAAACTCAATGCAAATATCGGAGGCTAATGGGTCAATATTGGGT
>CAXMRT010000216.1:0-12575 GCA_964196025.1 uncultured Gemmatimonadales bacterium | reverse complement strand
CAAAGCTCTTCTGGCAGATGCGTTTGCGGAACCGGTGATCCTGTCGGAGCGCATTGGTGTGGCACTAGAAGTGTCAGGGATGGATGTGGATAAGCAGCTCGGGTTGCTTGAGCGCTTGGGCCGGATCCCCGTAATGATTCGCTTCTATCACCATGAAGCTGAGTCGCAGTGGGCGGCTACTGCGGCCGTAGTGAAGCGCTTGCACGCCGATGAGCACCGTGTCGCCATCGCCTTGGTTCAGGATCGCCGAGCGGTCCAGGAGCCTGAAGCGTGGCGCCATTTCCTCGAGACCGTGATGGGGCAGGTGGCTGACTATGTGGAGACCGTCGAATTTTGTCATGCGGTGAACCGTGTGAAGTGGGGCGTGTGGTCGCCTGCCGAGCACCAACGCTTGCTTGAACCCGTGGTCGACCTGCAGTTACGCTATCAGGACGTCCGGTTTACGGGCCCGTCATGTATCGATTTTGAATATCAGTATGTGGTTGCGGCTCTGGACCAAATGCCTAAAGCCTTGGAGTATGGGGCTCTTTCCCATCATCTTTATGTGGATCGCCGGGGCGCGCCCGAAAATACTCAAGGACGATATTCGCTGGTTGAGAAATGCGCGCTTCTGCGTGCCATCGCGCGTTGGTCGCGGCGATGTGAAGACCGTGTGATTATCTCGGAAGTCAACTGGCCTATTCAGGATACTGGAGAATGGTCTCCGGTTGGCTCACCTTATGTGTCGCCAGGGGTGCGCACTGGGGACCCGAGTGTGTCCGAAGAGTTATATGCGAGTTACATGCTCCGCTACATTCTGCTGGCTCTATGCTCGGGGTTTGTGGATCAGGTGTATTGGTGGCGTTTAGTGGCGCATGGGTTTGGTTTGGTTGATGAACGCGGGGAGGATGGCTGGCGTGAACGGCCCGCTTTCTTGATGTTGGAGAATTTCTTAAAAACGCTGGGGACGGCGACGTTCATTCGGAAGCTAGAGTCTGTCGAGGACACCTATGCCTTGTTGTTTGAGAAGGATGACGAGTCAATTGTGGTGGCGTGGTCTAACCAAGGAGAAGTGATGGGGCCTTGGTCGTTCGAGTACTTGTCCGCCCGCGACGCCTATGGCGAAAATCGATACTCCTTTGGCGAGCTTGTGCCGGTTGATCACGCGCCCGTATACTTCAAGGTCGCCGAGGTGGTGTGACTATGGACGCGCCAGCGCAGAGACCTCGCCACTGGTTGCATGACGAATGGCGGTTCCAAAAATCGAAAGCCGATCGCAGTTGGCTACGGGGTGAAGCGCGGGGGCAGGGCGAGGATGTGTGGTTGCCGCATTGTTGGAACGCCCGCGACTCTTTTCAGGAGGGAGTGGCCTATTACCGTGGAGCCGGTGCCTATCAAACCGTTTTTACGATCCCTGCTGATGGCCCGACTGTTGCGGGTCAGTGGCATTTAAAATCTGAGGGTTTTTATGGAACCGGTGAGGTGTGGGTTGACGCTGAACGGGTTGCGAGGGTGGATGGTCAGTATCTCGGCATGGATATCCCTTTGGGTCCGCTCGAATCGGGCAGTGACCATCATCTGGCGATCGCGTTAACCAATAAGTGCTCGAAGGCGGTTCTGCCCGGCATCAAGATGCCAGATTTCTTGTTATATGGAGGCCTGTCTGGGCGCGTGTACCTTGAGTATGTGCCGGATGTTCAGTTGGGGCCCGAGGATGTGCGGGTCGTGTCTCGAGGTGTGATGACTGAGTGTGCGCGAGTTGATGTGATCACGCGGGTACGGATGCAGACGCCGGTGGATGCGACCGTCGAGTGGACATTGTCCACGATGGATACCCCTTCGGTAGAGGTTGACCGCGCGACCGTTTCTGCGACGGATGTGGCAGACGTTACACTTTCCGTGGCTAATCCGCAGAGGTGGTCGACCGCCTCGCCGACCCGTTACCTCCTGCGTATGAAGCTGAGGGTGGGTGAGACAATTCACGATGCCTGGACCCTGAAGGTCGGTTTGCGTGAAGCGTTCTTTTGCAAGGAAGGTTTCTTCTTGAATGGTGAGCGGGTGTTGTTGCAGGGCTGGAATCGACACGAGGATATGCCGGGTTTTGGTCGCGCCATGACACCCTCGCTACAGCGTGCCGATGCGCGTTTGCTAAAAGAAGCCGGCGCAAATTTTGTTCGATTGTCACATTACCCAGAGCACCCGGATTTTTTGGATGAATGTGATCGTCTCGGTATATTGGTGTATGCGGAGATCGCGACGTGGAAGAGTGTTCGAGAAGGGGCGTGGTTGAAGAACGCCTTGAGGCAGCTGGAAGGCATGATTCGACGGGATCGGAATCATCCGTCCATCATCCTCTGGGGAATGGGGAACGAATCACGTTCTCATCGGGCTTATACTGCGATGAACGCGTTAGTGGCGCGGCTCGATCGGGGCCGGCCGACCATTTATGCTGAAAACCACATTTATCGCGGACGGCGCAAGGGGACCTTGAACCTGCCGGATGTGTTCGGAGTGAATTACGAATTAGATCGTCTGGATGAGGCCGTCGAGGTGAGCAAGACAGGTGCCATTCTGGTGTCCGAGTGCAGCAATAATCCTCAGGCCCAGCGGGGTGATCAAGAGGAGGAATGGCGGCAAGTGGAGATCATTTCTGCCGACTGGAAACTGCTGGATGCCCATGCCGGGAATAGCGGGTATACGCTTTGGTGCATGAATGACTATGCCACTCTGCGTAAAGATCGTTACCTGCGATATTCTGGACTGGTCGATGCGTGGAGGGTGCCAAAACTCGCCTACCGCCTTCTTCAGGCTAGATGTTTGGAGACTCCCGTCCTGAGTGTGTTGGTGGAGTGGGGCCACGGAGACGCTCCGGCGCGACTGCGGGTGGTGACTAATTGTGACCGATTGGTCGTGGAAGGTGATGGACGTGTGGAGGTTTCGTGCGAGGGCGAGCGCGCTCAGGTTATTGATGTGCCGGATGCTGGTGAGACGCTTGTAGTGACGGGCTTTCGGGGTGATGAGCGGGTCGTTCAGGACTTGCACCGGGCAGGCGAGGCGGTGTCCATTCGACTCACGGCCGAACAGGCCGAGTGGTGGGCAGATTTTGATGCGTCGAGCTACCGAGTTGAGGTGTTGGATGCTAGTGAGCGAATCGTAGACTTTTGGCACGGCGAACTAACGGTCGCCGTATCGGGCGTCGTGCGCGGTGTGTTTTATACGCCGCGCGATGCGATCCTGATCCGATCAGGTGTAGGGAGGCTCTATCTGCGCCATGGCGGGCAGGCGGGCATGTTTGGTGTTAAGGTGAGCGGATCGGGCGGGCTTGCAGCTGAGCATACGGGTGAGCTCAAAGCGTTTTGCTGAAGGGCTAGCCCAAGTTGAACTTTGTGGGCCGGGATTCGCCGCCGCTATCTCGCAGAGGTATGCGCGACCCGACCACGCCGAATATCACTCCATAAATTAACAGTAGTTCGGAGTCTCCAAAATTATATTCTATCAGGCCGTTGGCGATGAGGCCGCAGAGCGTGAGCAGTAAGAGAAGGGTGCAGATTTCACGTGCATAACTCTGGTGTCGCGCTCGGACGAATAAGAGTGTGGCCTGGGTCACGCCCCATAGCATCATGGCCACATAGACCCAGGCGCCGATGGCTCCGGTCTCGGCGCGAATGGTGAGAAAATTCGAGTGCATATGGTTACGATTCGGTTCTACCTTGGGTCCAGCGGCTTCCATGATTTCTGGTGTTAGGTTTCCGTAGCCGACGCCGTTTGGGTACTTTTGAACCAAGGTGGGATAGAGCGTTTTCCACATGTACATGCGGCCGCCTTTTTCAGGGTTCGATATCTCGGTGGTAAGTGTACTGAGGCGTTCGTTGACATAAGGAACCATGCAGACGCCCATCACGACGACGACCAGCGCAAGCACATAGCGCCAATTGGTTTTAATGATCAGGAAGAGGCCCATGATAATGACTGCACAAATCCATGAACCGCGTTTGAAATTGATGATAAAAGCCGCGAGCTCGAGCGCGTAGAGTAGGAGCCAACCAATGCTGTGTTGTTTTTCGAGGCGTCCGAGTAGGAATAGTCCGAAGGTGACGACTAGGCCGATCATTAGGAACTGCCCGTCGGTCATCGACCCTTGATGAAGTAGTGACTGATAGAACTCCGGAACACCGTCCGGATTGTGGGATCCGACCCCCGCATTTTTGTAGAGGAACCATGCGCGGATGGGGTTGCCGATCACGATGTCGAGGCTTAGGACGCCGCAGCCTAGTGCAAAAACGCGCATCAGATTACGTAAGCGGTCGGTAGATGTAATAACCGTCGCGGAGACCAGCATGACCAGGAACCAAAGTAGCTCCTTGGTTGGGATGATGCCGATGGAGGACCGACTGCCGTCCTCAGCGATCGTTTCGCCCGCGCCGAAGTAGGCGCTGATGACTGCGACTGCGCCAAAGAGGATTGTGGGTACAATAATGATCGGAACCTGAACATTGACGCGGCCGCGAAAAAATACGACGAGGAAAAGAAGAAAGGAAACGATAAAAAAGGTCTGGCCGAGTGCGATCGAAAACGTGATGGCCATCACGCCTGTTAAGAGCAGTCGATAGACCCACTGTTCGAGTGGGTCGTCAAGTTGTGAGCTGAAGTCCATTGCCGGAGTCTAGTTGGCGGGCAGGCAGGGGTCAATAGCGCCGTATGCCTCTTCGATGCGAGTGATGACCGTGTCGCGATCGAATCGAGCCCTCACATCGCTAGCCGCGGCTGTGCTGAGTCGCTCACGTTCGTGCTCGTCGTTCAGCAGCGACGTGATCGCAGCGGTCAACGCAGCGACGTCGCGTGGCGGTGTCAGCAGGCCCGTCTGCTGGTGCGTGATGATTTCTGCCGGTCCTGCCGCGTCGTAAGCGACGACGGGGACGTGTGCGGCCATGGATTCGGTGACCACAATCGAGAATGCGTCCGACCAAGACGGGACGATGCTGAGGGTCAGGGCTGGCAGAATGTCGCGCAGATCATCGACCCAGTCATAGCACTTGATCATTTCTGCTAGCCCAGAATCGGTAATTTGTTGCTTGATGGCGGCGAGATACGTCGGGTCTGCGTGTGCGTTGACGCCTACAATCATGAAATCGATGTCGTGGCGCTTAGAGGCCAATTGGATGGCGGACTCGACAAACTCTGCTTGGCCTTTAGAGGGAATGACGCCGCCCATGACGGCGATTGCGTAGGGGCGCATGAGGCCGAGGCGTTTGCGCGCGTTTTCTTGGGAGAGGAGCGAGTCGTATCGGGAGAAGTCGAGCCAATTGGGGATGCTTGTGACCGACTCGGCTGGAAGATCGAAGGCGTGCATCATCGTTGTGCGAATCTCATTGGACACGGTCAATACCTGGTCGGCTGAGTGGAACATGCGGCGTGAGAGGGGCGTGACCCGGTTGGCCTTTGCTAGGTGGCGAGAGAAAATCAGTTTGCTGCGTTTGGCCAGCGCGCGGGCCATCCAGCACAGCGGGTAGTCGCGTCCGGTATGACCGTGGATGATGTCGATGCCGTGTTGCGTGATCAGTTTAGATAGCCCTCGCATCGAGATCAGGTCGAGGCTGTTTCGTAGAGGGAGGGTGTGGACGTATGCTCCGGAGTCGGCGAGCCATTGGCTGATGGGTGTTTCGGGGCGGCAGGCCACGTGCACCTCATGCCCGCGTTCCAGCAGAGCGCGTGTGAGGTCGGCCACGTGGATGGTGCCGCCACCCGGTGAGGGGGATGAATAAACCTGTAATATCTTCATAGTGTGTGGGGCCAACTTCGCCTGTTGTCATTCCTTCGGAATGGGTGTTATTGTAGCCACTCATCTGAAGATTGCAATCGGGGAGCGCGCGTGCGTGTCATCATCATATCTGAAGGCTTGGACCTGCCGGAATTCCACATGCTCTGCGAACTTAGCAAGCGTGGGATTGAGGTGACGGTCATGCTGCCTTCTAGCGACGACTACTCGTCACCGCTAGCAACGGCCGGCCTGCGAGTGGTCCCGTTAGAGTTGAAAGGTCGCCTGGACCTAGCGGGTATCCGAGCGATCCGCGCTGAGTTGAAGGTGGGGAAGTACGACATTTTACATACCCTGCGAAATAACCGGCCGCTGTCTAATGCGTTGTGGGCGAGTATTGGGATAGTGATAAAAAAGGTGGCGTATCGGGGCACCATGGGAAACCTTAGCAGAATTGATCCGGCCTCTTGGTTGGCTTATCTGAGTCCGCGACTCGACCGCTTGATTAGTGTATCGAATGCAGTTGGCGACTACTTGAAGACCATGGGCGTGCCGGCGTCGCGGGTGCAAACGATCTATAAGGGGCATGACGTCGACTGGTATGCGATCGATAAGCGTCCGACTCTACGTTCCTTTGGCATTCCAGAGGGCGCGTTTGTGGTGGGGTGTGTCGCGAATATGCGTCCCTTGAAGGGGGTGCACGTTGTCGTTGAGGCTGCGGGGCTTTTACCTGCGACGTCGAACATCCATTTTCTATTCATTGGAGAAGTGCGTGATCGAGAGCTGATGGAGCAGGCCGCCCAGAAAGAGATCGCGGGGCGTGTACATTTTGCGGGGTATCGATCAGACGCGCGCGAATTGATCTCCGCTTGTCAGGTGAGCGTCATGGCGTCGCTTCGCCGTGAAGGTCTGCCTCGGGCTATCATTGAGTCGATGGCTCAATCGGTAGTGCCAGTGGTCACGAATGTTGGCGGCATGCCCGAATTGGTAGAGGACGGCGTTAGCGGATTGGTGGTTCCAGTATCTGATGCGCCGGCCTTGGCCGACGCTTTTACGCGTTTAGAGACCGATACCGTTTTGCATGAATCCTTTCGCGTCGCTGCGCGTGAACGAATTAAGTCCGTGTTTTCTCTGGAGCGAACGGTCGAGGCGACTCTGGCTCTTTACGAGTCGCTCAGCACTGAGGTGTCTTCCTCGCTTAGCCCGTAAACTCGTATCCGATACGGTGGATATCGAGACCCTGCTTCAAGAAGACCATTTCGAAGCCGGTTTGCTCGTCATCGCTTGGGATGACAGGGTCGACTGCGCGGAAACGGTCGTGGGTCTCTAGCAGTTCATAAATAACCTCGAAGTATTCCTTATGGTCCGTGTTGAGGTAGACGCACGCGCCGGGTTTTAGTGTGCGACATAGCGACGTCATGAAGTCATCGTTGAAAAGGCGTCGGGTGTGATGTCGCCGTTTCGGCCATGGGTCTGGGAAGAATACGTAGAGTACATCGATACTGTTAGGCGGCAAAAGAGCATTAATCGTGTAGGCTGCTTCGATGCGTAGCACACGTGCGTTGGAGAGGTCGCGGCGGCGAAATTTGTCGGCCGTGGCGAATGCGCGACCTTTCATGCGTTCGACGGCGAGATAATTGATGTCCGGGTTCTTTTGTGCCCGTGTGGCGACGAAGCGGCCTTTTCCGCAACCGAGTTCGACTTCGAGAGAGTGTTCATTCCCGTAGATCTCGTTCAGGTCGAGTTGGAGGCCCCAGTCGGCTGGGATCAGCAGGTGAGGAAGGGCCGCTTCCTCTTCGGGCGTGCTCTCTTCAGAGCCGTCGTCGATATATTCCGGTTCGTCTTCCACGGTTAAGCAACGTCTTTCCACTGTATAATCGGTTTTTAGACCTTTTATAGGTCGTTTTCATTACGGCCGACCAGACTACGGTTCTCATGAGGATCCTGCGAGCGTTTTTTGACGGCGTTTAGAGCGGGTCGATGTGTTTGGGCGCGGCCGAGTGCATGGAGAGACGTTCCCTCAAAGCCGGTCGATCGTGCGGAATGGGCTAAGATGTGATTATTTTGGCCCTGTGAGTGCTGATCCTTGACCGCATGGCGCTCAGTTGGCACGATGAGCACTGATTGTCTGATACATATCAGGTGTGACCGATTTTTCGAAAGTGCAGGGGTTTGTGAGTCAAAATAGGCAGGAACGATTAGAGACCTTTTTGGTCACGATTGTCCAAGATGAGAAGTCAGAGTATTTGCAACGGCGTAGTATTCGTTTACTGCTGATCGTCCTGCGTCAGCTCTCCTATCTCTTCAAGTCCATCGTCACCCTTCGCCTTTACCTTTATGAGAAGCGTCTATTACGTCACCACACCCTTGGATGTCAGGTGATCAGTGTCGGGAACCTCACAGTTGGAGGGACGGGGAAGACGCCCGTGGTCGAGGCGTTCGCGCGTGAGTTGGCGCGTGAGGGACGTAAGGTGGCCATCCTGAGTCGCGGCTATAAGAAGGTGGAGCCCACCTTTGGACAAAAGGTTATGGATAAATTGACGTTCGCGGAGAGACGACGTCCTCCACGAGTGGTCTCGGACGGAAAAGAATTGTTGTTGGATTCGGCGATGAGTGGCGATGAGCCGTATATGTTGGCTATGAATCTTCCTGAGGTGTGCGTGTTGGTTGACCGGGACCGCGTAAAAAGCGGTCGGTATGCGGTGACCAAAATGGGATGCGACACATTGATTCTCGATGATGGATTTCAGTATCTCTCGCTCAAGCACCAGGTAGAAATTGTATTGGTGGATAAGCGCAACCCCTTTGGTAACGGCCACGTCTTGCCACGAGGGCTTTTGCGCGAGCCGATTAAAAATATCAAGCGCGCGAATTTCATATTCATCACCAAGTCGGATGGGCAGGGCTTGGAGCCATTGCGAAAACAGTTAAACGAGCTGAACCCAGAGGCGGAAGTGATAGAGTGTTGTCACGAAGCACGATACCTTCAGAACATTTACAATGCTGACCGAGTCCCCTTGGAGACCTTGAAAGGCGCACGGGTGGGCGTCATTTCAGGAATCGCAGTTCCTGAAGGGTTTGAGGATAGTGTCGCGGCGCGAGGCGCTGAACTGGTTTTCAAGGTTCGCTATGCAGACCACCATCGTTATTCTCAGCAGGAAATTATCGAATTGATTAACGAGGCGAGCTCTAAGAATGTCGATATGATCATCACCACAGAGAAAGATGCCGTGCGGTTTCCACGGATGGGACGTCGTGACGTTCCGATCTTTTTCCTGCGGGTGGACATTGAGTTGTTGCGCGGCGAGCAGGACTTTCATGATTGTATTCAGCGTATTTGCTTCAAAAAATCCTCATGAGGCGCGATTGTGAGTAGATCAATTCTCGTTTGCGGTACCAACTGGATTGGCGACGCCGTCATGATGATGCCTGCACTTCAATTGCTGCGTGAGGCGCAGCCATCGAGCCGAATCACCCTCCTAGTGAAGCCCAAGTTGGAGAGCTTGTGGAGATTGCATGGCGCAGTCGATGAAGTGCTCACCTTGGAGATGGGTGTTGTCGGGACCTTGCGAACGGCGGGGAGATTACGACGTCAACGCTTTGATCAGGTCCACATCTGTCCGCATTCCATTCGCTCCGCCTTGATTCCCGCGCTTGCGGGGATCCCGATTCGGGTGGGATTGCCCGGTATGCTCCGATCTTTTTTGACGACTCATACTGTAGAGCCCTCGACTGCGGGAGGGCATCAGGCGCTCGAATATCTTGAGCTCTTCGGTTTGATGGAGGTCGGAACGCTGCCTGATCCGCGCATCAATGTGGATGAGATTGTGTTGCCGGCGTCGTTGGGGGTTCAACGTTGTATTAGTTTGATTCCGGGTGCGGCACGAGGATCCTCCAAGCAGTGGCCCGTTGAACGGTTTGCTGAGGTTGGGCGAACACTGGCGGCAGAGACGGGAAGTCGTGTGATCGTTCATGGCGGTCCTGGGGAAGAAGAGGTCTGCGCTGCAGTCGCTGAACAGGTGGGGGGCGACGTGGTGTCACTTGCAGGACAAACAAAGCTCCCTCAATTCGCTGCTTGTCTGGCTCGTTCCCGAGTGGTGATTGGCAATGACAGCGGGGGTATGCACCTCGCAACGGCGGTGGGGGTTCCGGTGGTCGGTGTTTTTGGTCTGACCGATCCGACGTGTACGGGTCCACTGGGTCGACAGAGTCGTGTGGCTGCGGCCGCGGGTGTGACGGGTTCTCGTGACATTCCACGTGAATCGGATCCTGCGCGCGAGGCCTTGGAGCGCGTGAGCGCTGACCATGTGTTGAGTCTAGCGCGGGAAATTTGTATTCAATCGACTGACTGAGAGTGTAGAGAATGCCGAACGATAAGTCCCATATCATGAAATCGGTTGCGACCGTCAGCACGTGGACCGCGGTGAGTCGTGTGCTTGGTTTCGTTCGCGAGATTCTCATGGCTCAGTTTTTCGGAACCTCACTGGCCTCCTCTGCATTCGTGGTGGCGTTTACGGTCCCAAATCTCTTCCGGCGCTTGTTTGGCGAAGGGGCCTTGTCTGCCGCCTTCATCCCGGTCTTCACTGAGACCCAGGAAACGGCGGGAAACGACGAGGCATGGCGCCTCGCTAACCGGATCGGCAGCATGTTGGTCGTCCTTCTATCGAGTGTCGTGCTGGTGGGAATTACTGTTATCTCTTTGCAAATGAACTCTGGCGATGTCGACGTCAACGGCAAGAGTATGATGGTGTTGAGCTTGTTGCGGATTATGGCTCCTTACATGGTCTGTATTTGCTTAGTCGCCTTGTGCATGGCGGTCTTGAACTCCTGTAGTGATTACACCACGCCGGCGGCGACGCCGGTTGTCTTGAATATCATCTGGATCATTACCTTGTTGTTCGTTTGCCCAGAGTTTGGCGATACGAAAGAATCCCGAATTTATGGTGTCGCATGGGGAGTCTTAGTAGCGGGTCTCGTGCAGGTGTTAATCCAGTTGCCGGCCCTGCTGCGTCAGGGTTATCGGCCACGATTGACCTTGGCTTGGAAGGATGCGCGTGCCTGGCAGGTCATTGGGTTAATGGCGCCGGTTGCAGTGGGTTTGGGTCTTACACAGATGAATGTGATGATTGATCGTTTGCTTGCGATGCATATCGCGGAGTGGGCCCCGTCAGCTATCAATTATGCGGATCGCCTAATTTATCTACCACTGGGCGTGTTTGCCACCGCGATGGGGACGGTATTGCTGCCCACCTTCTCGCGACAGAGTGCTCAAAAAGATCCGGGAGCCATTTGTCAGACCTTGAACGACTCTTTGCGGCATCTGCTATTTATCATGATGCCGGCGTCGATGGGCTTGTTAGTGTTGGCTCGGCCGGTGATTGAGCTGGTGTATGAGTGGCCGAACGGAGCGTTCGATTCAGAAAGTGCGAAACTAACCGCGCGTGCGCTCATGATGTACGCCCCGGGCTTGTTGGTCTTCAGTATCTACAAGGTTGTGACGCCAGTCTTCTTTGCTTTAAAAGATACGCGAACCCCTGTGATCGTCGGCGCGTTGGTGGTGGGGCTGAATTTGGGTTTGAACCTTGCGATTGTCTTCACCTCTGTGATCCCCGTCGAATGGAAGCATGCTGGCCTGGCGTGCACCACGGTTCTCTCCTCCTTGATTTGCAGTATTGTGTTGGCGGTCATTCTTCATCGGCGCTTGGGGAATCCGGGTTGGGCACGCATCGCTAATAGCCTGCTGCGCAGTCTATTGTGTGCGGTAGCCATGGCGGTTGTTGTTTGGCGGGTGTATCAGGCCATGCCTCAGAGTCCGGACAAGCTCAGTCAGGTGTTGGCTGTTGTCGTTAGTATCGGCATTGGCATCGTGTTTTACTTTGGGCTGACGCGTTTTGTTTGCCGGAGCGAGCAGGACGAGCTGCGCAAGGCCTTACGGCCGCGATCCAAGTAGTCGGGGCGACTAGGGTCGAAACTCGGGCACGCGAGCGAATACGTTCGCGCTGAGGGCGCTCAACTCGGTTGCGCAGGTTTCAATCTCTGCGGCCTTGGCTGTTATCAATGGTTCGAGTTCGGAACGGACCTTCGCGATCTCGTCATCCGTAATCGCGATATCGACGCGCGCGCGGAGTTGATTATTTAGATCCGTGTGTTCGGTGCTACGGGTTTCCAGTTCTGTCCGTTTGAGCAAGACTGCACGTTGAAGGTCTTTGATTGTTTCGTCTACAGCAGTTCGAGTCGCACTGGTGAGTGTCCAATAGGTGATATAGTAGTCGAGCCCTTCTTCGTCCGGAAACATGAGGGAGACTGCCACGCGAAACTGGGGTGGAAACAGAGTGTCGCCGTCTAATGATTGGAAGGTCAAAGAAGTCGAGGTGTTGTATTCGTAAATGGCGTAGGCACCTAGAGCCATGCGGAGCTCGCCGTGCATCTTTTTATAACAATACGTGAACGCAAGTAGTCCGGCGAGAAAGACCGGAATGATGATCATGAGTCCGACGATGAGTTTTGGTTTCATGGGTTCTGGTAGGACCTTTGCCGTCAGTTGGCGTGATTGGGTCATTTGGTGGAGGATATGAGAGTCGAACTCACGACCTCTTGCATGCCATGCAAGCGCTCTACCAACTGAGCTAATCCCCCCGAAACGAACAGGGGTTATATTTAGGTGTTTCTCTCGGGATGGTCAAGCTGTCTGGTGGTTTGTTCTTGTACCCTTTAGCTGGGAGCGATAGACTCGCAACCAGTAAAGATGCGGGTTGTGTGTGTGTGGTCGGTTTTGATTGAAGGAATGACGAATGAGTAGACAGCTTTTTTCGGGTTTTGTGTTGGGGGCCCTCCTGTGGGT
>CAXMRT010000215.1:0-7400 GCA_964196025.1 uncultured Gemmatimonadales bacterium | reverse complement strand
CACACGCTCTAGACAAGCATCCATTGATTGAGTGATTGCTGAAGACTGGAACTGGACGGGTTCGTTGTCCGGAGGAGGCGGGGTTTGGACAGGGTATACGGCAGGCTGCTCGGCGATCACGCTCTGCGAAAAGCGTCTGTTGATCTGATTGCGGGCCGCTGGCTACTGAGTCAGTCTTCGGTGTTGTTTTCGGTGGCTTGGTTTTGTTCTTCTATCATTCGATCTAGGACTTCTTCTCGGAAGATGGTGATTTCTTTTGGTGCGTCGATTCCGATGTAGGCTGCGTTGCCTTTGGTTTCGACTATTTGAATTTGGATGTCTTCGCCAATGTGTAGGATCTGGCCGGGTTTACGAGATAGTACGAGCATGAGTTTCTCCGTGGGTTAGTGAGGAGACGTTAATGCTTCGTGCGCTGAGTGTCAAACAGTTGTTGTGGGTGAAAACGGACAGGTTAGGGTTTTTCTAGGCCTTCGAAGGTGAGGGTTGCGCTGGCTGATTGGCTTTGTTGGTCGGATCCGCGCAGGTCACATTTGACGAGGCGCCATGGCGGGCGCTGAGATTCGGCTTGCTGAAGAAAGTTGGAGAGGATGGTGTGAGAGATGTTAGTGGCGGATACTTCGATGGTGCGCGCCTGCCAGCCGTCTGGAAGGGGGGTTAGATGGGTCTGGCGAATGGTGGCGTGTTTGGCGGCGCCGCTGATGGCTGCGAGGTTTTCGAGTGAGACGAGATTGGGTTGCGGGAGTTGAGTGATGAGGTCCAGAGCGCTTTGTTGTGCCTGCGCCGGTTGTTGCATGAGGACAAGGGTATCGATATAACCGAGCAGTAGATCAATGCGGCGATCTGTTTTGGTGTAGTTGCTCCAGGTTGATGCGGAGAGTACGACTCCGGTGAGGAGTGTGAGGCAAGCAATCGCCCATAACCAGGTCTGTCGGAGTTCAACGGACATTGGGCTCTCCCGACTGGATGATGAAGGTGATGCGTTCGTTTTCGGGGAGTTCTTGGCGGCTAAAGGTGACGCGCCAGCCCAGATCACGAGTGAAGGCGGCGAGGGTGTCGACATGATCCCAGTCCCCGCAGGTGCCGCTCAGGTAAATGGCATCGGTATCGAGGGAGAGTTTGTTGAAGCGAGCATCGAGCCGCTTGCCTTCGCGCAGGAGGGCGTCGATCGATTGAGAGAGCTTTGCGCGTATCATGTGGGCTAAGAAGGGTGCAGCTGTGCTGCGGGCTTCGAAGTCGGTGGTGACAAAGTCCATGGCCGTGGAGCCTTTTAGAGGACCAAGGGGGGCCCCGCCGACGCGTTCGGCAAGGGTTTTAAAGGTGTCGTGGATATCTGAGTGGCGATTGTCGATCATTTGGTCGCATCGGATGCTGGCCCCTGTCATGAGTACGCCTGCGATGAGGCAGAGGACGGCGGCGCCGGCGGTGGAGGTTGTTTGGTTGGAGGCTATGGTGGGGTGGATGAAGGGGCCGCCGCGTAGATTGGCCCGTAGGTCACCTGCTATCAGTACGCGTGTGGCAAGGGCGCGAGCTAGAAACTCGGAGGGTGTGTCGATTGCTTGGGAGGTTCCGGGGGCGATCTCTTCGAGTGCTTGTTTGAGTGAGCTGACCCGGTCGGGGTCTGCGGTGCCGGCGCCGGTCCAGACCCAGGTGACGGGTGTACCGTCATTGAGGCGTGGGCGGATGAGACGTTCGATGCGCGGTGCGTTGTCATGATTGAGGGTGTGCGCGCTTAGAAATTCTTCGTCCTGTCCGAGCACGACGGTTAGGTGGTTGGCACTGAGATGGATGATAATGCGTAGGCCGATGGTGTGAGTGGCGGCCTCATGCAGGGCTTGGGTCCATAGGGCGAGGCCTTCCTGATCAATTACCTGTGGGTCGACAGGCAGCTCGGCGAGATGATCAGCGATTTCGCTGTTGCGCGTGGCGACCGCGAGCGCTTCGATGCCGGTGAGTGTCGAGCGAAGCTGTGCGAAGCTGAATTGGCAGTCTTCCAGCGGAAAGGGAAGTTGGACGTCGAGAAGGGAGGGCAGTACGCGAATGGCCTTTGCGTGTTGTTTCAGTGGAGAGTGGATCCAGCGGGTTAGGCTTTCGCGCGCGGTGAGACAGGTTGCGATGACGGCGCCTTCTTGGTTGAGGCTGTCCATGGTGGCGGGAGAGTAGGACAGGCGACCGCTTGATCGCTTGCAGGCGATCACGATAGGCGAGCCATCATTTGGGTCGACGCCATAGGCAGCATTTGTTTTCGGAAGAGGCAGCTGGGTCGGGGTCATGGACATGACTAGTTAGACTCCAGCCATCGAGCGACCTGAATGGTGCCGCTGTTGTTATATGAGAAGAGGCAATAGATGTCTGTTTCCCGGTCATCAAATTCGGCCAAGGTATGG
Source organism: uncultured Gemmatimonadales bacterium (assembly GCA_964196025.1). GTDB lineage: Bacteria > Verrucomicrobiota > Kiritimatiellia > CAXMRT01 > CAXMRT01 > CAXMRT01. Next base: position 5,016 of record CAXMRT010000215.1, on the reverse strand, counting down.
AGCTCATAAAAATGAAGGTTCTTTTTATCGCTTGAAGATTTTGTGGATTTGGGGGCGGCAGCTTTCTTGATGGTGCTGCTGACCTTGATGTCATTGGGAAGGGTGTAGGTGAGGACGTCAGCATCGTCTGCGATTTTCTGTTCGACCTCCGTTGTGCGATTCACAAATAGGTGCAAGCTCGTCCATGTGCCGTCGATGGCGGCGGAGAGGAGTTGATCGTGTTGCTGTCGGATGTGAGCGAGTTTGAGAGAGGTGACGGTTAGGGCCTGAGTGTGGAGAGTGAGTGTGGCGAGGATGGCGGTCATCACGAGTACGACGATTAGGACCACCCCGCGCTTGCGTTTTTCATGCCGGTACTCTGTGCGGCGGCGATAGTCTTGTAGGCCAGAGAGAAGCGTTCGGGAGACGAGTAAGAGGCCGCCCAGCAGGATGTAGCCACAGCCGACTAGTTGGGCGGAATGATTCTCGATAAAGGCGGGCGCAATGCAGATCCAGCCACCGATGGCTGCAGAGAGACTCCCGACCACGGTCAGGATGATCTTTGTGCGGCTCCAGCTATGCCAGTGGCGTCGCCGGATATGTTTCCGAGGTTGAGAGGCGTCCATATAGGGATAGGTATAACCTAAGACTGTCGGTGAATCAATGCTCTAGGGCCGTGAGTCGGGAGAGGTGGGCATGGGCTGCGGCTAAGGATGTCCATTTGGGGGGTGGAGAAGGGCTTCGGGTTACGGGTCGGAAACGGCTGTATGAGGATTTGAACACCGACCCATCGTCTTGTTCGTGTTCCTGTTTTATTGATAGGTCAGCTGTGCGGTGGCAGTGGTAAGGGCGTCTGTTTTGAATCGTATCCAGTATGCCTGAAACGCTGATGGAAAGGTGTATTGAACGGTCTTGCCTGTGGGAACGTCGAACGTCTTGTAGGAGTGCCAATCACCCATGCCGGATATGTCCACTTCGGCTACAATTTTGGTGCTGACAGAGCTGCTCAACTCGAGGGCCTTCTTGTCGTATCCAGTCATAATGTATGGGTCTGAATACGAGCCTGCCTCTATATCGGTTTTTAGCCAGGGGCCGCCAACTCCGACAGGCTTCCCGAGTGCCCAGATATCATCAATAGCGCCCACCCACAATGCGGCCTTGCCGTCGGTGCTGCGAATGACGTGACGATTGACAGTCGCCTCGGTGATGTTGACCCCAGACAGAACCAGGAGTCCACGGTAGCTGCAGTAGTCCTTGATTTGTAGGTTGTGCGTTGTGACTGGTCGGACACGTGAGAAGCCTCCGGCGTTCTCAGCGGGTAGTTCGAAGAAGGTCCCGTGACAATTAAACAAGTCGCGTTCGGTAGCGACCTCTCGGCATAGGCGTTCAACGCCGAGTGGACCTGTCGTGACGAAGTCAGGGTTGCGGGGTAGGCGGAATCGCTTGCCCTTGTCGTCCGTGTAGATCACCGATGCTTTGTCGAGGTCCAAGACACCTTCTCGGGAGGGGATCGCCGCATTTTGTCGAAGGTCGCTCCACGCCTTTTCTCCGTCCTGCATCTTGAGTGTCATCGATGCGTCGAGCACATAGCGGCCTATCTTGCCGCTCTTGTCCATTGCTGCGAACTCAAGTGTGCGCGTGTTCTTGCCCATCGCTCTGATGAGGCCGCCTGTGACTGCCTTCGAGCCCTTTCTTGCCAGCCCTGCAAATATAGAAGACTCTTTTCTGTTAGGAATCTCTTCGCCGGCGAGGTGGAACCATGCGCTTGCCCGATCCAGAGATTCACTTGATCGTAGTCGAACCCAGGTGGTTTTGAGTGACTGATCAAACGCGTGCCAGTGGTAGCCATCCACTTCGACTTCCGTCAACTTCTTCCACTTGCCGTTACCTTTGATGTCGACCTCGATCGTGATTACCGTCTTCTTGTCCGTTACGAGGTGAACCGCTCTTTTCGGGAAGCCAGAGATAAGGAATGGGTCAGAGGGTTGAGTTGCGTCCACCTTATCGTTCAGCCAAACGGCCCCGCGTCCGATCGTTGGGCCCAGCTGATCCAGCGTTTCCGGTTTCAGAAACCAGAGATTGGATTGAGACTGCGGGGCGGCAATGTGTCCCTTTGCCTTTCGCTTGTTGAGGAATTCGTTCTTGGCGGTATCGTCGCAGCCCAGAACGATGCGTTCCTGCCAACGGCAGAAGTCGCCGACGACTTTGAGATAGGATGAACGAGGCGCGATACCTGCTGAATTTGCCGTACTGAAGGTTTTTGGAAAGCGCCAAAACATTCCGTGCATCGTCATCAGAAGATCGTCTTCACCGATGTCACGTATACGTGGCCACTCCGTGTTCCAGCCATGTGCCCCATCGTAGCTGTGGCTCGCCTTGGGTAAACGGTATTTATTCCATGTGCCATTATCTAGAAGCATCACGATAAGTGAACGTGCATCCCATCCCACGCACCAGACTGGATCTGTGGCAGGGTTTTTGCTGCCGTAGATTCCATTTGGGCCGGTGACTTCCGTGAATTGGTTCCGCAGTACAACACTCCAGTCTGAGCCATTCCATTCGGCGAGTACACCTGAGGGAACGAAAGGGTTCTTGCGAGCGGCGGAGGTCTTTTCGCCATTGTTGGCATAAATCACGCGGCCTTGTCCCGAGTAGAGTCCCTTGCCGTGATAACCGGGTAGGTCAGCCTTGGGTTGCTGTTTGACCTGCTCATCGTGATAGAGTGGAGTTACGGAAAGAGACTTAACGTCGACCTCATACAAGGCCTCTTCCATGGTTGCGTAGTAGATCTTGTTTTCAGGGTCAGTAAGATGACGAGCATTGCCTGTGAGACGACCGAACATGCGAGAGAAGGGGATGACTCGGATGTTGCGTTCAGCATCAATCACGTATGGCCCGATGAAGAGCTGGTTCGATTCTCGATGGATCATCCTGTTTGCCGGCGTGCCGCCGATAGATTCGGGTCGAACGATGATGTTCAGGTCTCGTGTGATTTCATAGAGCTTATCGGAGGAGCCTTTAGGGCGGTGTGGGGCATAGGTAATGACCCAAAGCCGATCGGCCCATGGAACAACCGCGCCCGTGCCGCACTCTCCTTCGTTATTGAAGTAGGCGAGGTGAGGGTAGATGCCGCTGTATTCCTCTTGTGCGGATGCAAGCAGGGGAGAAACGGAAATAAGAATTGTGATGAGAGCTGATCTGTACATGTTGTTCTCTATGGGATGAACGTCCGAGCCGAGGGTTAGAAATGGCGGCACCAATTTAGAGTACACATTAGTTCATGGTTCTTCACCGTGCAATTAATTGTGGGCGCTTTTCGATCGGCTGCGTCCTTTGTTTTGGCTTTCTTCATTCCCAGCGCATCAAGTTGCCTGAACGGGTTGTTTCGCTTCTACTCGCGACTGGTCAGGTTTCAGGTTGTACCAACAAGTCGTCTTTGACCCACAGAGCATCGACTTGGACCGCTCGCCCGAAGCTGTCCCGTAAACAAGGATACATATTATAAAGGGAAAACCCGTAGTCACCTGAAAGGCGATCATTGAGGTCAGCAAAAGAATTTTGATCCTTGTACATCGGAGATAACTGTACCTCGCCATAGAACGCCTTTACACGGCTCCGAAAGGTCTCTTGGCCGCCGTCAAGGAGTCTGCCTTCGCCGCCCTGAACGTCGGCTTTAACGATCAGATCCCCCTGGGAGGGGAGGTGATGGGAGCACCAGCCGTCCAGAGTCCGTACCTCTATCTGCATGGTATCTATGTGTTTGGTGTCCTCCAAGAAAGACCGTTCGTTTCCGATGTCATTATCCAGCAATGAGTTCGTCTGAGGGTTGTTGTTGCAGAATAGGGTTTGCGTCCCCTCCCTGTTTGATAACGCACAATTGGACACGTGTACTTGAGGATTATCAGAAAAACGTCTCTCTAGCTTCTCGAAGGTTTCGGGTGTAGGTTCGAACCCGTAGACCTTGGCTCCAAGCTCATCAGTAAATCTTTCGATGGTGTCACCGATGTAAGACCCTATGTCCAGAACCGCCACCGGATCGATTATCCTAGCGATGGAGAACAAATCCCCGTACGCATCTGGAGTACCGACAAGGGCTTTGGCGCGACGTGATAGACGGCGTTGGGATCGCCGCCAGCCGGGTATCTTGATCAATCGGCTATGTATAGAGTGAAGAACACTCATGACGCCAGCGCCCTGTTTGATGTTCCTGCTTCGCCCCGTATATGTTTAGACGTACTCGCCACATAGTTCAGTTTTTTATTCATAATGGAGGCCCCAAGGGTTGAGTTACCTGTAAGGAACGGCGTCGCTATTTTTTGTCAGGTGCAGCCTTTTTTTTGCTTTTTAGATTCTGTGCGATGGATTCAGCCACTTGTTTGCCAAGTTGCTCACGGCCTTCTTCTGTATAGTGTACATTGTCATCTGCAAGCGCATACTTTTTTAATTTTGGCGTAATAAACGCATGTAGATCGTTTATTTGAATAGAGTGATTGTTCATGACTCGGAGGGCTGCGTCCAGATATTCTTTTTCGACAGCAGGCGTGATCATGACCTTAGTCTTGAAGCGTACGAGCATGGTTTTTTCCGGAGCGGGACAACTGGGTGTTGTGGTTCCCCAAATAAGTTTTGCTCCTGTCTTTTCTAAACGAACAAGCAATTGCTCGAGCCTTTTCTCGTACATGGCAGGGGATCGATCGTCTTTCGCATATTCCCAGCCATAGATATCCCATAAGCCCCAATTGAAATGAATAACATCCCATTTGGTGGAGCCGAGCCATTCATCGATTTTTTCGACTGCCCGTATTGTGGGGCCTGCGTTACCTTTGTGATGCGTCACAATGGCCTGACCTTTCAGAATCTTAGTAACATACGGCGTATACCCGAGAGATATTGAATCACCGATGATCAACACCGTGGGCAAGTCGGCTTTCTGCGGGGGTTCTTCTGCAAAAAGGGACGAGAGTGTGATGTTTGTCAACAACACTGCAGCGATTAAGGTCTTCGTCATGCTCACCGTTCTCCGTTTTGTTGGCAACC
>CAXMRT010000214.1:0-71272 GCA_964196025.1 uncultured Gemmatimonadales bacterium | reverse complement strand
CAAGGCGAGTAAGGGCGCCTTGCCCGCGCATCTCGACCGAGCCTTGGTGATCTATGATTGGATGCGCGGATTTCTGAAGTTCGTAAAAATGAACAAGGATGGAAAGATTCTTTCGTATCACAAGTCGAGCCTTTCGTTTGTTCACCCGATCGCCGTCAAGCAAGGCGCGGACGGGGCGCTTTATGTGTTGGAATATGGAAAAAAGTGGACGGGAAACAAAGACGGACGCCTTTTGAAGCTGACCTTTGACGAAGGTGCTCCTTCAGTCGTCGCTCCTTCGGCAGATCCTGTGCTTGCTGTGATGTACGCCAATCAATGCATGGCTTGTCACTTACTTAAGCAAAAATCTGTGGGGCCAGCCTATAGCGATGTTGCAGCTAAGTACCGAAGTCTCGCGGGTCAAACCCAGACTCAGATCAAAGCCGCTCTACGAAAGAAAATCAAAAATGGTGGAACTGGGGTTTGGGGTCAGATCCCGATGCCTCCTCAGCCTCACCTTGGCGATCGCGACCTTGATCTCATTATTGATTACATTTTGAAGATTGAGTGACGCGCTCCCTCCCGTCGACGGCTGTGCGGCGTCAATAGCGAGGATTACTGGGTGTCGTCTCGTTCGTAAAGGGACGCGTCGAGATCCTCGAGCGAGCTTGTCATGAATCCACGTGCGTCCTGAATAGCCTGATTGTAAATTCGTGGGCCGAGCGTTTGTGTGAAGAAGCCCAGGAGTTCATCGGCCTGAAAAGCGCTTATATCCTGATCGAGTTCAGCTAAACAGAAACCTGAAATTTTCCAGTTGAGATCGGCTTTGCGCTCGACCGAGAATTGGATGCGAGAAGGAGTTTGTTTTTCATGGTGTGAGTGTAGTGAGAGGGAAAGGTGAACGTCGAACGTCGAACGTTGAACAGCTGAGGTGTTTTTGTGGTGAGGGAAGAAGAACTGAGGAACTGGGGAGCTGAAGAGCTGAAGAGTTGAAGAAGTGAACCCGCCTTCGCATGAAGCTATGGCGGACAAGCGGGGCGTCGCGCGGCGTGTTTTTGAAAGGGTGATGTATTTTGAACAGCGAATGTTGATGAGTTGAGGTGGTTTGATTGGGAGGTGAGGTTGAACAGCTTGGCAATGAGGGAGAGATTTGGTAAATGAAGGTATTGGATTGAGGGTTGGGTTTTTGTGCTGGTTTAAAAAGGGGCAGGGTTATGGGTAAGCGATACGATAATATTTTGCAGACGGTGGGGCATACGCCGGTGATTCGGATTAATAAGTTGGGGCCGGAAGGTGTGAACATTTTTGTGAAGGTGGAGTCGTTCAATCCGATGGGATCGGTGAAGGATCGATTGGCTTTGGGCGTGATTGAGGCTGCTGAAAAGAGTGGTGAGCTGAAGCCGGGGCAGACGGTTGTGGAAGCCACGAGTGGGAATACCGGCATTGGCTTGGCGATGGTGTGTGCGCAGAAGGGATATCCGCTGGTGATCACGATGGCGGAAAACTTTAGTGTGGAACGACGGAAGATTCTTCGGTTCTTGGGTGCAGATGTCGTGTTGACTCCGGCTTCGGACAAAGGCACCGGCATGGTGGAGAAGGCCAACGAGTTGGCCGCGGCGAATGGGTGGTGGCAGTCGAAGCAGTTTGATAACCCGGTGAATGCGGACACGCATGCGAAGACGACGGCGGTAGAAATTCTGGAGGACTTTGACGACATCACCTTAGATTACTGGGTGAGTGGTTTTGGTACCGGTGGAACCTTGAGTGGTGTTTCGCGAACATTGAAAGAGAAGAGTCCGAACACGAAGATCATGGTGTGTGAACCTGACAACTCTGGCCTTTTGGAAAGCGGGATTCCCCAGGTCAGAAAAGAAGATGGGTCGCATGCTGAAAGCCATCCCACGTTTCGCCCGCATCTCATGCAAGGGTGGACGCCCGACTTTATCCCGTCCTTGGCTGAAGAGGCGCTGACTGCAGGTCGGATTGACGGCTATCTTCCTATCGATGGAAACTTCGCCTTGCAGTGCACGAAGGATTTGGCCCAGAAAGAAGGCATTTTTGTTGGAGTAACCGCGGGTGCAACCCTTGCCGGTGCGCTTAACTTGGCGAAAACGGTGCCTGAAGGGACGACTATTCTGTGCATGTTGCCAGACACGGGTGAGCGTTACTTAACGACGCCTTTGTTTGAGGACGTTGCCGTCGAGATGACGGAAAAAGAAGTGGGGATGTCCTGTTCCACACCTGGCTATCGATTTGATGTGTCGGCTCCAACCGCAGCGCCTGAGGAGCCGCCGGAACTTGATGAGGACGCGGTTCGCGAAGTGGAGGAGATTGTTGGGGCCGACAGTAATGACCTGGTTATGTTTGCGTTGGAGTGGTGTGAGTTTTGTTGGTCGGTAAGAAAGGTGCTCGCAGAGTACGGCATTCCTTTTCGATCTATTGACCTCGACTCGGTTGACTACCAGGAGAACAATCGCGGCGGGAAACTGAGAGTGGCCCTGCGAAACAAAACCACGTGGAACACCTTCCCTCAGATTTTCGTGAAGGGTGAGTTTCTTGGCGGATGCACCGATTTGTTTGATGGCCTGAAAGCCGGCGAGATTGCTGAGACCTTGCGCAAGCATGGCGTGCCGATGGATGAGACGGTTGTGACCGATCCGTATAAACATCTTCCGGGGTGGCTGCATCCTCGATGATGAGCGAGGGGGCCCGGTTGGGCGGGAGCTTTGAACGTCGAACGTTGAACGTCGAACGTCTGAGGTGTTTTTTGGATAGCTGAAGAGCTGAAGAACTGAGGAGCTGAGGAGCTGAGGAAGTGGACGGGGCGTCGCGCGGCGGGGTTTGTTAGGGGGGAGATGAGGGATAGACGGACAGATGATTGGTGAGCTGGGGATTGATGAACTGAGGATTGGTGATTGGTGATGTGGACCCGCCTTCGCATGAAGCTATGGCGGACAAGCGGGGCGTCGCGCGGCGTATCTGGGAGAGGGGTGGGGTTAGGGCGCTGGTGGGGAGTTCGCGTCTTGGACCTCTAGGTCTATGCCGGCGGATTCTTCGCGGCAACGGGCGAGGTAGATGAGGAGTAGGTGGCGGATCGCGGTGACGCTGGGTCCGCCTAGGAACCACGTGACGAAGATAGGCGGGATAGGATTTCTCATGGCGACGAGCAGGAGGCCGAGAATGGTGTTCCCCGACACGAGGACGATGAGCCAGGTTACCCGCGATCGCCGTTGTTTGCGACTGGCAGGGCATGACGGATCTAGGGACATGCACCGCAGCAGAACCTGTAAAATCTTGGACCCGACATAAACGGCTGATCCGATGATAGGCGTGACGAGCAGGATTAAGAGGGCGCCAACTCCCGGCTCCGACCAGATCATCCCGCATCCGGAAAGAACTGCGAAAAGAGCGGCCAAAAAAAGGACGCAGACGATCATGCCGAGAGGTACTATCGCTAGACAAGAGTCCATTAAAATGCCCAGATTTTTTTTGAATCCCGCGGGGGCTTCAACGCTGTCGGGTGGTTTGTCGATCGGCTCTCTCCTTGAGTGGGTTGTGCCTTGTGAGTGTGTAGCAGTGACCGTGGTGGCGTCAAGGGTGGCGCGCGGGAAGATGAGAATTGAACGTCGAACATCGAACTTCGAACATCTAAGGTGTTTTGTTTGGGAAGAGGACTGGGTGGCGTGGGCGCCTGCCCGTTGGGTCAGACGCACTACACAAGCATCCGTAGGTTAGATGAGAGCATATCTGTGCTGTTGGGTTTGGTGTAGTTGCGGCTTACCCGTAGGGAAGCAGCCCACGCGGTTAGGGTGTATTCTCGGTTGCGTTGTGGTAAACGCGGGTTTGGGTGCGGGTTGTATGATGGGGTTGAATGTTGGGAGGGTGGTGTGTACTGTGATTCTTCAACTTAAGGGGATTTGTATGAGAGTGATTTGCTTGGTTTTTTCGTTTCTTTGGATGGCTGGGTCTGCGGTGGCTGAGCGGCCTAATATTGTTTGGATCTTTTCGGACGATCATACTCGTCAGGCGATCGGTGCTTATGGGAGTCGATTGGCAAAGCTGAATCCTACGCCGAACATTGATCGACTGGCTGAGAAGGGCATGCTCTTTGAACGCTGTTATGTTGGGAATTCGATTTGCGCTCCTAGTCGGGCGACCTTGCTTACGGGCAAGCATAGTCACGTACATGGCAAAAGAGATAACCGCGGGCCGTTTAATCAAGACCAACAGACTTTTCCTAAGTTGCTCCAGAAAGCGGGCTATCAGACGGTGATGATCGGAAAGATTCATCTGCCTGGAAAGATGCAAGGCTTTGACTACTGGGAGGTGCTTCCCGGGCAGGGCGCGTATTATCAACCCACCTTTATTACCGAAGAAGGCACGACTCAGTATACGGGATATGTGGGGGATGTTGTGACGGATCGCGCCTTGGAGTGGTTGAAGTCACCCGGACGAAAAAAGGATAAGCCCTTTATGCTGATGGTGCATCACAAAGCGACTCATCGAACCTGGAAGGCCGCGCCTCGGCATGTGGGTTTGTTTGATGATGTGACGATTCCGGAACCGGTCAACCTGTTCGACGATTACGCAACGCGCGGTGTGGCGGCTCATGGTCAAACCATGACGATTTCTAAAACGATGCGGCGCGATGCGGATTTGAAGATTCGGGATCAGGCCAATAAGGATGCGGGTTTCAAGCGTTATGCGAAATCAACACAATTGCCGAGAGGTGAACCGGGAGCCTATTTTCGCATGACTCCTGACGCCCGCAGGAGTTGGGATGCGGCCTATGATCCGCGCAATAAGGCCTTTTTCGAAAAAGAAAAATCAATGACCGAGAAAGAGATTGTGCAGTGGAAGTATCAGCGCTACGTCAAAGACTACCTGCGCTGCGCCAAGAGCATTGACGAAAGCGTCGGCATCATTCTTGATTACCTGAAAGAGAGCGGTCTCGAGAAGAACACCATCGTGATGTATTCCTCCGATCAGGGTTTCTACTTAGGTGAGCATGGCTGGTTTGATAAGCGATTTATGTACGAGGAATCTTTTGGCACCCCGCTTCTAGCTATGTGGCCAGGAGTAATTAAGGCGGGTACTCGTAATAAGGATCTTGTTCAGAACATTGATTTCGCCGAGACCTTCCTTGATCTTGCTGATGCGCCGATTCCCGACGATATGCAAGGGAAGAGTCTGGTTCCGCTCCTTAAGGGCAAGCGTCCGGATGATTGGCGCAAGAGTTTGTACTATCACTATTACGAGTATCCTGGCGGTCATAGTGTGCGACTGCATGAAGGTGTTGCCGGTGAGCGCTACAAGCTGATCAAGTTTTACGGCAAGAATGTTCCTGACGGAGAAGAGTTCGAATTGTATGACCTGAAGAACGACCCGAATGAGATGAATAACCAGTACGGCAATCCGGAGCTTGCGACGAAGGTTGTGGATCTGAAGAAAGAGCTGGAACGATTGCGGGTGCTTTATAAGGTGCCGGCGCTGGGGAAGTGAAGAACTGAAGAGCTGGAGAGCTGGAGAAGTGGACGGGGCCTCACGGGGTGTTTTTGGGAGATGGGAAATCAATATCCAATATCCAACACGGAATGCCCAATGTCCAAGTGAGGGGAGTTTGACGGTGGGGGCTTGTGTCTTGCGCTTGGGGGCTGGGATAGGTAGGGTTTTTGTTTTGGACATTTATAGGAGAATGAGATGAAGAGTTTGATTATTGCGCTTGTGTTGTTGTTGGGTGTTTCGGTTGGGGCTGAGGAAGATAATACGTTGAGTCCGCAAGAGGCGAAGGACGGCTGGAAGTTGCTCTTTGATGGGAAGACCATGAAGGGGTGGAATGCCTGGAAGACGAAGAAGCCGTTGACTGAGGGTGGCTGGGTTGTGAAGGATGGTGCGTTGAGCCGCGTAGCCAAGGGTGCTGGGGATGCATATACGGCTGAGGCTTACGAGAATTATGAGCTCAAAATTGACTGGAAGACGACCGGTAATAGCGGAATTTTCATTCGCGTAGATTCAAGCCTCACGGGCCCTATTTTTAGGGTAGCACCAGAGATGCAGGTCGAGCGGCTTATCGGAAAAGGTCCTAAGTCCTTGGCTAGCTTATATGATCTTTACGAAGTGGAAGGCGAGAAAGTGTTTCATCCACGCGAGTGGAACTCGGTTCGCATCCGGATCGTGGATGGTGAAGCGACCCACTGGTTCAACGACAAGAAAATATACTCCTATAAGATTGGCAGCGATGACTGGAAGAAGCGCATTGCGGGCAGTAAGTGGAGCAAGGCAAAAGGCTATGGCGAAACTGCGAAGGGGCATATTGGCCTGCAGGATCACAATGCGGACGTGTCATACAAAAACATTAAGATTAAAATCTTAGACTGAGTACGCGACAGGTCTTGATGCGCGCGTAAATTTTCGGAGGCGCTTCCACAGAAGTAATCTTGTGGAAGGCGCCGTAGACTGATAGGTTTTCCCGATGCGAATTGTCTATATAGATGTTGATTCCTTGCGGCCTGATCATTTGGGCTGTTATGGCTATCACCGCAACACCTCACCAGAAATCGACGCGATTGCTGAAGAGGGCGTGCGTTATGATAACTATTATGTGACCGACGCACCGTGCTTGCCTAGTCGCACCGCGATCACAACCGGCACCTTCGGTATTAAGAACGGGGCGGTGGGTCATGGCGGTGCCGCTGCTGATCTGCGGGTGCAGGGTGCTACGCGCCGGTTTCAGAGCGATAACGAGAAGGCTGCCTTGGCGACCATTGCGCGTCGAGCTGGGTGTCACACAGCGTTATTCAGTCCGTTTGCGGAGCGTCATTCCGCGTTCCAATTCTATGCGGGATTCAATGAGATCCACAACACGGGTAAGGGTGGAATGGAGTCGGCGGAAGATGTGACGCCGGGGGTACTGAAATTTTTGGATGAGCGCGGTACCGAAGAGAACTGGTACATGCACGTGAATTACTGGGATCCGCACACCTTCTTCCGTGCGCCCGAAGAATTTGGCAATCCTTTTGAAGACGACCCGATCCCCGAGTGGTTGACTCCGGAGACCTTCGAGAAACATCGCATGATGCCTGGGCCGCATACGGCTCAAGAGATCACCATGTACAACAGCGACGAGTTTGATGATTATCCGCGGCATCTAGGTGCGCTGAAGGATATGGCCGATCTGAAGCGACATATTGATGGCTATGATTGCGGGGTTGCGTATGCGGATCAGCATATCGGGATGGTCGTTGCGAAATTGAAAGAGCTTGGGGTTTATGAGGACACTGTGATTGTGGTGTCGGCTGACCATGGTGAGAATCAGGGCGAGCTCGGGCTTTATTCTGAGCATGCGACGGCGGACCAGGCGACGTGTCGAGTGCCGATGATTGTGAAGTGGCCGGGTGGACGGCAGGGCGCCAGCGATAAAGATTTGCATTATCACATCGACTGGTTGCCGACGCTGGCGGACTTGTTGGGGCAATCGCATCATCCCCAGTGGGATGGGTCGAGTTATGCGGGCACGGTGACAGAAGACGTGTCGCAGGGCCAAGAATTTTTAGTGATGGGACAGTTTGCGCATGTCTGTCAGCGCAGCGTGCGGTTTGATGACTACTTGTATATGCGTACCTGGCATGACGGCTATCATCTGTTTCCCGAAGAAATGCTTTTCAATATTGTTGAGGATCCACATGAGCAGGTGGACTTGGCGAAAACCATGCCAGATGTATGTGCGACAGCCGCGGGAATGTTGGAGAGTTGGACGCGTGAGCAGTTAGCGTCGGTACCAGACGGGATTGATCCGATGGTGTCAGTCATGGCTGAGGGCGGTCCTTATCATGCTCGGCTAGAGCACTTGCCTCCCTACGTGGAGCGTCTGCGTGTTACGGGGCGCGGTGACTCCGCCGACTTGTTGGTCGAGAAGTATCCGGAAGCGTTTGCATGAGTCGCTCAGTGATGGTTACCCAGATTACGGTTGAGCAGACGCTCCCTTTGCGATGTGAGATTTTGCGACCAGGCTTGCCCGAGTCGGAGAGTGTGTTTCCCAATGATTATGCTGCGCGCGCGATGCATGTTGGCGCGTGGATGGATGATGATTTGGTAGGCGTCGGCTCGGTGTTTGGTGAGGAGCATGAGCAGTTTGCAGGGGCCGATGTCTGGCGCTTGCGGGGCATGGCGGTAGATTTGGAGTTGCAAGGGCAGGGTATTGGACGAGCGGTGTTGGAGGCTTGTGTTGCGCATGTGGTTGAGGCTGGAGCGACGCGCTTGTGGTGCAATGCGCGGGTGGCGGCGCAGGGTTTCTATGTGGGCGCGGGGTTTGAGACGCATGGTGAGGCGTTTGAGATACCGACGATTGGTGAGCACTACCTAATGTCGCGGGCCGTTGGCGCTTGAGGGCGTAGAGCTTGGGTTCTGCGTTAGCTTGGGTGGGGGCTTGGGTCACGAATGGGTGGCGCTTCGTTTTTTATTGGGGAGCCTGTGTCACATCATCTCCTGCGTTGCAGACTGAAACGCGCACACCAGTGCAGCGATTCAATCAGCGCCTTGGATCTGACGCAACACAGGCTCCCCAACAAAAAATCCCTGCGGGACGCGAAGCGCCACCCATAGGGGGCACGATTTACGCTCGCCTTTGGGCGGACGTAAAACACGGGAGGAGCTCGCCTGAGTTTGGGCGAGCTGGATTTGGGTTATGCGTTAGCTTGGGTTGTGCGGACGGTTCGGCGTGGCAAGCTTGGAGCTAATACAACACCGCCCCATGAAATACAAATCCCTGCGGGACGCGAAGCGCCACCCATAAGGGGCACGATTTACGCTCGCCTTTGGGCGGACGTAAAACACGGGAGGAGCTCGCCTGTGTGTGGGCGAGCTGGATTGGGTTATGCGTTAGCTTGGGTTGTGCGGACGGCTCTGATTACTGATTACTGTTTACTGGCCACTGAATACTGGCCACTGAATACTGACCACTGAATACTGACCGGGAGGTGGGATGAATGATTGATGAGCTTATGTGGCCTGCGCATATTTATGCGGGGTATGATGGGTACTTGCTTTTTGGGCTGGTGGGTTTGGGGCTTACGGTTGTGTTGTTGGGGACGTCGATTGTTTTGCAGTTGAGGCGAACGGTATTTCATCCCGTGTTGACAGTGATTGCGTTGATGGGCTTGTTCTGGCCGGTGAGTCTTTTCCTTGTGGGAGACAGCGCTGACGAAGAAATGATGCTGAGTGGATATATCATTCTCTATGGGTGTGTGGCCTGGGGGATTCTGGGGGTCTATTTTTTCCCAAAACGTAAGCCATGGCACATCGCTTGGATTGTTCCACTGGTGAATGTGTTGAGTATGTGGAGCCTCACTATCGGCGCGATGATTGTCGCTTCGATCTAAACGACGCGGTCGGCGGCCGCGCTGCGGGACCTTCGTGGTGTCTCGGACCTGACCAGAACTCGTCGGGAGTGGGGGGAGGCGACTGATCACTTGCCCTTGTTCCTATGGGGAGGTAGTGTTTGGGATCGTTTTTGGGAGGTGAGAGATGTGGGTTAGATGTTTGTTGATGATTGTGGGGGCGTTTTTCGCGTTGGTTTCATTTGGGAAGCAGCCGAATATTCTTTTCATTTTTACCGATGATCATGCCTGTCAATCGATTGGTGCGTATGGGTCGAAAATAAACAAGACGCCGAATATTGATCGACTGGCTGATGAAGGTGCGGTGTTCATCAACTCGTTTTGTAACAATTCCATATGCGGCCCGAGTCGAGCAAGTGTGGTGACGGGTAAAATGAGTCACAAGAACCACTATTATGGCAATCTCGGTAAGGCCTCATTCGATAATACGCAGTTCACTTTCCCGCAAGCCTTGCAAAAGGGCGGTTATCAAACCGGCGTGTTTGGCAAGTGGCATCTAAAGTCTGAGCCGACGGGTTTCGACTCGTGGGAAGTTTTTCCTGATCAGGGTTCCTACTATAACCCTGTCTTTATGACCGCGACAAGCCAGACCAGATACACGGGTTACTCGACGACGCTGGTGACGGACATGAGTTTGAAGTGGTTGGATGAGCGGGATGAGGAAAAGCCATTCTTGCTTCTTTGTCAGTATAAGGCGCCGCATCGTACGTGGGCGCCGGACCTGAAGCATCTAGCGAAGTATGAAGGTGTGGATATTCCCGAGCCCGCGACTTTGTTTGATGATTACAGCAATCGGAGCAAGACGCTCAAGAAAAACAGAATGTCGCTCGATAAGTATCTCTACTATAGCTATGACCTGCGGGTGCGGCAGAAGGTTCCGTTTGCTAGCCGCTGGGAGCGACGAAAGAAGGACTACGAATATCTCCGAATGAATCCTGAGCAGCAGAAGGCATGGGATGCTGTTTGGATACCGCGCAACAACGCATTCCTTGAGGAGGCCCCGACCGGCAAGGATCTCCTTCGCTGGAAGTATCAGCGTTACGTGAAGAACTATTTGCGTTGTATTGATTCCGTTGATGAGAACGTGGGCCGTGTGCTGAGCTATCTTGATGAGAACGGATTGAAAGAGAACACGATTGTTATTTATAGTTCTGACCAGGGGTTTTATCTGGGAGAACATGGGTGGTACGACAAGCGGTGGATGTTTGAAGAGTCCATGAAGATGCCGTTTTTGATTCGGTGGCCGGAGCGAATCAACGCAGGGACTCGGTATGAACAGTTGATCCAGAACATCGATTATGCGCCAACCTTTCTTGATGCTGCGGGTTTGGACATTCCGGAAGACGTGCAAGGGGAGAGCCTGCTTCCCCTCTTTGCGGATGTGAAAGCACCGTGGCGGGATGCGGTGTATTATCACTACTATGAGCACGGAGGTGAGCATGGCGTGCCGCGGCATGAAGGGGTGCGAGATGAGCGCTACAAGCTGATCAACTTCTATTCCGATGATGGATACAACTTGTTTGACCTACAAACGGATCCCACCGAAGTATCTGACCTCTCCCGAAACCCGGAATATCAGGCTCAGTTCGAGTTGATGAAGGGAAAGCTCGCGACCTTACGGAAAGAGTACGAGTTGGAGTAGGACTGTTTGACGCGTCCTTTCGAGCGGTACAGAGAGGAGGGGATGACGGTTGAACGTTGAACATCGAACGTTGAACATCGAACATCGAACAGCTAGGGCACCTTTTTGGTAGGGTCTTCGGGGGCGTCCCTGGTGAGTTCATTTGGTAAATGGGGGCGCGAGCCCTTTCCTCCTTCGTCAAGACGCCGGCGGATAGACTGGGTCATACGCACTACACAAGCATCTGTTGGTCAGAAGAGAGTAACTTCTGGGGGGCTGGCCCTGGTGAATGTCGGTGCTCTCGTTTCCGAGGAGCCCCGAAGCGTCATTCGGGCGCAAAAATCATTTTTATTGAGACATTTTGTTGACTTAGGGCTAATTTAAGATAAAAAGGTATGAAACTAGGAAATAAGCAAAGGGGATGAAATGTCGGATAATGAAGAAATACCCTTCGGGCAGCGCATGATGGAGAAGCCCATCCTCTTGCTGGTGTTGGGAATGGTGGTGAT
Organism: uncultured Gemmatimonadales bacterium; assembly: GCA_964196025.1. Taxonomy (GTDB): domain Bacteria; phylum Verrucomicrobiota; class Kiritimatiellia; order CAXMRT01; family CAXMRT01; genus CAXMRT01. The sequence continues at coordinate 59,768 of CAXMRT010000214.1, read as the reverse complement.
GTTTGCGTTTTACACCATTTGGGGAATGGTTGAAATTTTAAGCCTTCCAGAGGCGAAACTACCCTGATTCTAAGGAGTTAATATGTCTGATAGAAAAATGCATTCTGGGATAGTTCCCCCAGAGGGAGTGTGGTGGAAGCCCGCAGCCAAGCAGGAAAAGATATGGGTGACCATATCCTTTATTTGGTGTCTGGTGCTTTTTGCGATGATGCCTATCTGGCATCTCTTGGGTGGCCAGAACCCAACCGGCATCCGAGCCAAAGTCGAACCGGCGAAATTCGTCGAGAGAGTTATGGCGTTCACGGAAGAGTACAAAGTCGGAGAAGAGCAGGGAATTCCAATTGTCGAACCGCCACCAGGGAGTGATGTGTATCTTCTCGGCAGGATGTGGCAGTGGACACCTATTCTGAAGCTCAAAAAGGGAGCCGAATATACGATTCATCTTTCGAGTTCAGATTTGAATCACGGATTTAGTCTGTTTCCTGTGAACGTCAATATTCAAGTTGTTCCCGGCTATGACTACGGGTTGAAGATGACGCCCAATGATGTTGGTGAGTATAAAATTATTTGTAACGAGTTCTGCGGACTGGGTCATCATTTGATGGTTGGCAAAGTCATTGTGGAAGAGTAGGAGGCTACAGTGAGTGAGTTAACAAAAAAAATCGTCGGAAAATTCCGGCAATGTCCGGTGTCAGGTCTGAAGATCGACAGCCAGGCAGAGTCCCTAATCAAGTGGAATGCGGTTGTCGCGGTCGTTTGTCTTTTGATCGGTGGTATTTCTGCTCTATTACTCGTGTTAACCCGCTGGGAGGCTGTGCATCTGCTGCCGCCGGTGTGGTATTACCGTCTGTTGACCGCTCACGGTCTCAATATGTTGATATTCTTTATCATCTTTTTTGAGATGTCGGTTTTATACTTTGCGGGACCGATCATATTAAATTGTCGATTACCGGCACCCAAATTGGGATGGGTGGCTTTTGCCCTGATGCTGGTGGGCGCTATCATGGTGGAGATCATGGTCTTCTCTGGCCGAGCTGATGTGACGTTTACCTCCTACCCGCCTCTTAAAGCACACCCTCTTTATTATCTGGGAATTATTCTTTTTGCGGTTGGTGCATTAATAGGGTCGTCCCTGTTTATAGCCACGATATTAGTAGCCAAGAAAGAGAAGACGTATCCGGGCAGCATGCCGTTGGTTACGTTTGGCGCACTGACAGCGGCGATCATTGCCGTGGTGACGCTTGTTCATGGCGCATTGATTTTCATTCCGACCTTTCTCTGGTCGCTGGGATTGATGGAGATCGACCCGCAAGTTTACCGTCTTCTTTTCTGGGGACTGGGTCACTGCTCGCAGCAGATTAACATGGCTGCAATGGTGTCGATTTGGTACCTGCTGGCTGGGTTGACCGTCGGCGGGGTCGTCTTGAATGAGAAGATCAGTCGTATGGCTTTTTTCCTCTACATTCTCTTCATCTCCATGGCGTCTGCGCATCACCTTCTGGTTGATCCTGGTATGGGGCCAGCGTGGAAAATTTGGAATACCAGCTACGCGATGTACTTGGCTGTTCTTGCCAGCATGATTCATGGCTTTACTGTTCCCGCCGGTATTGAAATGGGACAGCGCTTAAGGGGCTACACTAACGGCACGTTTGAGTGGCTGCGGAAAGCGCCTTGGGGCGATCCAGGCTTTTCCGGAATGTTTCTTTCGCTCGTGATCTTCGGATTCCTTGGAGGAATTACCGGTGTGACACTCGGAACGGAACAGATCAACATCATGGCCCACAACACCATGAGAATTCCTGGCCACTTCCATGTAACTGTGGTGGGGGGGACCGCCTTGTCCTTTATGGCGGTGACCTACTATCTGATTCCGCTTATTTTTCAGAAGCAGATTCGTATGTATAAGCTGGCGCGGATTCAGCCGTATCTATTCGGTGTCGGAATTACGCTCATGTCGGTGAGCATGACCTTTATGGGACTGTTCGGTGTCCCTCGCCGACATTATGACTCCAGTTTCGCGGACGCACTGTTCCAGGTTGAATTTAACCCTGCCGTTGCTCTTATGCAGGCGGGTATGGGAATTGGCGGAATTCTTGCGGTGACCGGATTAGTCTCCTATGTGCTGATTACTGTGGCCTCTGTATTTTTTGGTCGTAAGTTTGATGGCGAGACTCTTGAAGCCGCCCGCGGCCACGTGCCACCAGGAGTCCTTTCCTTGCCGGCTCAGGTGCATGAGGGTCCAGAGGTCGAGGCTGTTCATAAGAAGGGTGCTCCAGGTACGTTCATTCTGGTTATGATCTTCCTGTTCTTCTTTGTCCTCTATTACTTTGTAAACTGGAAAATGCTGGCGCAGCTCTGGAAGATTGGGTAAGCGCTTGTCATGCCCCCTCTAGCGTCTATGTTTCTTGTGGCCGGCTGGCTAGCGGCCACGATGGTTCTCTGGGGGTTTGCCTTCTTCAGCATGCCGGAGTCCACCCCTGAGTGGATGCTACAGGCTCAGACTGCCTGCTTCGGCCGCACGGAGTCAGGCTTACCGGAGCCCTACGGCTGGACGGTCCTGATTGGCAGTCCGCTCAGCTTGTTGCTGGCCCTTATCCTCGTCTATCGTGATGAGTTGAAGAGTGGGGGCGCAGCCCTCTATGGGTCGTGGCTTGGCAAGGTCGCCATTCTTTTGTGCGTGCTTGGCGTGTCGACTGAAGCGGTATGGGTGTCTGAGCGGGTGACCGTCGGCCTGGCACTTGCGCGGGCCGATTACGGGTCCGGTAACACAGAGCCGTTACCGGAGCATTATCTGCGGACCCAGGATCCGGCATTTAACTTCCGACTGCATGATCAACATGGAGAGGTGACCGGGCCTGCAGATTTCAAGGGGCGTCCGCTTATTTTAACCTTTGCCTTTTCGCATTGTACGACTGTTTGCCCGGCATTACTTAATGATCTGAAGGAAGCGTCTGAGGAGCTTAATGATAACACGCCCATGCTGGTGGTGTCGCTCGACCCTTGGCGCGACCGTCAAACCGAAATGACATCGTTTGCTGGGAAATGGGAAATGGGGCCGTTAACACGATTTTATACCGGTGAGATTGACGAGGTACTGAATGTGCTAAGGGAGTACAAGGTACCGATTAGTCGCAATGAACAGAACGGGGATGTTTATCATCCGCCGATGGTCTATGTATTGGATGCGCAAGGGCGCATCGCGTATACCTTTAACAGTCCAGGGGTACAATGGTTAACGGATGCCGTCCGAAGACTTGAAAGCGAGAACTGAACCACATGAAACAACGTACGATCCTTCAACGCCTGCTTGAAGGCCTAACTGCACCGCTGATCCGTTTATTTGACACGCTGTACCGTTCGGCCTACAACCCACTTTATCGTAGCGGAACCTTGGCTGTCGGGATGCTCCTGCTCCTCCTTGTTACGGGACTATATCTAGTCTTTTTTTACAGCGTGTCACACCCGTATGAGTCGTTGCAACGCATCCATGATCAGGCCTATCTCGGCCGTTGGATTCGGGCGATGCATCGTTATGCTACGGATATCGCCATCGTGGCGGTTGTTTTTCATGTTGTGCAAATGATGATACAGGGGCGGACTTGGGGGCCACGTGTATTGGCCTGGATCAGTGGGTCGGTTTTATTGTTTGCGTTGATGTTGTCGACGTGGACCGGGTATGTCATGGCGTGGGACACCCATGGGCAATGGCTGGCAAATGCCGGCGCTAGAATGATCGCCTTGGCGCCCTTTCTTAATCACCAGATTATGCGTACGTTCAGCGGGGCAGAACCTCTTACGGGGTCATTTTTCTTTATGAACCTGTTTCTGCATGTGGCGATACCCCTTGTGATGGTTACCGGTATCTGGATACATACCGCGCGGCTTAATCGTGCGCGTTGGCTGCCGATGAATAGTGTGTTTGTGCCCTTGTTGGTTGTATTGCTTATTTGCTCGGTTCTGATCTCGGCCCCACTTTTACCAAAAGCCGATCTGCAGGCTTTAACTGGACGGCTTCCAACGGATTTATTTTCCGGTTTCTGGTTGCCGCTGTTGGACCGTTGGGGGCCGGGCGTTGTTGCCGTGGGTTTTACTGTATGCTCACTGGGGCTTCTGATGGTGCCTTGGTGGTGGCGTGTCCGGCGGCCGGAACGCAAATCTACGGTAGATACGGACGCCTGTGCTGGTTGCATGCAGTGTTATAAAGATTGTCCGTTTGAGGCCATTGATATGCTGAAGCGGGACGATGGCAGTCGTCGTCAATTTGCGATGGTCAATCCCGCCAAGTGTGTCAGTTGCGGTCTGTGTGCGGGTAGTTGTGACGATTATAATGTGGGTCCCCCGGGCCGCAAGGGTGATGATCAACTGCAGGCAGCTGAGCGCTATCTTGATGCCTTGGGTGAGAAAATCCCGGAGTTATGCCTGATCTATTGTGAGTCGAATCGCAGCATGCAGAATACGGTTCACAAATTGTCGCTCCGATATCCTTCAATAAGTCCTTATGCGGTGGCCTGTACAGGCAGCGTGCATGCCTACGCGGTTGAGCATCTCATGAAAAAAGTCCCATCGGTTCTAGTGGTGTCCTGTCCGGAGGAAAATTGTGTGAATCGGCGCGGCCATGAACTTGCGCTGGGGCGATTGTTGGGGAGAGCGGGCCCGCATTTGTCGCAAGATACGGATCTTACGCGCATACAGCTGATCTCCGCTGCGGGTTCTGAGTATGGCCTGATAGAGACCCATGTGAGAGGCTTGCTTGAAAAATCAGCGGAGTCGGGGAGCGGAGCCTTAACACCGACCGCGCGCTGGTCGTCTATTGTGCGAACCACTATTGCGCATTCTGTCATCGTACTGGCGATCGCGGCCATGAGTATGAAGGACTTGGGGACAGCGCCCACAGAAGGCGTTTTCAGACTGATGCTTGAGTTACCGGGAAACGGTGTTGAGTCTGCGCGGGCATGGACCGAGGAAGAGTTGAGTTCGACTCCTGCCCATATGCGGCTACCTCAAAAAGTCGTTCGCGTTCCGATTGATTATACCTTGCTACTCGAGCTAGACGGACAGGAGGCCTTGCGTGAGCATTTGAAGCCTCGCCGTGATGGTCGACTTGTCTTGTTTGGTCATGACCTGGAGCTTGAGCCGGGGACCCATGATGTCCGCGCGCTTCTTATCGTTGATGGTGTGACCGAGCCACGCGTTTTATATGACAATGAGTTGCAGGTCCGCGCGGGGGAGATTGTGCTGTTTGATTATGATGGGCGAGGTGTGCAGGATCCCGATGCACCCAAGAGTCACGAACCGAGTGACTGATCAGCGTTTCGAATCCGCGCAGACCTCTTTAATGGCCTTGAGTAAGTCTTCGGACTCGGACTCTAGACCTTTCAACTGATAGGCGATGGACCCATCTCTATCCAGCAGGGTGATGATATTGGAATGGGCGAAACTGCCATTCTTTTCTTGGCGATAACGAATGCCCAGAACCGCCGCGATTTCAAGGACATCATCCGCGCTACCGTGCAGCAGGGTCCAGTCGGTGTTGCTTAAGCCGCGATCAATCGCGTGTTTTTTCAAAACGGCAGGGGTGTCTCGTTCCACATCAAAAGAAATGAGGACCTTCTGTAGTTGTGAGGCGTCATCCGCTGACAGCTGCTCCACGGTTGACCGCATTTTTTCAACCAGAATCGGGCAGGCATATTCGCAATTGCTGAAGAACATGGTCAGCAAAACTGGCGAGCCTTTGAAGTGATCCAGTGAAATGGTCTTGGCCTCCTGACTCGTCCAGGTTGATTCCAGGTGATAGAGCGACTCCTGTGAGAGCGGTGCATTTTGGACGCTTTCTAGTGGCGCCTTGCAGCAGGCTGCTTCTTGTGGGATGGTCGAGCATGAGGTGCACCCCAAGGCGAGTGCGATGAGAGAAAAAGGGATAACGTGTTTCATGGTTAGTCTTTCTTTTTGGGTATGTTGATACTTTTTGCACAACGAAAACCGAGATTGGCCGTGGTAAAATCAGCTTCTAAGCTACTGCGTAGAGCGTAGCGCATGAAGGCGGCGTAATCTTTGAAGTCAGAGGCGCCGACCGAGCCGCTCCCGCAAAAAAGTTGACGCTCCAAGCCGGCATCTCCCCGTGACTCTCCTGTGACTAGAGCGGTGTTGAAATCGGACACCCACTCCCAGACTAGGCCATGCATGTCGTAAAGCCCCCAGTAGTTTTTATAGGTGGAGCCCACCGCGGGCATTACTTTAGGCGTAGGGCGTGAATACCAATCGAGGATATAGCGGTAATGGTCAGGATCTTCTTTTCCGTTGGGCTTCGTTTTGCTGGCAGAAGCCGCATACTCCCATTCTGCCTGAGAGGGGATTCGCTTGCCCTTCCATTTGGCGTAAGCACGAGCGGCGTGCCATGAGATATGAACAACAGGACTGTTTAGTGATTTTTCAGGATCTGGACCTGGCGTGTCGTCGGACACCCATTTGGTTAGGTAGGAGTGGTCCGCGAAAATGCGTCTGACACGTGACTTTCGCCACTTTGGATTTACTTTTACAAAGTCGAGATACTCGGCGTTCGTTACGGGGTGGCGGTCCATGAAGAAAGCGGAGACCGCTTTCTTTCCTTCTGATTTAAAAAGGGGTTCATATTCGCCGGGAGCAATGTAGACCATTCCCAGAGGCGCTTTCGGCGGTGCGGGTAGATCACCCGCGCCCGCCGCCCCAGCAGTCAATAAAACAAGTGCGACTATTGACCGACTGAGGTTCAAGCTCTTCTCCCTATTTCGACGTTACTGCATTTTTTGCAGGGCCTTTTTTGCGGATCTTCGTCACGCGCTCGGGTGTGACCGCGTCTCCACTGTTGCCCCAGTTGTTGAGGACGAAGGTCATGACACTTGCGATCTCGTCATCTGTGAGATTTACGGGTGTCATGATCATGTTGTACGGTTCACCATTTACCTTCATAGGACCTTTTTGTCCATAGATAATTCCGCTGATCGCGCGATCAACATCCGCGAGCAGGTAATCGGATTTTGCCAGAGGAGGGAAAATCTTGGGTAATCCTTTCCCGTTGGACTGATGGCAGGCAAAGCAGCTGGTGTTGTACAGCCTTTCGCCGGTTTTTATGCGTTCTGCCTTGGTCATTTTCTGGACCTTAGCAGGTGGCGTAGTAAGCGTTGGCTGACCTTCAGGCTGATAGACGCTGTCCTCGGTTTTTCCGGAATACAGATCTGGGTTAGCCTTTCCAGTCACTTTCAACATGCCTAGGGAGCCCTTGTTGAATGTCCGGAAGATGGAGTGATCCACAATAATGAACGTTCCAGGAACATCAACCTTAAATTCCACCACGGCAGCTCCACCGGCAGGGACAAGTGTTGTCTGAACGTTCTTGTTCACCAGGTCGCCGCCTTCAATGTTCACTTTGTCGAAAATCTCTCCAATCACATGGAAAGAGGAGACAAGGTTTGGACCGCCATTACCGACGTACAGGCGCACGTTTTCGCCAACTTTGGCGTTAATGGCATTGTCGCCAACCAAGGCACCGACAGAACCGTTGAACACGACGTAGTCGGGACGTTCATCCAGCGCTTTTTCCATAGAGAAAGGCTGATGACCCTTTTCGCCATAGCGGCCTGCTGTATAGAATTCGCTCTGCATGACATAGTATTCTTTATCAACCTTAGGCAGGCCTTCCTTGGGCTGTACCTGAATCAGGCCATACATGCCATTGGCAATATGCATGCCCACGGGTGCAGTCGCACAATGGTAAACATACACGCCTGGATTGAGGACCTTGAATGAGAAGGTCGAGCTGTGCCCGGGAGCGGTAAAGGAAGAGGCCGCGCCACCGCCTGGTCCAGTCACCGCATGCAGGTCGATGTTATGCGGTAGTTTATTATCTGGATGATTGTTTAGGTGAAACTCGACATGATCGCCTTCGCGGACACGGATAAACGGGCCCGGAACAAAGCCGCCAAAGCCCCAGAACGTGTACTCAACACCATCAGCGAGTCTATCGACATATTCCTTCACTTCCATCTCAACGATCACTTTGGTGGCGTGTGTTCGCGTGATCACGGGCGGAACCTGAGGGGCCTTCAATAGAACGGCCTTTTCTGTGCCCTTTATTTGGGCGTCTGCGGTCTGCAGTCCAAAACCAAGGCTCATTATAGCGGCCAAGGTCAATATTACTGGTTTATAGTGTCGTGTTTTCATGACTCCATTTCCTCTCCCAGTCGGTACATCAGGGATGTGCCGGCCGTTTGATTCTCCTGTTTTTCGGTTTTTCGGGTCAGGCCCCATCCACCAGCGGAAAGGACTATTACCGATAAAAGACTCTTATATCTTAATTAGTCTAGAATGGGTCAAATGTCAATCCGTATTGGTTGGAAAAAAGAGAGTTTTTCTAGTCATCGCCCAGTGAAATGATACCCGTCTCGTTTATCCGGATATTCGACGATTTCATGTTGCTGACTAGCTCCCCTAGATTGGATTCAGTGAAGAGCTTTTTGAGCCCCTTTCTGTTTTCCTTCCACTGGTCGTGGAGGGGGCAGGGGGACTCATCGCTGCACGTTGGCAGCCCCATCAGACAGGAGTCGAGGCGTTGCGAGCCATCGATTTTTTCAATGATGTCAAGAAGGTCGATATCTTTAGCGGGGCGACCAAGCGCGACGCCTCCTTTTGGGCCCCTGCAGGAGATCACGAGTTCTTCTTTGTTCAATGTTTGGAAAATTTTGGTGAGAAAATGAAAGGAAATATCCAATTCATCCGCAATTTTCCGGACTGAAACGAATTCCTGATCATTATGGTCTTCGGATGCGGCTAGATAAATCATCGCCCGCAATCCGTACAGACACGTCTTGGATAGAATACTCACGCCGATAAGGTTATGTTAAAGACCTTGATGTCCGCAATGGTTATCTGTGTGTTTTATGCACCCGCTACGTCCGCATGAAGAGTGAGCCTGTCAAAGAGCTGTTTCAGCTCCTTCAGTCATCAATCACTCTTTCTGACATCGTCGGGCGTGATGGGTAGCGGTTGATAGTGCCAGGTGCCTTGGGTCCGGATGCCCACATCCACCGTGGTGCCTAACGAACCGACGCGAGCGCCTTCGGTCACCTGTGTCATTGTAGGCGGCCGGTAACCCTCAAGGCGGCGGGTGGTTTTGTCGTCCATATGAAAGGCATAGTACTGCCGGTCGGAGGGATTCCAGTAGATGACATCCCGTCCTAGGGTTTTCTGGTAGTGCGCGGATGTGCCGGCGTGCAGATACTCTCCCCCCATGTGCCTTACCCATATTTGGGGGATAGCCTTGTTGCCAGATTCCGCGTCCTGAGCCTTTGTGATGATCACGAGGGTCCCGTTGTCATCAGCAAGATAGAGCGGACCCGGTTTGCGGCCGTGCATAAGCAGGTCGTCGCTGAGGTCAAAGGTGTCATGGGCCTTCGTTGCGATGTTAAGGATATGATGGCGGGTATAGATGGTCGCGAGATCTTTTCGCAGTTGTCCGGACTGGCTGACGACCATGGCGTTACCGCGGGCGGTCACGATGTACAGCGCACCACTACCGTGGCTCCAGAGCGTATTCTCTTCATCCATTAATGTCTGGAGTTTCCCTTGTTTGCGATCATAGATGCAGAGCACGGAGCCGTCGTTCAAATATTTTGGAATGCCTCCATCAGGAAATGCCGACATGCCTTGTGCCGGCCGGTAGATGAGGTCGTGGTAGGTGAAGGCCACGATGGCGCTTTTCTGCATGAGTGCTGTGCTTTTGAAAGAGCCTTGGTCCCGTTTCGGGCCGTACTGGCAACCCGAACATAGAAGCTGGAGAATCAGAGCGGGGATGATCGCGCATTTGATAAGGTGCATAGGCATATACTAGCACGCTGGCTGGAGCGTGTGGAGCACCGTTTGTAGGCTAGCGGGGAGCGGCTCACGTGGGTTGCGTGATTGGGTAAGCGGGGGCGCGAGCCCTACGGGTCACACGCACTACACAAGCACCCATAGATTAACAAAACAAGTATTCCGGTGGCGGTGGCTCTTGTGTAGTGCGTCTTACCCAGCGGGAAGGCGCTCACTCTGCATGAGGGATTTGGTTGCGGGGGCGCGAGCCCTGTCCTCCTTCGTCAAGACTCCGGCGGATAGACTGGGTCACACGCACTACACCAGCACCCGTAGGTTAGCAAAGAGTATTCGTGTGGTGGTGGATCTTGTGTAGTGCGTCTTACCCGGCGATTATCTGGATATGGGATCTGACGTTGTGATGTGGGTCATGGGCGAGTATATTGTCGCATGTCTTTTACTTATGGAGGGTTTATGAAGAGTTTGATGTTGAGTTTGGTGTTGGGGGCCTCTGTCGCTGGGGCTTCTGGATTGACGTGGGAGCTGAAGGACGGGAAGCGTTTGTCGGGTCATATCTATGATGTGAATAAGCAGGGCTTGGTTCTCGTGGATCTATCGGACCCGAAGGCGAAACGGACCGCGACGGCCTTGACTGCGTTGTCGGCAGGGGCTCGCAAGAAAGCGGAGACGTGGGCGAAGAAAAATGCGGCCCCGAAGGGTTTTGGCAGCGCTCAAAAGACGATTCTAATTTCGACGGTTCCGCAAAAAATGTTGTATGACGTGACGGCATTTAAGGTCGCGCCTAATCAGGCCGTGCGACTACTGTTTATCAATCGTGATGAGATGGCGCACAACTTACTGATTTGTCAGAAAGGTGATGCGAAACTGGGTATGGCCGTTGCGCAAGCTGCGTGGGCGCTGGGCGATAAGGGTTTGGACATGGGCTACATTCCGAAGCACGACAAGTTGTTCGTGAACACCGCGCTCTTGCTTCAGAACGAGTCACAGTCTGTTTTCTTCAAAGCGCCGGCGAAGACGGGTGCCTACCCGTATGTGTGTTCTGTGCCGGGACATGCGGCTTTGATGAAGGGCACGATGACGGTGGGTAGTGGCTCGTTGTTGAGCGGCCTGACGTTTAAGAGCTATGCGTATAAGGGTGATAAAGTGCCCGATTTCACTACGATGAAGGTGTTGCGAGAGGGCCCCTTGAAGAGCGGCAAAATCAGTACGAAGACAGCAGGCGTGAAGCCTGGGACCGCGGTCTTGTATGAAGGAACCGTGACGATTCCGGTAGAGGGTAACTATACCTTTCACTTGTCATCGGATGACGGGTCGCAGCTTGTCATCGACGGTAAGACGGTTGTGGATAACGACGGTGTTCATGCGGACACGATGAAGAAGGGTGCTGTCGAGTTGACGAAGGGTCCGCATGCGTTGAAAGTCGGCTATTTTGATAAAAGCGGTCAGCATAGTTTGTCGCTGGCGCTCAGCGGGCCGGGAATGAAGCGCCCCTTGCCATTGTCGGACACCGCTCGCTCGGGGGGGCGGAGGAAGCGGCCCTCGGTGTCGATTCCGATTGAGCCGACAGAGACGGAAGCGGTGATGTACCGGAATTTCATTAGTGGTGCCGGCGTGCGGGCGATTGGCGTAGGGTTGCCGGGTGGCGTGAACGTCGCCTGGGATGCGGATAATATGCGTTTGGCCTTGGCGTGGACGGGTGCATTCATGTCGGGCGGTAAGCATTGGGTGGGGCGTGGATCAGGGAGTCAGCCTCCCGAGGGCGACCGGGTGGTTACCTTTGTGGACGAGGTGCCTTTCGCGGTGTTGGATGATGTGGCCGTGACGACGTGGCCGCGTACCGACTTTCGTGCAAAGAGCACCATGCGGACCCAGCCGTTCATCTTTAAGGGCTACATGTTAAATGAGCAGCGGATCCCGACCTTTCGCTACGAGTTCCATGGCTTGGAGGTGACTGACACCTTCGTGCCGGCCGTGAAGGGTGAGGAGAAAGGCATTCGACGAACGATTGTGGTGTCGGGAAAGAAGCCGCCGGGGACGCTATGTTTTCTACTCGCACGCGGGGACCTGACGGAAGCTGGAGGGGGGTATCAGCTGGCTGGGACAGAGTTGACGATGACTCTCGCAGGCTGTAAGCCGCTGTTGCGGAAGGTCGGGGACACAACAGAGCTGATTGTCCCGATTGAGTTCGAGGGTGATAACGCAACGATTGAGCAGGTGTTGACATGGAAATGAAACAGATTTTAGCAGGGATGGTTACGAGCATGCTGGTGGCGTCGACGGTGATGGCCGCGACCAAAGCCAAAGAGTCAGACTATTACACCATTACCGAAGTGCCGGTTCCGGAGGGTGTGGTATTAGAGGCGGTCGGGATTGAGTTGATGCCTGACAAGACTCTTGCGGTCTGTTCGCGGCGTGGTGACATCTACACCATAAAGAATGCCTGGGAGACGCCGGCGAAAGAGACGGTTTGGACGCCGTTCGCACAGGGCTTGCATGAGCCAATTGGCTTGTCGTACTACGATGGCTACCTGTGGACGGCACAGCGTTGCGAGGTGACCCGCATGAAGGATGTGACGGGTGATGGTCGCGCGGATGTCTTTGATAGCATGAGCAGCGATTGGGGGATCAACGGGGACTATCATGAGTATGCCTTTGGCTCACGGCATGACAAAGACGGTAACATGTGGTTGGTGATGTGTCTGACCGGCTCAGGCGGTGCGAAAAGTGATTTCCGTGGGTGGTGCTTGAGGGTCAGCAAAGACGGTAAGATGATTCCCACGACAAGTGGTATTCGGTCGCCAGGCGGGATTGGAAACAACATCAATGGTGACATGTTCTATTGTGACAATCAGGGTTTGTGGAACGGATCGTCCTGCTTGAAGCATTTGAAAGTGGGGTCCTTCCAGGGGAACCCGAGTGGGAATATTTACTATGACCTGACGGATGCGATCGGGAAGCGGCCAGCGGATCCGGTGAGTGATAGCCGAATTGAGATTGAGCGCAAGCGCATACCTGAGTTCGTGCCACCCGCGATCATTTTGACACATGGAAAGTTAGGAAAATCATCGAGTGGCATTGAGCCGGATTCGTCGAAGGGAAACTTTGGTCCGTTCGCAGGTCAGTTGCTGGTGTTGGATCAGGGTTTTTCGAATATCACGCGTTGCGACCTAGAAGTTGTGAACGGTGTGTATCAGGGTGCAGCGATTCCATTCTTGAGCGGTTTCGGGTCGGGAAGCGTCTCGGTGCGCATGTCGCCAGACGGCGCCTTGTTCGTTGGTGGCACCGAGCGCGGTTGGGGCTCGAAGGGGCCGCACTCGTTTCGCTTGGAGCGCGCGAACTGGACAGGAAAATTACCGTTTGAAATTTTCACTATGCGGCTCTCAAAGAAGGGGTGGAAGCTGACCTTTACCAAAGAGATCGATCCAGCGTCTGTTGCGGACGTGACGAAAATGTTGATGACCAGCCATACCTATATTTATAAGAGTGGTTACGGTAGCCCTGAGGTCGACAAGTCGGAGCCGGTGATTCAATCCGTCACGATTGGGCAAGACGGAAAGTCGATCGACCTGGTCGTTGACGGCCGCGTGAAAGGCAACGTGCATGTTCTTCATTTACCAGCACTCACATCGAAAGATGGCGAGCTGCTGCTGCATGACTCGGTGCATTATACCTTAAACGAGTTTCGCTAGGCCCGGGAGAGTGGCGAGCCACACTGAAGCCAGAACGGAATTCGGTTCATGGCAGGGGTTCGGTGCGGCATCACACTAGCCTTGGCCTAACTCGAGTGAGCGTGATGCCCTCGATTAGTAGTCGGTGTTGAGTGCGTTTAAGCAGGCGATGTTCTGTTCGAGCTGCTCGACTGATTTTGATCCCGGAATCACGGATGACACGGCTGCGTTCTCGAGAACCCATGCGAGTGCCCATGCGCCCATATCGGTGCCCTCGGGAACCTCGGCTTTGAAGGCTTCGACTTCGGCGAGTTTTGCATCGATATCGTCTGGATTCAGGTCGGCACGTATATCCGGCGCTTCCCAGCGGGAGCCGACGGGATATTTACCGGTCAGGAATCCGCTGGCGAGTGGCTCGCGTGCAAGGACGCCTAGTCCGTGTTCTTGGCAGATTTCGAGAAGGTCTTCTTCCGCGTCTGTTTCGAGGCGGTTGTAACGAAGTTGGGCGACGTCGACGTTGTAGTTCGGAGCCGTTTCGAGCTGGGCTGCCGCATCTTCGATGGATCCGCTGACTGAGAGGCCGAGATGTTTGACGGTGCCTTCTTCGACAAAGGTGTTGAGACGGGACCAAAGTTCGTCATTCTGAAATGTGGCGAGGGAGGGCGAGTGGCATTGTAGGATATCCACGTAGTCGGTTTGAAGGGCTTCAAGTGACTTCTCGAGCTGCGCGGAGATCTCGTCGGGATGCCAATTTTCTTCCTCTGACTTATCGTTGCAGCGGTTGTGGCCGCATTTTGTAGCAAGGATCCAATCGCCACGGTCTTCCTTAACCGCTTCACCAATAAAGGTTTCTGCGACATGATCGCCGTAGCATGCAGCGGTGTCGATGAGGTTCACGCCGAGGTCGTAGGCGCGTGATACAATCGCACTTACGTCATCTTGGGTGAAGGTCTGTCCCCACTGCTCGTTGCCGTATTGCCAGGTGCCTAACCCCACGACCGAGACCTGAAGTCCGGTACGTCCCAACCGTCGATATTTCATGTTTGTTGACATAGCGCCTTATCGACTACACCGCGGGGGCGTAAGGTACAAGTAAAAACGAGATTTGAGCGACGAATTTTCCGTGCCCGTGCGGGGTGATTTGGGGCCTTAGCGGAGCACGAGCAGGACGTAGGCGATCGCGATCACGATTTGGACGGCGGTGAATGGGATGGCCATTTTGATGAATTTTCCGAAAGACATGGAAAGTTTGTTTTTGTGGATGATGGTGACGGCCACGAGGGTGGATGCCGAGCCGATGGGGGTCAGGTTGCCACCTAGGTTGGCGCCGAAGACGACGGACCACCAAAGGGGAGAGCTCTCAGGCGTGCCCTGAGTCACGAGGATCTTCGATAGCATGGCGGCCAAGGGGATGTTGTCGGTGACGGAGCTGAAGCCCGCAGAGGACACAAGCAGGGCGCCGGTACCGAGAGCGTTTTCTTCGGGCCCGATGATCATGGCGATGCCCTTGCCGATTAGGGTGAGCACGGCGGCGTGTTCCATGACGTTGATGACGATAAAGAGGCACATGAAAAAGATGATCAGGTCCCAGTCGATGCCTCGGTAAAATTCGTCGACCTCGTGTTTATAGCGCGTGAGCATAATGACGGAGAAGGCGAGGGCGACGAAGCCCATTTCGAGTTCTCTAATAATTGGTAGCACGGAGGTGGTGGCGATGGTGAGGATGAAGAGCACCAAGACAATGCAGGAGAACCAGAAAAACCCTTTGCTCTTGATGCCATCGTTCTCGTCGAAGCTTGCGATCAGGCGTTGCGCATCTGCACGGGCTTCGTCACTGGCGAGCGCCGTGATCTTAAACAGCTTCGCGCCCATGAGGAGTGTGATGACTGTGGCGACAGCGACATAGGGGCTGGCCTTGATGAAAAAGGTGACGAAGGAGATGTTGGCGGCGTTGCCGACAATGATGTTAGGGACCGAGCTGATGAGCGTGAGCAGTCCGCCGATATTCGTCAGCAGTGCTTCAATCATTAGAAATCCGAGTAGTTTGTCGCGAATGCCGAGTTTGCCGAGCGACACAGCGGTTAGCGAGCCGACGATGATCATGGCGGTGACATTGTTGAGCACTGCCGAAAAGGTGACGGTCATCAGGCCGTAGTACCATAGAAGTTTCACCGGATCGCCATTGGATGCCTTGGTTAGTTTGATTGCGATCCATGTAAAGAGTCCAGAGCGCGAGGTGACATCCACAAAGAGACTGGAGCCGATAATGATGGCAATGACACCCCAGTCGATGGCGGGGATGTAGACGGGCATATGAATGGAGTGTCCGCCGGGCAGGATGACGGGCCCGAAGGGGATGATATGCAGCATGGTGCCAAGGAATAGGCAGCCGCAAGCGAAGACGGCGACGATGAGGGACTTTTTGGCGTGAATCTTTTCTTCGAGGGCGAGACAAAGGATCATCGCCACGAGGATAGCGGTGAAGACCCCTGTAATAGCCATAGAGGGGCCGCCGTGGCTTGCGTGCTCCGCGATCGCGGCCAGCTGGTTTGTGGTGCTGTGTTCCATCAGAGCATGAGGATCGCGATGTGACGTAGCTCAACCGCTAAGGGGTAGGCGAGTCCATGCATGGCGAGTTGATCCTCGTCCTTTGTGTTCATGACTAGGAGATCTGTTTTGTAGTCCGAGATATGGGCTTCGAACGCTTTGAGAAGGTGACCGAACTCGACGCATGAAGTGAGGGAGATGGAGAGGCCTTCTTCTTTTAGGACGCGTGTGCACTCCGAAATGTAACGTGCGGGTTCCTTGAGAAGTTGTTCGCCAATGACCTTGCGGGCCTGATCGGTGTTGATGGTCGGTATTTTTGAGATGGCGTCGATATAGCGGTCGTAGGTGGCATCATCCTCAATGTGCATGAGGTGCAGCGTTCCATCCTTCTGGGTAAAGCGTGCGCCGGCGTTCACGAGGCGGTGATCGTTGAGGAGGTGGTCCGTTACCGCGGTAACGGAGTTGGTGTCCTCCATCGCATGACTGCTCTGGTAGTCCGCGCGCGGATTGGGAGTGAGCAGAACAGGAACCTCGCTTTGTTGAATCAGGACATCGACATGGGTGCCGAGACTGTGGGCCGATTTCCATGCCGAGGAGTGTAGGTTTCGGTAGGTGACAATCAGGTCGGGCTTACGCTCGGATACCAGAGCGCTGAGGTCTTCGGTTGTTGAGAAGGCCTTGCCTTCGATGATGGACCATTGGGCGGGCTCGATTACGGCGAGGAAGCGTTTGACGTTGGCTGCGTAGGCGGATGCGGGGTCACCGTCGAGATCTGCGATGATGAGGACGGACGCATACTCCGGTCTGTCGAAGACAAAGGGGTTTCCGACTGCTGATCGGAAGACGCTCTCGAATTGATCTACTTGTGTCATGTCATCCCCTGTTGTGCCGCGCATCAAGGTGTATCCAAGGTCAGGAAAAACCGCAAGATTATTGCACGTGGGCTGGTGTGCGGGTTCGTGAATGAGCGGGTCGATTGTCCGACTCGTAGCTGGCGTGCGTGCAGGCTGCATGGTAGGTTTTCTGGATGAGTGGAGACGGTACAGAGGCGAAGGCAAAGAAAGCGGTTCGGGTTTCGTGGCTCTTGCATGTGTCGTTACTCGCGTGGGTCGTCTTGCTCTACGGTCGTTTGTCTACCTTGTCGGCGGAGATGGCGGCGTTGCTAGCCGAACACGCGGGAAAAGCTGCTGAGGGCCCTGTGATGGAGGATCCTTTTTCCGGAGGCCTCTGGCTGGTTGTGATTCCAGTTGTTTTTGTGGTGGTGGATATCCTGTTGTTGCGGCACCTATTCTCTCTCCCAGTCCGCCGCGCTGCGTTTGCCTGGGCGGGTTTGGTGGTTCTCGCACTATTGGTTCAGGTGGGTGTCTTGGTGATGAATATCCAGCGGGTGAACACCTTTTTGGATTCGTTCACCTTGCCGGCTGCTGGCACGATGTGAGTAAGCGGCTTAGGCGGCAGCGCACACGCGGACAACAGATTCTCGCTCGCGTTCTGATCTCAATGCTCATGCTCTGTTTGGCCGTTGGCATGGGGGGTGGGCTGTGGTGGCAAGACCGATTGAATGCGCGTCCGAGCGGCGACATTGCCGAGCGGGTGATCGCCGAGGGGGTCTCATACGCGCGCTACACACTGCTCGGGCCGACGCCGGTAATGATACATGTGGTTCAGGTTAATTTGATGGATCCGGCTATCCGCGTGATCACTACTCGGCCTGATCCACTCAGCCCGCGAGCGCATGCTGGATTACGGACATCTGACTTTCTGAGTGGCTACGGAGCGGTGGCAGCGATTAACGGAAGTTTTTTTGAGCCGTTTTGGTCGGAAAGCCCGTGGGATTATTACCCGAAGGAGGGGGACCCCGTGGATATTTTTGGCATCGGCATTTCCGAGGGCCGGCTGTACGCCACGAACACGGTGCCTTGGCCGGTATTTTCTGTTGATGCGTCACGAGCGTGGATTCGGCGTGACGGACCTGTCGCGGGTGCGCGCTGTGCGCTTTCTGGACAGACGATGTTGGTGGAGAATGGTGAGGCTGTGGTCACGAAAGCGGGCGGCGCGCGGCAGCCCCGGACAGCGGTTGCCTTGGACGCCAAGGGGACGACTCTTTATCTGGTTGTGGTTGATGGTCGGCAAAAGGGCTATAGCGAAGGGTTGACGCTGTTCGGGTTTGCGGATTTGCTCGCGGGTATGGATATTGACTGTGCCTTGAACATGGATGGGGGAGGATCGAGCACGATGGTGGTGACGGACGGGGGAGAGGCGAGAGTGATGAACGCCCCTTTTCATACGCGGATCCCGATGCGTGAACGGCCCGTGGCGACCCATATCGGAATTCGCAGGAATCAGGGGGCGCCGGCTACGGCGAATCGGTCCCGCTGAACCTTGTATCCAGCGACGTATTCTGGGAGACTCTCCCGCTTAATGATGATGTGAAACGGGTGGTGGCTTGAGCATGACGAAGCCGGTCTTGCTTCCGCTAGATGATGGATTTAAAAAGAGTGACTTTGCCCTAGCGCTCGTCGAGCAGCTCGTGGGCATAGATGTTGCGCAGAGCGTGCGTGTAGGCATGATTGCAGAGGTTTAATGTGAACAAGAGTGTGATAACGAATGGCGTTTCGATTGCGGTGGTGGCAGTGGGCTTTTGCGTGCCTGCTCCTTGGCGTGAGCCGGTATTGATGACGGGGATGTTTGCGGTATCGGGTGCAGTGACGAATTGGCTCGCGGTGTATATGTTGTTTGAGCGTGTGCCGGGCTTGGTGGGGTCTGGTGTGATCCCTATGCATTTCGAAGATTTTAAATTGGGTATTGAGCGATTGATCATGGATCAGTTTTTCACGGCTGAAAACATTTCGCGATTTTTTGAGGAGCCGCCTGACGCAGCCGGTGTTGATGTTGAGAAGGCGACGGCGGGGATCGACTTTTCCACGATCTTTGCGCAGCTGGTGGCGGTGGTCAAAGAGTCGTCGTTCGGAGGCATGCTCGGCATGTTCGGCGGGGATGCAGCGCTTGAGCCCTTGAAGGCGCCATTTGAAGAGCGGATGAAAAAAGTGTTCAGAGACATTGCGTCGAGTGTGTCGTTTCGGGAGGCCCTGATGTCTTCTATGAGCTCGGCTATGGATCCCGACGTTTTGCACGAAAAAGTAAAAGGGATTGTGGTCGCGCGTTTGGATGAGTTGACGCCTCAAATGGTCAAGGAGATCATTCAGGAAATGATCCGCAAGCATTTGGGTTGGTTGGTGGTATGGGGTGGAGTGTTCGGTGGATTGATTGGTCTGGCGACGAGCCTCGTTCAGCGTTTTGTTGTGTGAGGGAGTAGAGAGGATGACGAAAAACGGTGTGTGGTTAGGTCTCGTGTGTTGGATGACGGTGTGTGGATCGCTCCATGCTCAGGAATGGGCGCGATTCAGGGGCCCTAACGGGCAAGGCGTGTCTGATGCCAAGGGTGTGCCGACAGCGTTTACGGATGCGGATTACAACTGGAAGGTTGACGTTCCGGGGAGCGGCTACTCGCACCCCGTGCTCTGGGGAAAAAAAGTGTTTGTGACCTCGGGTGGGGAAGATGGAGCTAGCCGACACGTCATTTGTCTTGATGCGGACACGGGCAACATCCTGTGGAACACCTCATTTGCTGCTACACCGTATCGCGTACACAAGAAGAACAACTTTGCATGCGCAACGCCCGCCTTGGCAGAGAACGAGTTGTTCGTGGCCTTTGCGAGCAGTGAGGGCGTGTTCATGGTGTGCTTGACGCATGAGGGCAAGGAGGTCTGGCGAAGAGATCTCGGGCGGTACTACAGCAGTCATGGGTTTGGACCCTCGCCGATGATAAGCGGTGAGCATGTGATTTTGCAGAGCGAGCAAGCCACAGAGGGTGCGGGCCCTGAGGCGAAGAGTGTCGTGGTTGCCTTGCGTCGGTCCGATGGCGAACCGGTTTGGCGTACGCAGTTGGAGTCGGGTCCAAAGGCGGCATATTCGACTCCGTGTTTGACACAAATTGATGGGAAGAATGTGTTGTTGAGTACGGGTTTGATGCACGGGCTCTACGGCTTGGATGCCGCGACGGGGAAGATGGTATGGGAGGCCAAGGTTTTGAATAAACGTGCCGTGTCCTCGCCAGTACTGGCGGGCGACTTGATGATTGGCTCCAGTGGGTCGGGCGGTGGTGGCAACCGGTTATGTGGCGTTCGGGTTGGCGGATCGGGTGATGTGACGACCACTCACCTTGCGTATACCATTGATAGGTCCGCGCCCTATGTGCCCACACCCGTGTTTCACAAGGGTCGCTTGTATACGATTTCTGACAAAGGGGGTCTGGCGATGTGTCTAGATGCAGGCAGCGGAAAGGTTCTTTGGACAGAGCGTGTGGGTGGAAACTTTTCAGCCTCTCCCATTGTTGTGGGGGATAACGTGTATCTTCTGAGTGAGGCGGGCGAACTCAGTGTCATCAAGGCGGCGGACAGCTATACCTTGGTCGGGAGGAGCTCTTTGGGAGACCGTTCGTTTTGCACGCCGGCGGTTGCGGGTGGCCGACTTTACTTCCGCACGTGGACGTCTGTGATTTCGGTCGGGAAATAACAGATTAGCGTTTTTTCTGTTCGAATAGCCAGTCGATGACTTTTTGATCTTTGTAGGTCCGACTCCAGGAATTGTGTTTCACACCGGGGTATTCCGTGTAGGTAACCATTCCCTTGAGCGTCTTGAGAGCCTCGACCATTGCTCTCGATTTTTCGGGTTTTACAGTCGTGTCGGCATCGCCGTGGAAGACCCAGATGGGAACCTGGGTCATCTTCTTGGCCGTAGCGGGATTGCCGCCGCCGCAGATAGGGATGGCGGCCGCGAAGCGACTGCTGTCGTGGGTGAGAGCGCTCCATGTGCCGAAGCCACCCATAGAAAGTCCGGTGATATAGATCCGTTTTTTGTCGATCGAATATTCTTTCTCCGCCGTATCAATCAATTCGAAGACCATCTTCAGGTTATCCCCTGACCACCATTCATTTTTTGGGCACTGCGGGGCGATCACGACAGCGGGATGGGTGTTGCGATTATGGGGTGTCGCGAATTCTGCGCAACCGTGTTTGAGCTGACGGGTATTTTCCGAGCCGCGTTCGCCTGCGCCGTGTAGGAAGATAACGAGTGGGTAGCGGGTCGTTTTGACGTAGTCAGCGGGAGCCATAACTTGATACGGGAGCGAACCGAGCTTGGAGGTGTGGGTTTTCGGGGTGAATAGCGTGGTATGTGGGGCCGCGTGAGTCGTCATCATTGATCCAATCAGAATAAGCAGTGTTATCCGCAGTTTTGTCATCCAGTTGCTCCTCAGTGATGCTTCTTGAGGGCTGCGGCTACAAAGGCTTGACCCCTGAGCCGAGTTTGGGTATTAGTTTCAGCCCTATTTCGTTGGATGGTACACAGTTAAGGATGTTAGAGGAACCTTGTTATGGCAAAAAAGACGAAGAAATTTAAGACCGAAGTTCAACAGTTGCTCGATCTCGTTATCCACTCTTTGTATTCGAAAAAAGAGATCTATTTGCGGGAGTTGGTGTCGAACTCTTCAGACGCAATGGATCGTCGAAAGTTTGAAGCCTTGACGGACCCGTCTCTCATTGCCGACGACCCCGAGTACAAAATCAAAATTACGCCGGACAAAGAGGCCAAGACCATCGTCATCTCTGATACGGGTATTGGCATGAACGCCGACGAGGTGGAGGCGAACATTGGTACGATCGCCAGTTCTGGCACCAAGTCGTTTATGGCGTCAATGGCAGAGTCTGAGGGTGGCGGCGACGCCGAAATGATTGGGCAGTTTGGTGTTGGATTCTACGCGTCGTTCATGGTGGCAGATAAAGTGTCTGTGTTGACCAAGCGTGCAGGCGAAGGACAGACCGCGATTCGTTGGGTGTCGGAAGGTGCGGGCGACTACACGCTTGAGGAAGCCGAGAAAGATGAGCCGGGGACAGAGGTTACGCTGCACTTGCGCGACGGCATGGACGAGTTTCTGGAAGAGTGGGAAATTCGTAAAACAGTCAAGAGCTACTCTGACTATATCTCTTACCCGGTTGTCATGGATATCGAGCGTAGCGAGCCAGCCGAAGAAGAGGGTGGCGAGCCGACGGTGACGATTGAAGAAG
This sequence comes from uncultured Gemmatimonadales bacterium, assembly GCA_964196025.1. GTDB lineage: Bacteria > Verrucomicrobiota > Kiritimatiellia > CAXMRT01 > CAXMRT01 > CAXMRT01. The sequence goes on along the minus strand of CAXMRT010000214.1, from coordinate 37,585 downwards.
AAACCTTGAACTCCATGAAGGCATTGTGGAAGCGTCCGAAGAGCGAAATTACGGATGAGGACTACACCAAATTTTATCAGCACATTGCGAAGGACTTTACGGATCCGCTCAAAACCATCCATTATGTGGCCGAGGGAGCAACCGAGTTCCGCGCCTTGATGTTTATCCCTAGTCAGGCCCCGATGGACCTGTTTATGCGCGATACCGTGAAGAGCTTGCAGTTGTTTGTTCGCGGTGTGTTTATTACGGATGACTGCAAAGAGTTGATTCCGGACTACTTGCGCTTTGTTAAGGGTGTCGTGGAGTCGAGTGATCTTCCGCTCAACGTATCTCGTGAGATGTTGCAGGATGATCATATCATCAGCGTGATTCGGAAGAGCGTTGTGAGCAAGGTGTTGGGCACCTTGAAGGATCTCAAAGAGCAGAACGCTGCTGACTACCAGACCTTCTACACGCATTTTGGTGCGGTGCTGAAAGAGGGTGCGCATATCGATTTCGAAAATGCTGAGAAGCTTCAGAACTTGTTGCTCTTTCACACCAGCAAGACCGATGGCGAAACACCGATCAGCATGCAGGACTATGTCGATCGCATGGTGGACGGGCAGACCGACATCTACTTTATGGCGGCCGATAGTTTGGCGGCGGCAAAGAGTTCGCCGCATCTCGAAGCGCTTGCGGGCAAGGACTATGAAGTCTTGTTTATGGTCGACCCGATCGATGAGTGGGTCATTCAGAGCATGCCGCAGTTTGCTGAGAAGCCGCTTGTGGCGGCCGACCGTGGCGATCTGGAACTCGATACCGACGAAGAAAAAGAAGAGAAAGCGGAAGAGCGCGAAGCGTCGGCTAAAGAGTACAAGGACTTGCTCGAGCATATTAAGGAAGCGTTGAAAGACGACGTCAAAGAAGTGAAGCTCTCGAATCGCCTCACCGAGTCGGCCTGCTGTTTAGTGGCGGATCCGATGGGGATGAATGCGAACATGGAGCGGATCATGAAGGCGATGAATCAGGAAACCTTGGCCAACAAGCGAATCCTTGAGTTGAATCCGTCACATCCTGTTTTGACCAAGATGAAAGAGCTCTTCGATGCGAACAAGGACGACGAGCTTTTGGGCGATTACATTCGCCTGTTGCATGGTCAGGCTTTGTTGACTGAGGGCTCTGCGGTTAAGGATCCTTTGGGCTTCACCCGTCTTGTTAGCAACTTAATGACGCGCGCCTAACGCGGCGACACGTTTTTCTAAGACCTGACCTCTGTGCAACGTCTCAGTTGCATAGGAGGGTTGGGTATGAAGCGACAGAACCGTAGGGAACAGGACTCGCCCGGCATTGAGATGACTCCCATGATCGACGTGGTGTTTCAACTGCTGATCTTTTTCATCTTTGCCATCCAGCCGATGGATATCCTCGGGCATTTGGATGCGATGCGCCCCATGCCGCCGGATGAGCCGCCTGATATTGTCGTCGAGCCGTTGACGATCCTCATTGATTCCCGGGACCGGATTTTTGTGAATGACCGCCATCGTAGTTTTGCGCAGCTCAACCACTTTCTTGGAAAGATGGCGAGTCTGGATGCGGACCAGCACATTGTGTTGACCTGCGATCGGCAATCCCGACACGGTCAGCTGATGCGGGTTTTGGATACCTGCGCCGAGGTGGGTTTGGGTCAGATCAACATCACAACGATGTGAGTGTTTCCATGTCTTTTGCAGGAAACTCTGAGTCGAGCCATTCTAGCCAGACGTCTTTCGGCTCATCGTGTAGTGTGTAGACGTGGTCAGCGTCCGTTTCGGGACCGGGCACTCGCGGCAGTGCGAGACTGACGCCTCCGCGCACCAAACTTTCCACTGAGTCTACGTTCACGCTGATACCTGTCAGGATATTGGCCTCCACGCTTGCGCCGCCCGATGCCCAGAAGACCGTTTTCTCACGAGCGAGGTAGGTGTAATCTGGATAGAGGTAAGCTTGCAGGCGTGCTTGGCTACCGGAATCGGTTAAGCCGATTTTTAAAATCACACCGACTTGAACCTGTCGAAAGGTGATGGGTGCGCCTTCGCTAATGCTTTTTGCATTTGGCGATGACAGTTCGAGACGTCGTCCTTTGGGATCCACAATATCAAGAAGAGGGGGTTCTTCGACTCCCACGAAGCTACGCTTGTTTGGACCTTCGCCCGGGATCACCGTGATGTAGTTGGCACCGACGAGTGTTTCGAGACCTTTGGTTCCGGTCAAATCGAGTTGAGCGCGAACGATCCAAAAGCGACTGCCCTCTTTCGCGATGTTGATCGATTCCGATGCTAGGCGTGCGTGAACGATCACTCGGTTGAGGGTGGCAGCGAGTACGACGTCGCTGACTGTACCCACGGTGATACCGCGGTATTTGAGCGCGTCACCGGGCTTGAGGCCGTGTCCTTCGGCAAACTCGATTGTAACGGGAACGCCTTGGTCGCCATTGTACGAATAGAAGAGCCAGCCGACAAAGAGTGCGGCCAGTACGGGCAGAAGCATGGCGAGCGGAGGGTTCTCTCGCTTGCTTAGAACGGCGTTGGGTGTATGGGCAGCGTTCATGTACGATGCTCCTTCCAGAGATGGTGGGGGTTAAAGAATAGGCCTGCGCAGAGACTGAGCAGAACCATGAGCGTGAAGGCGATCAGGCCGTTACCGGCGTGGATGACCACGAGATCACCCAATTTCACAAAAGCGACAAGGAGGGCGACGAGCATGACGTCGAGCATGCTCCATTTTCCGAGAAGTTCGACTGCGCGATACACTCCTGCATGATGATGGCTGCCGCTGCCCGAGGGGCTGCGCGACAGATGCCAGAGGGCGATTAGTTTCAAGGGCGGTAGAATGATTGAGAAGAGAAGAACGATGATGCCGACAAACCAGTATCCCCCGTGCAGCATCGTCATGACGCCCGCGATGAGACTGTCTTCATGAGCGTGACCGAGCTGTTCGACGCGCAGCATCGGCAGCATCATCGCTGCGGGATAGAGGCAGAGAGCCGCGAGAGAGAGGGCTGCGGTCCATGCATTACTTCGATTGCTGGAGTGCGCGAGAGGGCTGCGACAGCGTTGACAGGACGCCTTCATGCTCGCATCCATAGGGGAAGGCATGTGTTGAATGAGCCCGCAGCAGTGGCAACTGTGTAAAGTGGTGTCCATAAGTAAGTCGTTTAAGCCTGAGTGCCACTATAACGTGCATTGTGTCGAAAATGGAATGAATTTAGGGGTCCGACGGACCCTTTTCTGTCTTTTTATCAAAAACCTGTTCAGATTCGTTAGTGAGAGGCGTATAGTTAAAGAACGTTTGATTAAAAATCACCTTTATGGAGAGCCTGAAAATGGAACAAAAATCAGCACCGAATAAAAAGGACGGACTGAACCGTCGGAACTTTATTGGAACCACTGGCGCAGCCGTTGCGGGCGCAAGTGTGCTTTCACAATTGGCGGCTCCTGCCGTGCATGCGGCATCGAGTGATGTGCTTCGGATTGCCTTGATTGGGTGTGGCGGACGTGGAACAGGTGCAGCGGCACAGGCGATGACGGTTAAGAAGTCTGTCAAAATCGTTGCGGTTGCAGATGCATTTCGCGACCGGCTGGATAAAGCCTGCGCGACCTTGACCAAGAAGTTCCCTGATCAGTTTAAGGTTGATGAGGACCACAAGTTTACTGGTTTCGACGCCTACAAAAACGCGATTGATAGCGGTGTTGATTTGGTGATTCTGACGACCCCTCCGGGTTTCCGTCCTATCCATTTGGATTACGCCGTGAAGGCAAAGAAAGATGTCTTCATGGAGAAGCCGGTTGCGGTTGATGCGCCCGGTGTGCGTTCCGTCCTCGCCTCTGCAGAAATTGCGAAGAAGAACGGAACCGCGATTGCGGTGGGTCTTCAGCGGCATCATGAGAACCAATATAAAGAAACGATCTCACGTTTGCGCGATGGCGCGATTGGCGACATGCTCTATTTCCGCGCTTACTGGAACAGCGGTGGCGTGTGGACTCGGACTCGCGAGGAGTACCAACCTAAGACCGAAATGGAATACCAGATGCGTAACTGGTATTACTTCAACTGGCTCTGCGGGGATCATATCCTCGAGCAGCACATTCATAACCTGGATGTGATCAACTGGTTGAAGGATGATTTCCCTGTTCGCGCAGAAGGTATGGGCGGCCGCCAGGTACGCGACGGCATCGATAATGGCGAGATCTTCGACCATTTCGCGGTGCAGTATGAGTATAAGGATGGAACACGGATGTATAGTCAGTGTCGCCATATCCGCAACTGTACGAACAACGTTTCTGAGCACGCGCACGGATCAAAGGGTGACTGCAATATCAGCCGCTCGCAGATTACCGGTGACACTAATTGGATGGCACCACGTAGCATGCGTCAAGGCGGTCATCAGCAGGAATGGTATGACCTCATTGCCGAGCTTGATAAGGGCAACAAGCCGATGGAAGCCGAGTATGGCGCGAAGAGCACGATGACCGCAATTTTGGGTCGTATGGTGTGTTATTCTGGACAAGCCATCGAATGGAAAGATGCGATCGGCTCGAACATCAGCTTGGCTCCAAAGGCGTATACCTGGGATGCTGAGACACCGACTAATCCAGACGAGAATGGGCGTTACCCGATTCCAACACCGGGTGTAACCAAGGTGGTCTGAGCATCACGTTCACGAGTTTTGATGAACGCTCTCTCCGTTGGAGAGGGCGTTCTTTTTTTGCCCCAAACCGACGGCCCCTCGTGAAGGATTGCTGGGTGAGGGCTGATTTGTTAGGTTATGTGTCATGACAGAGAGACCCACACGTAGAGAAGAGCGCCGCGCGGATGGGCGTCGCAACCCGGTGGTCCGTTTTCTAAGCAGCCGTGTCTCTAGAGTGGCCATTTTACTGGTGTTTTTTGTGTTACTGCTAAAGGCCAGTGCGTTGGTCCAGAAACTGGATCTCAAGTCGAGTGACCTGCAGGCGATGGACGATGCGCCTTTGACTCTGGCCCCCCCTTTAACTCCGCTCACGGCAGGCCGGGGGATGAATGTGACCAAGCGTGATGTCCACGTGGTCAGCGAAGCGGTTTTGCGTGCGGATGCGAAGGAGCGTGGTGGGCGACCGCCGCGTGATGAGGACGTCCTTCAGGGACGAATTGTTCTGCAGTCCGACATTCCGGCCGATGCGATCTATGGTGTATTTGAGGGACCGGATGCGGGGAGAATTGCGTTCTATCCCGGCTGGTCAGCAGACGACCGGTGGAAGGGGTACGCGCATGTCAGTGGGGTAGAGACGCACTGGTGGTATAACGTGAGGACCAATCGTTTGATGATGTATGTGGATGGCTTCGAGAAATTGCGCGAGTTCCACGTAGTGAATCCAGATGAGTTGCGTGAAGGCCAGAACACGTACCGAAAACAGGCCGGTCCCAAGCCGACTTTTGGCGAACAGAAGTAGCGGGCGTTCCAGCCCGAAGAGTACATCAAAATCCCGCTGCCAGAACGCGTCGCTGAAAAGCGCCGCGTTGGCGACACCCGTTGTCGCCTCGCCACGAAGGGTGATAGAATAGCCGGACTGGGTAAGGGGATAAAAAAAGGCGACGCCCTGAGGGCATCGCCTTTTTACTCGGACCCTTACGGGTTGCTTATGAGCCGAAGAGTGTCTTGCCGGAGCTCTTCAAGTCATCGCAGGCTTCGCCGATGCGATTGGCCATTCCGGTTTCTCCAGCCTTGAGGTAGGAGCGAGGGTCATAGACCTTCTTGTTGCCGACTTCGCCTTCAATCTTAAGCACGCCGTCGTAGTTCTTCATCATGTGTTCCACGATTGGGCGAGTGAAGGCGTACTGCGTGTCAGTATCGACGTTCATCTTGATCACGCCATAGCCGAGTGTTTCTTCAATTTCTTCTTTCGAGGAGCCGGATCCGCCATGAAAGACGAGGTCGAAGTAGGCGTCTTCGCCGAATTCCTTGACCACAGCGGCCTGACCGTCCTTGAGGATGGTAGGCGTGAGTTTCACGTTACCAGGCTTGTAGACGCCGTGAACATTGCCGAAGGTAGCGGCGAACATGTAGCGACCGCCTTCTACGCTGCCGAGGCGACGTGCGACTTCCACCATGTCTTCAGGTGTGGTGTAAAGTTTTTCAGCGGGAAGATGTTCGTTATCCACGCCGTCTTCTTCACCACCCACAACGCCGGCTTCGACTTCGAGGATGATTTCACATTTCGCGCAACGTTCGAGCAGTGGAACGGAGAGGTCCATGTTTTCGTTCAGCGGGAGCTCACTGGCGTCGAGCATATGGCTGTTAAAGAGGTTTGCCTGTCCGGCGGCGCGGCGGCGTTCGGTTTCTTCGATCAAAGGGATCAGGAAGCTGTCGACTTTGCCCGGCTGACAATGATCGGTGTGCAGCGCGATGTGGACATCGTATTTTTCAGCCATGCGATGTACGTGTTCTGCAATGGAGATAGCGCCCATGACCATATCGGACACATTGAGTCCTGATGCGAACTGACCACCACCGGTGGAGACTTGAATGATGCCATCGCTCTTTTTATCTGCGAATCCCTTGAGCGCAGCGTTGGCGGTGGACATAGAGGAGACGTTGATCGCGGGGTAGGCGTAGTCGCCTTTTTGTGCGGAATCAATCATCTTGCAGTAGGTGTTGTAGTCAGCTATTGGCATGCCATTTCCTTCTTTGTTTTTAGTGAGTTTGAGCAGCGACCCATGCCGCGCTCCACTCTTCGTCGTTATTCAGAAGAGCGGTTTCGACGTTTTACTTCGGGCATGGATAATGACCCATGGGGCGTGAGGGGTCAAGCGATTTGAGGGGGGCAGACCCGTGGCAGAGGGGTTTTGAGCCGGAATTCGACAGTCTGCGATATTTTGCGCGCCTCAATACTCGGCGCGTCTCCTGCCCGACAAACCGACTTTATGGTCTAGGTGGCGGGGATAAGAGAAAGAGCCACCCGTTCGCGGATTGGAACGGGCGGCCGGTGACGCCGCCGGTTGGATGCGGAGTCAGTTCGTGCGTGGAGCCTTATGGGGTGCGGCTTTGGATTTCCAATAGGTGGTAGCCGAATTGTGTGACGACGGGTCCGTGGACGGTACCGAGGTCACCGGAGAAAACGACTTCGTCAAACTCTTTAACCATTTGTCCGGGGCTGAACGTCCCGAGGTTTCCGCCATCGCTGCCGGAGGGGCAGGAGGAGTGTTCGGAGGCAACGGCAGCAAAGTCTTCGCCGCCTTCGATTCGGGTTTTGAGTTCGAGGCAGAGAGCCTCGTTATCGACTAGAATGTGACGTGCACTTGCTGATGCCATAGGTATTCTCCTGTGTTAGATAAAGTGTTCAGGCCTCTATGTATCGGATGTGTGCGGGATTGGCAAACACTTTCGTGAATCAGTCATACGCTGGCCCAACTTACGTATTTACTTCAACGTGACTCTGTACGTTTCGGTCTAGAGCTGTGAGGCGAGGCAGGATTTTCTGGATATTTTCCGACTCATTAAGAGTAGAGCCCGTTTATTTTGGTTTCGATCATTGGCAGAACTGCCGAAATATGAATAATTGTCTGAGCGATCGGCATGTGGATACTCGATTTTGGGCCCGATCACCATTTTTGACTATAACCTGAAGGAGAGAGTATGAAGGTGGAGTGGATTCTAGGCGGAATGTTGATCGGCTCGGCAGCGATGGGCTATGAGGTTACCGAGAAGAATGTGCGGAATCCTGCACAGGAGAGCTTGGGCGGGTTTACGGATACAGCTAAACAGCCTGCACCGGACGACGAGTGGCATGTGCATGATCCGAATCGACCGCAGCCAGAAGTGGCAGAACCGAAATATGACGGTAAACCGGTGGCCGCCCCGAAAGGCGCGACCGTGTTGTTCGATGGCAAGAATCTCGACAAGTGGACGAATAAGAAGTGGACGCTCGGCGACGACGGATCAATGACCGTCGCAAAAGGGAGTCAGGTCTCGACCGACACCTTCGGTGACATCATGCTGCATGTGGAGTGGATGGCGCCACTGGGTCGAAAAGGGTGGGGACAGAAGCAAGGTAACAGCGGCGTTTTCTTTTTTGGAAAGTACGAGATCCAGGTCTTGAACTGTTGGGCCAACCGCACCTATCCGGACGGCATGACGGGTGCGATCTATGGTCAGCGGCCTCCTTTGGTCAACGCCTGCAAAAAACCCGGTGAATGGAACTCGTATGATCTTCATTTCAAGGCGCCCGTGTGGGAGGGGACAGAGCTGAAGAGCCCTGCCTACCTCACCGCTTATCTGAATGGCGTCATGATCCATGACAACTACGAGATCAAGGGCACGAGTCACTATCGCAAGCCCGCGTCTTATCAAGCGCATGGTCCGACAGGGTCTATCCGGCTGCAGGCGCATGGTAACCCAAATAAATTCCGCAACATCTGGGTTCAACCGCTTGAGATGAAGCTCGGGAAATAGGCTATAAGTCGCGGCCTCTATAGCGTCCTGTTGATCCTTGGCTTCTTGGTTGGTGGGAGAGGGCTCTCAACTGCCGAGAATGCGTATAACGTATTGTTCATCGCCATTGATGACTTGCGGCCCGAGCTGGGATGTTACGGGGTAGAAGCTGCACAGACTCCGAATCTGGATCGTTTCGCGGACTCGGCGATTGTGTTTGATCGACACTATGTTCAGGTGCCGACTTGTGGTGCCTCCCGATTCGCTCTGCTAACCGGGCGCAGTCCGTTCCACAGCGGCGGTTCGGGAAACGGCGCGAGTAAGTTGCTGGAGGCGGACTTCCAAGGGGCGGCCCAGACGATGCCTGAGTTGTTTCGGCGTAACGGATATAAAACGGCGTGTATCGGCAAGATTTCTCATTCACCAGATGGGCGTGTGTTTGCTTACAACGGAAAAGGCGATGGTCACGAAGAATTACCACATGCGTGGGATGAGTTGCCGACACCTTTTGGGGCGTGGAAAAGAGGGTGGGGAACGTTCTTTGCGTATGCCGGTGGTGAACATCGAGAAGACGGGCAAGGACACAGGGATCTAATGCAGTTCACCGTCGAGGCGGACACCGATTTGCCCGATGGGCTCATGGCTGAAACTGCCATTGAGCAGCTAAAGAAGTGGAAAGGCGAACGATTTTTTATTGGGCTCGGATTTTATAAGCCCCACCTCCCCTTCGTTGCGCCGAAGCAAGACTGGGACGCTTTCGAAGGCGCCGATATTCCGGACCCCCCGAACGCGAAGAAGATCGCGTCGCGACACTCGCACCGGGCTGGAGAATTTTACGGGTATAACGCGACGCATGAAAAATCGCGGCCGCTTGGTTCAGACGGGCTCCGGAATTCGCGTCGCGCCTATCTGGCCTGTGTGCGTTATGTCGACCGACAAGTGTCCAAGGTGTTGGACGAGCTCAAGCGGCTGAAGCTAGACAAAAATACGATTGTGGTGATTTGGGGAGACCACGGTTGGTTTCTGGGCGACCGGCAGCTGTGGGGCAAGCATAGTGGTTTGGAAGAAGCGAATCGAAGCGTGTTGATGGTGCGTGTCCCGGGTGCGAAGCCGCAGGCGACCTCGGCGCTGGCGGAAACCTTGGACCTGTATCCGACCTTGATTGATTACTGTCAACTGACCGACACTGCGACTCGATATCCCTTGGATGGGCGAACGATGCGTCCTTTGATCGATGGTAAGGTGTCGTCGTATCGCGAGGCCGCGTTGAGTTACTGGAAGGGGGATGTGAGTATCCGCAGTAAGGACTATCGACTAATCGTGACGAAGTCGGGTGTGCGACCGGAATTGTATGCGCTAGAATCAGGCTTCACCTTGGGTGAAAACGTGGCAGATGCTCACCCAGAGGTCGTGTCCGAATTGCTCGCTAGGATTCCGACGCCGAGATAACCGAAGAGGCGTGGGTCTTTATTGCGGCGGCGAAGCGCCAAAGCTTGGCTATCACTTAGCCTTCTTGGGCTTCAGCGCGCTCTCGTATTCGGGGCGTTTTAAGGACGGGGTGGTTGTAGTAGCCGGTTTCACCCCAGCCCTGATCGTCGGTCATGAGAAGAATGATGTTCGGGCGATCCGCGGCAAGCGCATAAACGGCTGAGAAAATGAACAGTGCGGCGAGGGTTCTGAATTGCTTGATGAGGGTCTTCCTTATTTAGATTTGGATAGCGGAACCGTTTTCCACCCGTCTGGGCCGGTAAAGGTTCGGGCGGCAAAGGTATAGATAAGGACTCGCTTTTGGGCGGCTTGGTCAGGGTTCCGGATAAAGCGTCGCGCGAGGGATCGCCGGACTTGTGAACCGGAACCGCGGGCGGCCATTAGGTCCACGGAGAAACCGAGGCCAGCCGAAACATGTTCAGCAAAACCCGCGGAGGTGCTGTGCATATCGGCGCCGGCCGAGAACACAAGGCCGTGACTATCGGCAAGGATAAGTACGGGGCTAGCATCATTAAATGCAAGCGGTGAAGAGCCTGGTGCGTCTGAAGTGATGCGTGTGATCGTCGTCGTGCTGCGGGTTTCGAGATGGCCGGGCATCAGTGCGACGAGATCACCGACATAGCTGAGTGAGTCTTGTTTTTGGGTGACGAGGTCTTCGGCGGGACTCATCCACGCCGGCTTGCCGATATGGGCGACAACGGCATCGGCCGCAATTTTGAGTCCGCGCGGCGACCAGTGTGAGTCTTGTTTGCAGCTGACGGGGCCGAGAGTGTCGTCGTGTTTACGAGCGGCGAGGAAGGCATCGGTCACGTCGATGACGGTGACGCCCATTTTTCGGAGATCTGAGTAGAAGGCGTGAAGGTTGGGATCGGTTCGGCGCGGAATGCCGTTGGGATTCAGGGCCGTCTCTGGAAGAAGTTTATCCGCATAAATGACCGAGCGCGGAGGTGCAGGCAGAAGTATGAGATCGATGCCCAGGCCGGCCAGCTTTTTGTGGAGATCACCGATACTGTGCAGCGGGTCCTTGTCCTTCGACTCCGCGTGTTCGCCCCAGAACGGTGGAAGGGTTAGGTGAAGAAGTTCCTTGGTGAGAAATAACCAGTCATCGTCGCCTTGAATTACCGGGGCCTCTTTAGCCTGTGCAAGCACTTGCGCGAAGGCGCTGTTGGTAGATGCGGCGACGGGCGGGGTGACCGGTGGCGGTGTCATGTCCTCAGTGGGTAGGGGCAGGATTTTCCAATCGCCGAGGGCGAGCTCGCGCTCCGCGAATTGCCAGATGACGACGCGCTTATTGTTCAGACGGCTAGGATCGCGAGTCAATGCATCGACCAGCATCTGACGGGAAGTGTGTGCGCCGGCATCGTTACGGGATAGTCGGTCGAGGGGTCGTTTCAGGTGATAGGAAAGATGTTCTCCGAGGCCGCCGTGTGCCCCCCATCCCATGCCTGCAAGACTATAGATGTTAGCGAAGCTATCCCCAAGCAGGAGAACATCGGCGTTTGAATCGGGTTGCCAGGGGGCTCCATTCTCATCGGTGACGGAGTGGGTCATGATGGTTTCCGTTGGGATCGTCCCTTGCCAGTCGGGGAGCTCGAGCATGGTCGCAATGTCACCGTGTTGAGTGTGGGAGGTCGCAGTCTGTTTCCATGCCACAGACACGTCACTGGGAGCTAGGCGCTTCACAACGCTCGCGAGTTCTTTTGCGACTGCGGTCATCGCGTCGGGTCGCCAGTGCGTATCCGTGGCGAGGTATTGCGCTGACTGCGAGCTCCTTTCTTTGAGGAGCGGGGCAGGGTCGTAGATGTGTACGCCAAGGCTTTTGAGTTCCTGGACGAACGATGAGTAGGATCGATTGCGGACAGGATCGTCGACGTCTGTCATGCGGCCAGAAAGGTATTCTGGATGAATGCTAGGCTTGATCGGCGTGGGAACGAGAAGAAGCTCGATGCCGCGTTCTGCGAGTTGGTCGCGAAAATGAACGATCGCCTTGCGTGGATCCGGTTGCGGTGCGGTGTCGGTGTTACCGCCGCTGCGAATGCGCTGCTTGAGGTGTGCTGGGTCGAGGAAGCCTAGTCCGGTAAGGGAGTGGATGCCGGGAGTAAAAAAGAGCCATTGCTTGCGACCCACGGTCGCCTTCTCGTTCCCAACGCCTAGTGAGGTGAGCAGTGCTTGGATGGGGGGACGAAGCGATAGGCTGAGTAGGGCCTGATCGTCGAGAGCCTCTTCATACAGCTTCGTGCGTTGTGCGAGGTGACTGTTGGCCGCAAGAAAACGATCAAGCGGGGAGTTGCCGGATGCCCATGCCGAGCGCATTCCAGAGACGATTCCTTCACGAGCGGTGGAAGGCAGAGCGGAGCCTTCACCGGCCCACACCTTCATGAAATCGCTGCCGCTGGGGAGGGTCTTGAGTCCGTCGATTGTGATTCCGGTCCCGTAGTAGGCGTCCATCGTGAGAAAGCGGTCCTCGTCGAGCGTGGACCCATTGATGCTGCTGTGTGTCTTGGCCACTGCGTCCCAGTCTTGGATATGCACATCTATTCTATCGCCAGGTTTTGCACGAGCGATGGGGCCGACCATGCGGTTGCGCATGCTCATTGTGACAAGCAGTAATTCGCGCGGATGAGCGGGGTCGAGGGCTGAGCGTACATCGGTTAGATGAAGTCGCATGAGAAAGTCGTTGTAGACTCCGTTTGAGTCAGGAGGCGTCGAGAGATCCGATATAATGGCTGAAATGTGGGTGCCGGTAGCGGCCTCTGTGGTCAGTTGATTTGCGCCGCTCAGGCGTGCGTAGTCGTCATCTCTCACCATGAATTGAAAGATAGGGACTGTGACTAGAAGGAGTAGGAAGCTCACCATGAAAAATGATTGTACGCCGGGCGCGAAACGGGTGACGCCAATTTCTTGCCACGCCTGCTCTTCGCGAGCTGGCCTTTTTGCACGGAGATCCGAGTGCGTTTCTTTAGGCTCTGTGGGTGAAGATGTCATATTAGAAGATAAAGTAGATGAAGGGGTGAAAGCTAGTGGCAGCGAGAAGCGTTAAAGCGAGAATGAAGCAGAGTGTGATTGCGACGGCCTTAGGCCATGTCAGGACGCGTGTGAAGTCCCACGTTTGTGGCCCCGCCCAGACGATGACCGCAGTGAGCACGAGAGTGGCGAGGTGATAGGGAGTGAAGGCGAGGCCAGAGACGAGGCCGGCGGCGGTCGTGTCGACCCCCATGCCGAACATGGCGGCGAGGTAGGTGGTCGCGTCGCCAAGCGTCGCAGCGCGGAAGAAGACCCATGCGACACAGACGACGAGGAAGGTGATGCCGATGGAGAGAGGTTTGGGTAGTCGTGCGTAGAAGGAGTTCTTTCCCATCATGCGTTCAGCGGCCAGCATTGTTCCGTGAATCGCGCCCCAGATCACAAAGTTCCAAGAGGAGCCGTGCCAGAGTCCGCCTAGAAGCATGACCATTGCGAGGTTCACGTAGGTGCGCCCGTCACCCTTTCGGTTGCCGCCGAGTGGGATGTAGAGGTAGTCGCGCAGCCAGGTGGAAAGTGAGATGTGCCATCGTTGCCAGAATTCTGTGATTGAGCGGGCGTGGTAGGGGGAATCGAAATTCTTGGGGAAGATGAAGCCGAACATTAGTCCGAGTCCAATGGCCATGTCCGAGTAGGCGCTGAAGTCAAAGTAGATTTGAAAGGCGTAGCCGATGATGCCGGCCCAGGCATCGATGGCGTATAGCCCCGCGGCACCGAAGCATTCATCTGCGATCTTCCCGCAGGGATCCGCAAGCAGCACCTTTTTGGTTAAGCCGAGCATGAGGAAGGTGATGCCTCGGGCGAATTTGTCGACCGTGTGGGTGCGTTCTCGGAGTTGTTCTGCGACTTCCTGAAATCGGATGATCGGGCCCGCCACAAGTTGTGGGAAGAGTGCGACGTAGCAGGCGAAGTCGAGTGGGTTGCGAATGGCTCGGGCCTCGCCGCGATAGACGTCGATCGAATAGCTCATCGATTGGAATGTGTAAAAGCTGATACCGAGAGGCAGCGTGATGCGCAGGAAGTTTTCGTAGCTTGCGCCATCGAAGCCCATGCCGGACATGACCGCGTTCCAGCTATCCATGCCGAAGTTGAAGTATTTAAAGAAGCCTAACAGAGAAAGGTTGGTGATGATGGAGAGGGCGAGAGCCCAGCGTTGTTTGCGGGACCGAGCGCCTTTGGGGGTAAGCGCGGGGCAAGAGTCGGTGTTGGAGGTTTTTCCCCATTGTTCAGAAATCACGAGTCCGCAGAGGTAGTCGACCATCGTGGAGCCGAGCATCAGCAGGACGAATGCGGGGTTTGCCCAGCCGTAGAAGAGATAGCTAAGAGCGGTTAGAACAAGGTGAGATGGCCGGCGGCCGACCTTGACTGCCAAGTAGTATGCGGCGAGAACAAAAGGTAGAAAGTAGAATAGAAACAGAAGGGAACTGAATACCATAGTGCCCAGAGACTACGTTGAGTCCTGCCGTGGTTCAAGGGTCAAGTCGTCGTCGCGGAGGCTCGCTTACGAGCGCAGAGCGTCGACAGGATCCATGCGGGCAGCTGTCCATGCGGGGTAGAGACCGAAGCCGATTCCGACGGTCATGGCAACGCCGACGCTGATGGCCATGATCCAGAGGTTGTAGGCCACAGGAAAGGCGAAGAGGATTGCGACGAGTTCCCCGCCGAGGACACCGGTGAAGACTCCGAGGATACCGCCGAGAATTGAGATGACGCATGCTTCAGCGAGGAACTGTTTCAGGACCTCGTTTTTTGGGGCCCCCACCGCGCGACGAATACCAATTTCGCGAGTTCGCTCGCTGACGTTGGCGAGCATGATGTTCATGATGCCGATTCCGCCAACGAGAAGGGACATTCCCGCGATGACAATGATGATGACGTTGAAGACTTCTTTGGTTTTCTGGGATTGCCGAAGGTTTTCGAGTGGGACAGAGACCGCGAAATCGGCGGCTTCATTGTGAAGGCTGCGGATGACGCGTTCGATGTGATGAGAGTCTGAGAGCAGCCGATCGCTTGAGGTCATGCGCATTGATATCGACTCATAGATGCCTGAGCGCTTGGCACGCTCATAGTAGCGGTCGGCGACCGCATGGGGGAGATAGAGGTCGAGATTGCGGTTCACGATGTTGACGTCCTTCACTGTGCTGGCTGTGAAAGGCCGGTTTTGCATCACGCCTACCACCACAAAAAGTTGATCCCCGACAACAACCGTTTTGCCCAGTGGGTCATCGTCGATCTCTAGCGCGCGCGCGATGTCGGTGCCGAGGACACAGACGCGTCTGTATTCGTCGGCGTCGCGTTGGTTGAGGAAGCGTCCTTGGCCGACGAAAAAGTTGACGACCTCTTCGAAGTCTCCACGGACACCGATGACGCGAGCTTCATCTGCCCGCGTACTGTTGCGGGTGACGACTGCCTTGATGCTTTTCCAGGCGGCTAGGCGGTCGACCTCGGGGAGTTCGCGTCGGATCGCCGCGATATCTCTATCGCTGATGCCGAAGGGGTTGCGTTGTCGAGCGTCCTTCAGGCGTTGACCATCGAGCTCTGTATCGATGAGTTGGATATTGTTGAGTCCGATCTGTCGGATTTGTTCAAGTTGTTGTTGTTTACCGCCTTCTGTAATAGCGGTCATGCCGATGACCGAGGCGATACCGAACACGATGCCGAGCATCGTGAGAAGACTTCTCAGTTTGTGAGCCAAGAGTCCTTCCCTGATCGCAATACGGGCGATATCTAGCCAGTGCACGTTCTTGGTCTCTTGTGGGGGCTTGGCTTGCATAGCCGGTTTTTTCGCGGCGTCCTGTTTCTCATCCGAGACTATTTTCCCATCTTCGATGCGAACCACGCGCTCGGCTTGAGCGGCCACTTTAGGGTCGTGCGTGACGATGATGATCGTATTGCCCTGGGCGTGGAGTTCGTGAAAGACGTTCATGATTTCGCGGCCGGTGACCGAGTCGAGGTTGCCCGTGGGTTCGTCGCAGAGGAGCAAGTGGGGAGAGCCTGCGAGCGCGCGTGAGATGGCCACGCGCTGCATCTGGCCACCTGAGAGTTCATTTGAGCGGTGATCATGGCGACCGTCGAGGCCCATTCTATCGGCAAGGACCGCGGCGGAGGCGAGCCGCTCGCGGCGGGGGGCCCCACGATAGACTAGGCCTAGGGCGATGTTTTCCAATACGCTCAATTCGGAGAGCAGGTTGTAGGCTTGAAAGATGAAGCCGATATCGCGGTTTCGAGTACGAGAGAGCTGAAGGTCGGAAACGGTGGACACTTCCTTGTCGTCGAGTGAGTACTGACCGCTGGTCGGACGATCGAGGCAGCCCAGGATATACATTAAGGACGACTTGCCGCTGCCGGAGGGGCCGATGATTGCGACGAATTCGCCAGAGTGGATGTCGAGATCGATTCCGTCGAGAGCGCGTACCGTGTGTTGGCCCATGTGGTAGTGACGCGTTAGGTCGCGAATACGGATTAGCGGTGTGTTTTCAGTTTTGGTCGTCGGCTTACTCATTCGTGCATTCCTGTTAGTCGTCCAAGGTGGGGTATTCGCGGTAGACCACATCGCCCTGCGCGAGGCCGCTCGTAATGATAAATGTATCGTCCCCGAAGGCAGCGCCTTCGACGTGTGTGCGTGCGCCACCGTTTTTGTTCAGCTGGACGGAGAAGCCGTCGGGTCCCGTCTGAATGGCTGCGGCGGGTAGATGCAGGACATTGTTTTGTCGTCCCGTTTCGATTTCGATGTGTACGGTCATGCCTTGTCGAAAGGCTTCTACATCACGGCCGAGATCGACGGTTAGGGTAAAGACTATGACGCCAGAGGTGCTCTGACTGTATGCGCCATCGTCCTGATCTTTGTCGCGACCGATCCGAGCGACATGGGCGACTTTGGCGTTCGGAATCTCCATGTCGAGAGCGGGGACCCGAACGCGGCATGGCATGCCGACGGCTACGGAGCGAAGGTTTACTTCGTTGATACCTGTTTTGACCGACATGTTTTCCGGCGGATAGAGCATGGCCAGGGTTTCTCTCTCTCTCCAGCTGTCACCGACATCGGTATCGCGACCTTCGCGTTCGCGCAGCCGAACCAGGCCGTCACTAGGTGAAAGTACAACGTTTCCGGGGTTTGCTTCGGCTGCTGCGTACTCTTCTTTAAGTTGAGTGAGTTCAGCCTCAATTTCCTTCTTGCGCTCGGTTTCCACAGCAGTCAGAAGTTCCAGCTCCGACTCGAGCATGGAGATGCTTCCCTTGATGGCGCCAGGAAAGCCCGTGCCCTTGCGGTCCAGTTCCCCGATTCCCTTTGCCAGCTCCGCTTCTAGTACAGAGATGTTGTTGCTCACGATGCCCATTTCGCGATGGTAGACCGTTTGCGCATTCTCAACTGCGCGTTGTGCGGTTGCGAGGGTGGACTCCGATGCTGCGACGACGTCTTCTGTTGCTGGGCGGGCGGCGATCTCGTATTGGAGACCGAGAATCTTGAGCTGATCACGTCGCGCTTTAGCGGTTATGATGAGTTGATCAGCTTGTGTTTGTGAGAGAGCACCCGCGGCAAGTGCTCGTTTGCCACTGACTACTTTACGATCAGCTTCGGCGAGTTGCAATTTGGCAATGTCGCGATCGATAGCGAGGCGGGTGGCGGAGAGGCCGCGTTTTTCGATTTCGATTTCGACGTAGAGTTCTTGAGCATCTGAATCAATTTTTTCGATCGCCGCGACCGCCGCTTCATAGGGCGCGCGTGCCTTGTCATAGTCCGTGCGTGCCGCCGCCAAGGCTTTTTGGAGGGTATTGCCCAGTTCCTTTGCACGCGCGAGGTCGGCGACCACTTTTTCACCTTCTTTCTTAGCGGCAGGGTCGCGTACCTCTTTACTCATGGTCTCTTCGGTTGTGATTTTGGCAAAGTCGGACTTGGCCTGAAGTTCGAGTAGAGCGCCGCGACTTTCCTGCCATCCTTGGAGGGCGGACAGGTAGACCCTGCGCGTGTCGCGGTAGCGTTGATCGCGGGGTTCGAGTTCTGTCTGGAGTGTTTGAAGACGCGCTTCGATTGGCTTTACGAGAGAGTCGAGTTCGACTAGGCGGTTGCCGCCCTTGGGTTGGGTGGTCAAAATGCGGTGTCGCAGCTTGATCAGATGCAGGGTCTGATTGATGGTTTCTAGGCGTTCTTGTTCGGCCAGCTCTGTTTGTCCGGCCTGCAGGATGGCGAGACGGAGTTGTTGGCGTTGTGCCACGACATTGGCTCGCATTGTGGAGACTTGTTCCACCAGGGATTTTTCGTCGAGACTGAAAACGCGTTCACCTTTTTTTACCCACGTGCCATCTTCTACGATCCAATTGATGTCTCCGGAAAAGGGTGTGTAGAGCAGGACGGGGTCTTGAGGAGTTAGCTCGCCGATGGTCCGCAGAGCGTCTGTCACGTCTCCACGTTCTACCGTGAAGGCCCGAAATTCGGTTTGTACCGTGTCGCCGTTCCGGCCGCTTAGGACGAAGAGTATGATTGCGACGATGCACGCCACGCTAGCTAGGGCCATTTTTCTCATTTTACGGTTACCGATCCTCTTAGTCCGGGTTTGATACGTCCAACCAGATCCTCAGGCACGCTGAACGCCAGCACCACGTCGAAATTGCGACTAACGGAAATGACGCCATTCTCAGCGTCTTCACTGTCACTGGGAGAGTACAGCACTCGGCCCTTATCTATGACTCGCCCGAGCACACTTCTTCCTTCCAAATCTTCTAATTCAATGGGGAGCTCTAGGTCAAGGTGGAGTGAATCATAGAAGCGCTCCGGTAAGCTCACTTTAAGGGAGAGGTTGGAAAGGTCTAGTACGTCCGCGATTTTGAGGCCTTGCCAGACCACAAAGTCGATGTCGAGTCGACCCATGCGCTTCATCAGGTCATTGTATCCGTGGCCATAGAACACGTGACCATCGACGGGCGCATACAGGCGACGGTTTCTCTCGAAGTCCTTACTTAGCATGTTTTGTTCGACCCCGCGCTCTAGCACGCTTCGGGCTTGTTGGCTTTGCAGCGCCTGCTGTTTCAGGTTTAGAGCGATGCCGGCCTCTCGACGGGTGAGTGTCTTTCGAGCCTGTCCCCAGTTCATGCGGTCCTGCAGCTGGGCCGTATAGTCCGAGTTCCGATAGGTGGCGACTTCGTTGAGGCTATGCTGTTTTGTTTTTAACAGGAGAATATCCTGTTGCCTGCTATAAGAGTCGTGCTCAAGGCGGGACGAGTCGAGGCCGCTCAACGCCTGCACGCGTGTTGAGACGAGTTCGAGCTGTTCGGCTGTTTCCTGTTTCTTGTCTTTTGCGGAGGCCAGAACTGCTAGGTCTCGGCGGCGGTGTTCTGCGACGCGGTCGGCCGCGAGCTTTTCCTTGTAGACCGCATCGGCGTGGGTCTTCTTGTGTTTGTCGAAGGTTGCTTTGCGGCGCGCGACTGACTTTTTGTATTTGGCGATGGACTGGGCGGCGGAGGAGTCGGCCTTTCTGTATTGATCGGCTTGTTTGTTTCTAAAAATCTGCATGACTAGGTCGCCCTTTTTCACTGCACTGCCGTGGGGCAACATTGTTTCGACGCGCGCCCAGGAGTCGTGACGTGCGAGAATGGGGGTTGTGGCTCCTGCGATCACTCCACCGGTAAAGCGGTCGGCATCTTCGTTGACCGTGTCGACGGTCGGTATTTCGAGAGTGGCTCCCGTCGTGAGCCCAGCCGTCACAAACACATGTTCGTCGAGTCGGGTCCCGGTTACTCGAACGGTGGCTCCCGCCTCTTGGACATTTAAACCGTCCTCTCCTTGATGAACCAAATGCGCGGGGACAACGATCGTGTTTGAGCGAGGCGAGGCCGTTACGCGCGCGTCGACATGAGACTCGGACACGAAACCATTCCGATATTCTTTGGGCACCGTGATGCTGACTTCGCGAGCGGTGCGTGCCGCGGGGTCCGTTTCGCCGTCTCCGTCACTTGAGCGAGGGCGTCGTCTCGAACGCCGGTGGCTAGTGCTCTCGTCCTCGTCTTCGAAGAATGGAATGGGTTGGTCCCCAACAGACACCTTCCCCGCAGGGACCCATGTGCCATTGCTGTCTCGGAGTTCAATCTGGAGGTCGACCCCAGTTGCGCCTTCGAAAAACGGTACCTGAAGGTGATGCACTCGGCTTTTCACGACTAGTTTTGGGTCTGGGATAATGTAGAGGGCAGGCGAGTTGCGTCTGATCCTTTGGCCAAGGCGATTCCAGCTCTGATTTTTGACGGTGCATTCGACGGGGGCGATGATCGATTTCTGAGGCAAGCCGAAGTTGAGTCGGAGTCCGTCCTTGCCCACGTGTACCTTGGCGCTAAGGGTTTCTATTTGTTCGGGTTCCAAGCGATGGAGGGCTACGACCACTTGCTCCGCAGCTTTCACGAGCATGCACCCCCATTCGTCGGTGTCTCCTATCATGAAGGTCAGCGTATACTCTCCGGGCGGGAGGTCGCACTGCCACGCTGCCATGCCCTGGACGACCAGTGCTTGGCTGGAGGGATAGATGCTCGGGGCTGTGATCCAGCCGGCCCCCTGTTTTTTACTGTAGAGTTCTGTTGCGCGCGGAGCATTGAGGCTCAGTGTGCGAACCACGCCTGTGGCGTTCGCGATCGTCAATTTCTGGAGAGGTACGTGAGGCCAGCTGCCACGAGCGAGTTCTTGGAGTTCCGCTTCAACGGCGAGTAGGCCCCCTCTGATGCTCTCTAAGTCGCCAGCAAGAGTTGTCTGGAAGTCGACGATCTCGTTATTCTCGAGCGTGTCTTCTAGTGTTTCGAAATCGGCGCCGTCTCCGAAGGCCGCTTCGAGTCGTGTGACATCCCAAAGGGCGCGGCGTGCGACGACTCTGTCGCTCCCGTCGCCAATTTCTTCGAGGGCTAGTTCGCGAACCCGTATTTCGCGTCGAGCGGCTGAGAGCGCGAGCTCCAGGTCTTCGATTCGGATGCGCGTCTCTTGTCCGAGAGCGAGAAGTGTACGTTTGCGGGATAATTCGGCTGCTTGCACGTCGACATTGCGTTTTGCAACCCCGATCTGCTGACGAGAGATCTCTGTTTCACTGTCGTCCGCGGCAACCGCTGCTGCCGCCGTGGAGCGGGCGACACCGAGGACCATGAGTTCGAGGGCTAGATCTTCTTTCATCTGGAAGAGTTCTTTTTCACCCTCGAGCCGCGCCCTCTCTAGCAGCATACGTTTACTTGCGAAGTCATCGAGGAGCGTGAAGTAGTCATTTTGCAGGGTAGTTGTATCCATTCGAAAAAGAGCGTCACCCATGTGTGCTTTCATGCCATCGGGGCATTTCCAGACGGTCATTGCGTCGGGGCTGCCGGGCCGCATTTCGACAATGCTCGACCGGATTGTTTCGACTTTTCCTTGAACCTGAACGGTTACAGGGAGGCTGATATCGGGAGCCGTCCAAAGGAGGGGTTTGGCTAAAGGGGTCGAGTCTGGTTCGGCACACAGTAGGTGGGTTGCGAATGCCATCGCCATCAAACACGTGTGGGCGGTGAAACATTTGTTCACGGCTCGATCTCCACGACCACGGTGGCGCCGGGGAGAGCCGTTCGTTCGTTTTGGGCGGAAAATGCCACTTGAATTTTGACGGTTTTTTCGTCGTCGACTGTCGCTTCTTGATCGCTGGAGCCGCGGCCCCCGCGATTGCCGCGACGTTTTTCGAAATAATCGGCGATGTGCGTGATTTTCCCGGTGAGCTTTTTCGAGCCGTTTGCGGGCAGGTACAAAGAGAGTTCTTGGCCCACTTTGAGAACTTGATAGAGGCGTCCGGGGACGTGGATGGAAAATTCTCGCTCTGTGCCTCGGGGAATATTGAAGAGGTGGGGTGTGTAGGTGGTGACGCCGATGGCGGGAGCGCGCCAACATTTGGGATTGTAGTGGAGGCGGCCGGAGACCGGCGCGGTGAGTTCGAGTGACCCAGCCTCGAGAATAAGTTCTTCGACCTCTCTCATTTGGTCGACATGCTTCGCTTCGGCGCTAGCGATCTTCGTTCGGTGGGTGATACGGGCTTGTTGATAGCCATGGTCAAGGACTGTGGCGTTGTCAGCGGCCATCCGCCAGTTTTGACGAGCGTATTGGACGTTGTCCCAAATGCGAGCTTGCCGGGTCGCTGCAGCAGCGATGGCCGATTTCTCATATTGAAGTCCACCCACCTGCATGTTGAGCTTGTCCTGACGGTGTTGATTTTCAGAACGAAGTTCCGCGTAGACTGGAGCTGAAAATCGGACGAAGTCAGCCTTCACTTGGCGGTGGTTGATATCGGCTAGTGCGGCATCGGACTCCGCTTGAGCGAGAGCGACATCGTTCACTTTCGTACGAAGCCGCAAATAGGCAAGCCGTTTGGTTTCGGTGGCGCCCAGTGCCTGCTGCCAATTCATGAAGGCATCTCCGAGGGCCCCGTTTGCATTCATGCGGCTCAGCTGTAGACCGAGGTCTGCGCGGAGCTTCGCGAGGTCGGCGGCATTGTCGCGCACTTTTCGACCGTATACGCGCCTGAGTCGGCAGACGACCTGGCCAGCTTCGACATAGGTGCCATCGTCGACCAGTTCTTCGATCGCCCATTCCCAGCCCGAGCCTTTTACGACGATGCGATCGTTTTCGGAGGAGTAGACAGTGGAGTAGAAGATTAGTGGTCGTTCGGTCTCTGGCTTGGGGGGTAATACTTTGGTCCCGACAGAGAGTCCGCGCGTGACGAGCAGATTGTCGCCGAGCCGCTGTGCAACCAGGCGCTGTTTTTTTCCGGAAGCCAGATGTGCGACGGGACGGAAGTCGCGTGTGGCCCACCAGCTAGGGATCACGACCGCGGTGGATGGGACAGGGAAGGTTAATTCGCAAACCGCGGACACTCCGGGGCTGAGTGTGGTCGGGGATGAAGCCAGAACCACTTTTCCTCTATAGTAGGGGCTGCCCCCGCGTCGATACTCCTTCACGGGACTGATCGATGTGAGTTTTCCTTGTAGCCATTGGGCCCCGAGTGAGGGGATACGGACTCGGACCAGCCACTGATCGCCCTCATTGAGGCGGATAGAGTTCCGCATCGCTTCGGGAACTCTGACTTCGATGACCGGGTCGCCGGGGGAGATGATGGTGACAATCCTCCGAGCACCGAGTGCTGCACCGGGCACCATCGGGACGCCGGCTCCGTTGTCGGAGGGCGCGACCAGCCCGCCTGACTCTGTCCGATAGACGGGGTTGGTAGAGGCTTGGATGGCCTCTTCGGCGCCCTCCGAAAGGCGCTGGTGCTCGCTCACGAGGCCTCGTTTATCGCGATCTTGTTTCGCGACGGCGCGGGAGAGCTCGCTGCGCAAGGAGCCGAATTGCTTGTCGTCTCTCAGGAGTAGATTGAGCCAGTCGAGTTCTTGTTCCAGGCGTACGCGGTCATCGCTACCGTCCTCTCGATCGAATTCCATGAGCCGAACTTCTGGCATTTTGATTCCGACGACCGCTTGTTCGTACGTCACCATAGCTGTGCGGACTTCTGCAGCCGATGCGCCTCCTACGGCCTCGACCTTCTTGAGCGCCTCTAGAGTGAGTCGAGCGGTCTCTAAGCGTTCTCTTGCCTGTTTTAGGCTACGCTCAAGGATCGCCCTTTCTGGATGATCGACCGTTTTTGACTCTTCGATCTCAAGGCGCTTCGCCGTTCGAGTTGTTTCCTTTGCGAGAATGTCATCGTTCAGGCCATAGCGCCGTTTTTGATCACTGAGTTTTGTTGCGCGTAGCCGACGTTCGATGAGCGCGAGATGTTCGTCGTTGCTCTTGATCCAGAGATCTAGCCAGTCGGTGTCGTACTCAACGACGACCGCACCGGGCTCCATTATCTCGCCAATTTTGGCGAGTTGCTTTAAGCGCAGTTGTTCAACAGGTGCTTTCACGATTTCCTCGCGGAGATTCCCGACAGCGCCTTCGAGGGTGAGCACTAAGGCCGCGGGTGGAGCTTCGACGGTCCACACGTGTTCGCTTTCTATGGGTGCAGGTTCGCGTCCGCAGCCGCCGGATAGGGCGCTGATCAGCAGGATGGCGCAGGCCGAACGAAGAGGGTTCGGTGTTACTCGGAAGCTAAGGCGCGCCTGCTGCATTAGGGGCGCGTGAGTTCTGTTTGGACGGGTTCATCGGGCGGGAGAAGAGTCTGATATTCTTCAAACGCGAGGACAAGATCGATTTGGGTGTTGATGACGCTGATTTCGGCGTTATCAACCGTTTGTTTTGCGCGCGTGACTTCCAGATTGTCGACTCCACCATCTTCGTAGCGCACGAGCGTAGCAGCTAGTTTCTGTCGTTCTGCTGCGAGCCGCTGTTCGTTGAGTCTGAGTTGAATTTTGAGTCGCTCGATATTTCGATGAATGCTGCGCAGGCGAAGGACGAGCGCGTTTTCCTCGTCAACCAAGCCAGCCTCTGAGTTCTCGAGGCCGAGCTTCATTTGCTCGAGGCGCGCCCTGTCGCGCTTCTTGAAGTCGAGCGCGGTTGTGTAGGTGAGCTGGAGGGAAACGTCGTCAGTCGATTCGGTACCACCGTTAAAGGCCTCGGATCCCTCGCTTCGGTGTGCGCCCTTGAGAGCGAGATCGATTTGGGGCCAGAGAACGTCCTTCTGAATGTCGACGTTGACTTTGGCCAGTGCGATATCGAGTCGTTTGTTTACAAGCGATTCGTGATGTGCGAGCAGGTTTTTGGTATCTGCAGTAAGGTTGAAGACCTGTTCGGGTGTATTGGTCACTGCCAACGGAGAGATCGCCAGTGTATTGGTGACCGCTACACCGAGTGTGTTTAGCAGCGACTCTGTCTGGCTTTGTAGGGTGGTTTCTTGGCTGAGTTCTTCTGCCTCGGCCGAGTTGAGGGAGATTTCCGCATTTACGATGTCGGCCTTTGGGGAGAGGCCATTGCGCACGCGCTCTTCCGTTATCTTGAGGAAGTCGTTTGCGTCGAGGACGCGCGCTTGACGGACCGCGAGGCTGCGTTCGGTGCGTTGTACGGTGAGGAAGGACTGCATGACGGTGTATCCGAGGTCCCGTTCTTTTTGGCGCAGGGTGTTGCCCGCTTTTAGCATCGTGCGTTCGGCTTGGGTGAGTGGCATGCGGAGGCGCCACCGCTCAGATGTAGAAAACAAGCGGCGCTTCAGTGTAATGCCCGCGCTGCTGTGCCACTCCTCTTCTGGGTCACGTTCGCTGTCGGCACCGGTACTTAAGAAACTGGAGACTTCGATGCCGAGTGGGGCGAGGTAGTTGATTTCAGCGCGGGCGGTGCCGACATCATTGTCTTCGCCGAATGTTTGCGACACATCCAAGGTCGGGGCAAAAATTTCGGCCTCAGCTACGCGCCCGCCAGCGAGAGCGACGGCAAGATTGTTGCGTGCGGTTTGTAGTCCGCGGTTTTTCTGGAACGCGATTGCGCGACATTCAGATAAATTTAGATTCGTGATGGAGCCGGGAAGCGTTTCCGCTGCCGGAATCGCGGCTTTGACGGCGGGCGTTGTCGCAGGAAGTGTTTCGTTTTCGGTTGGGGAGCCGGAAGTCGACGGGGACTTCTCCTTGGTCGTGACGCATCCAGACGCGAGTAGGGTTGCGATACCGACGATCGCAAGCGTGCGGGCGCGGTTAGTCCTCATGGTACTGAAAAACTTCATACAACTTCCTTCATTCCAATGCCGTGAGGCGGGTCGACGATGTCTCGTGTTTGTGCTGGATCCCCAGTCACGCGACGATACGTGTTCATCTTCAGTTAGGGCACGTGTATCACTATCGCCCTGTTTTGTCGCTTCGTGCGGGTGTTCCGAGTGGTCCTGACTCGGAGTCCTGTTGCGAACACGCATAAGTGTTTCCATGGCAAGGTCGCGACTTCGCGAACCACTTGCCACTCAACCTACCTATAATAGAGAAGAATATGACTCATTCTAGGGAAAAATGGGGGAAAATGTTGTTGTTGGTATGAGGGATTCCGCTGTCGACCGGTCGGGCGCAGAGGGACGGGGCTTCGTTAGCGTTTGCGCTGCGCAAACAGCCAGTCGAAAAACCCTGGAGTGAAATAGGCAAAATCGTCGATTACGTGTCCGCGATGTTCGTACTCGTGAAAGTTGAGGGTTTTGGCGCCGGCGGTGCTTAGAGATTTAAAACTCACATGGGAGGCGGCGGAGCGTTCGGCTGGGTCTCCGTTGAATATCCAGATGGGGAGGTGTTTGAGCGGTTTGGCTTCGTCACGTGTTTTCGGTCCTTGGCGGGCTCCAGCCAGAGGGACGGCTGCAGCGAAGGTCTGTGGTTGTTTCTGGATAAAGTACCAGGTGCCCGCGCCTCCTTTGGAGAAGCCCGTGACGTATAGGCGCTGGGTGTCGATGTTGGGCGTGTTGGGGTTTGTGTTCTGTTCGTCGATCAGGTCCTCGAGAGTCTTCATTGTGAGGGCGTGATAGACAGGTTCGTTCCACTGGTTTTCGCGCACTTGATGGCGTGGAACGAACACGATGTGGGGATGGGCCTGCTGAACCTCAGGAAGCGTCCATACGCCTTTCGGAAACCCCTTGTGCGTATCGATCGAGAGGTCAGTATTTCCGTGCAGGAACATGACGAGGGGGTAGGCCTGGCCGGCCTTCAATTCAGGCGGCACACAGAGGTGATAGGGGAGTCCGTTTTTGTGCGTCTTGTCAGAGAAGAGTTTGTCGAGCCCGCTGATGGAGCCATGAGCGTCCCGGATGGCTTTGAGGGCGTCAGAGCCTTCGCGGGTGATTAATTTGTATTCAGGCGGAGGATGGGTCGTTGTGACGCACGAGGACATCGTTAGGCAGGCTAGTATTAGAAGCGGTATGAAGAGTTTTTTCATCGGGGTGTCTCTAACTATTGAAATAGCCCGGTGTTGTCAAGGCGTTCGAGTGTGTTTCCTGCGGTCTCTGTGCCTGAAGCGCGTTGGTTCAAGGTGTGTAGCAGTTTATGGTTCCGGATATTCCGGTTACAAAAATTTTGTCCTGAGTGATCGAAAGACCATCAAAGCCTGGATTCTCATCAATTTTGAGTTCGAACAGCGTGTGGCCGTCTTCTTTGCTGATCATCTGAAGGAAGACGTCCTTCTTCCCCTCGAAGGCCGCCAAGGCTTCTTCAGGGTTGCCGAAGGCGAGATGCCCAGTCTTTTTCCCCTCGTCGACGGGTCCGGCGGTGATGATGGCCGTTTGACTTACAGCCATGGCTTTGACGGTGATGGATTTCGTGTTGGCCCAGTGTGTCGTTGGCCTAGGAGGCTTCGGTTTTCGTTGTTGTTTTCCCCGACGGACGTTCTTTTCATCGTCCTTATGTCGTTCGGGTGTGAGTGGGTCAGCAGGAGGGGGAGTGCTATCGGAGGAGAAAAGTTGATAGGAGTCGGTCTCATGTCCTTTGGGTCCGCCGATAACTTTGCCGCGACCGTAGCCGTATGTTTTGTCGCCATCGACGCACAAGATGCGTCCAAAGGGAACTTCGTTACCTGCTTGCGCCCACCTAGACCAGCCGGCCCCGTGTTTGATACCGTAGCGCCAGTAGGCGCGCACGAACCATTCTTCATCTAGCATTCCGGTGACCGAATAGAGATGCGGGTTGGCTTCGACGGCGGGCAAACCCGCTTGAGTCAGAGCGAGGTGCTTGAGGTATATCCGTGTTCCATCGCCCGTCAAAATGTCGGAGCTGGTCCCGGCCATATCAAAGGACCTTTGTTTCTCGCCGGTGAGTTCCGCGCCGGTATCCCGATCGAGGTCGTAAAATACTTTGCGCGAGAGTTGGTTTCCGCTGATGGGATCTATCTGGTAGTAGACAATGCCGCCATCCATATAGGTGGACCGGCCGGCGGTGATGCACACCGCGTCGTTTTGAACGAGGGCGGCTCCGTGGACTGGCCAGAGAGATTCCATGCGTCCGTACACGTTGACGAGGCGTTCTTCTGGTGCGGCCATGAACTTCCATGCTAGGCGTCCGGTTTTAGCCTCGACGCTGTAGAGCCATCCATCGGCTGAACCGAAGATTAGGTAGCCTTTATAGTAAGAGGGTGCGCTGTCGACCCGCGCGTTGGCGGTGAACGACCACTGGATGTCGCCTGTGGCTTGAGAGAGAGAGTAGACCGTATAGGCATTGACGGAGGCGAGGAAGAGCGAGTCTCCCACGAGTGTTGCTTGGGTGAGCTTGCCGCCGATCTTTGTCGACCACGCTTTCTTTATGCTGGCGGAGATGGTGACCGGTGAGGTGCCGGAGCGCTGCACATCGTGTCGATACGCGGGCCAGTCTGGTTTGCCGGCTGGGATAGCGGTGACCTTTTTGTATGCGGGGCCGGTGACGAGAACAGGTGCGTCGGGGAAGTTGATGTGGCCGTCCTTCGTGCGCTGCGAGGCTGCGGCGAAGATGCCGGGAACCTTGACTGTGGGATTGCAGCCGCAGGCGTCGGGTGGAACATAGACGATGCCGTTAGCGGGCATGATTCCGTATTGGCAGGTGCCGCGCAGCCAGCTGTTGTTGCCGACCCATTTTCCTTGTTCCAGGTCGAGGTACTCCACGCCGGAGCGGCCGGTGATGATGAAGTCGCTTGTGGCTTTGTAGCGGTGACAGCGTGGGTGGGGCATGCTCACGCCGGGTGCGGAGGTATCAATTGTTTTAATGACCTTGCCGGTCTTGATGTCGTGACCGGTGAAGCTCTTGCTGATATAGGCCACATTCTTGATCACGAAAATATCGACTGGCGAGTTATAACCTTCGCCTCCTGGGGCTTGCCAGAGTTGCTTGCCGTCTTCCAGAGCGAATGCGCGAACGATATTGCTTTGTTTGCGTGCGAAGCCCTTCTCGTTCCAGCCATTGACGCCCCACACGACTTTGCCCTTTGCGGCGGCATCGCCCGTGGCCTCGCGGTCGGCGCAGAGCACGACCTCTGAGGTCATCACGAGGGTCGGAGAAGAGAAGCCCATTCGTCTTGCTGGGGATGGGCGCGCTTGGGTCCATAGGACCTCTCCGGTTTTGACATCTAGGCAGCCCATGCCGAAGGTGCTTTGGTAGCACAGGAAGCGACCTTTGGTCGCGATTGTTTGTGGAAGAAGAAAGTCCCCGTCTTCCATAGATCGCTTCCAGAGTTGTTTGCCTGTTGTGGGGCTGTAGGCGGCAATGAAGCGGAAGTCGGTTGCGGAGGGTTCCTTGCGTTCGTGAAGTCCGCCGCCTTGGCGATAAACCTCCGACGAACCCACAACCATATAGAGCACGTCCTCGTCGTAAATGAGTTCCTCTGCAAATTCGGTTCCAGAAAATGTTTTGAGAGTTTTACCGGAGCGTGCATCGAGCTCGCTCACCGGAGCCCCTAGTCCGAGGGTCACGTAGACCTTGTCCTTTATTGCGATGAGTCTGCGAGGGAGGTGAACGGGGCCGGATCGGAAGTGGCGCAGGTGATCGTTCCAAATAGGGATTTTTCGTTGCCACAAGAGCGCGCCATTGAAAGCGTCGCGTGCGACGAGGTTCCAGCTGGAATTGAAGCGGATCGACGCGAGGGGAGCCTCATCCATGATTGTGAACATGCGACCCTGGGCCGTCACCATCGCGCTCATGCTGGCCATGCCTTCGTGTGTGCGTCCCCATTTTGGACCGGAGACCCATTGCATGGTGCGGGGTTGGTTGATGCGTGTGTCGTTTGCGACGGCATTGTTGTCTGGTCCGTGAAGAAAGTGATTCCATTCATCAATCTCGTCTGGCCACGGCTTGGTGATCAGCGCGCCATTGATATGGGCAGTTCCGAGTGGCTTGAGAACGCGAAGGATTTCTTCGTGCGGGACGGTCGACTTCTTCGTGCAGACGATTAAGTTGATCATGTTGTCGATGTAAGGGAGGTGGGTTCCGTCGTAGCGCATTGCGGAGGCTTGACCATAGTCGCCAGTCTTAAAAAGTGCGGTGCGACTCGCCGCGAGGGCATCGGGGTTGGACTCAAGAACCTGAAGTTGAGTGTGCGGGCGTGAGGCGAGCTCTGTGGAAAGTGTAGAGCCATTGGAATCGAGGTGGACGACGATGCCGCCATGATAGTTTGCGGCCGTGGAGATCTCTTGTGCCGAGTTGGCAAACAGAGAGAAGGGCATCATGGCCAATGTAAGTGCCGCGGTGAGGGAGAGTCTACCGGTCATAATCATGTCCTTATTAGGGGTGAAGTGTTGACGGTAGCATATACGGTGGTTGACCGGAAGGTCTGACGCACCTGATAGAAAAACGTGGATTTGCTGGAGAACAGGGTAGCGTTAATGGTGGAAAACCGACAAACAGCGTCTTTATCGACCGAGGCTCTGGGTCGGCCAGCGACCGGGTCGGTCACCGTGTGAGGATGACACCTGATGCTTGCTGCAAGTGGGTCAGGGAGTTATCACGATCGTTTTCTGAATCGTGATGGGTTCCGTGGGGACGTCACCCATTCCGCCTTGTCGCCCGGTTTTGACGGTGGCTATTGCGTCGACAACATCCATGCCATCGACCACCTTGCCAAAGACGGCATAACCGTGACCATCGAAGCTCGGGAAATCGAGGTTTCCGTTGTTACCGTGATTGATGAAGAATTGTGAATTTGCGCTATTTGGGTCAGCGCGGCGTGCCATGGCGATGGATCCGCGAACGTTTTTCAGTCCATTGCGGCTCTCGTTTTGAATAGGTGCCCCAGGCTCCTTCATGTTCAGCGTGCCCTCGGCATTTTGACTGAACGCGCCCGCTTGGATCATGAACCCTTTGATCACGCGATGGAAAATGAGGCCGTCGTAGTATCCCGCGTTGGCGTAGGTTAAGAAGTTAGCGCTCGAGAGTGGTGCCTTTTCAACATCGAGTTCGATAGTGATATCGCCCTTGCTTGTTGTAAGTGTGACGCGTGTGCTCGAAGCCGAAGCCGAAGCCGAAACCGACCGTGAATCCGATGGCGCGACAGACGCTGAAGGTGCAGGGGAGGTACGCCCAGAGCAGCCAGTGAAGCTGATGGCGAGAAGTCCGGCGATGGCGAGGCGAAAAGGTGTGCTCATGCTGTTTTCCTAAGTGTGTCGTTGTGAATCTGTTTGTCGGTTACGATTCAGGAGTCTTGCAGAGCGGGAGCCAATCGGCAACCAGTTCTTGATAATCAAGATCTTGGGAGCACGTTTATGGAATCTGGATCGTTCGAAAAGGGCTCGGTTGTGTGGAGCCTGGATGTGAGCGGTCGCCGGAGGGGTGTGGAAGAACCAGGAGGGTCCGTTCGAATTCATTAAGGTGCTAAATGGCAGTGCTTTTTCGTTTGAGATGTCTATAGTCGTTTGATGACATACTATGGAGGTAATAGATGCGCACGACTGTGATGGCGAGAGGGATGGGTCTTTTTCTTTTAGCGAGCGTAACGACCGCGCTTGCTGGGGAACCGAACGAGTTGATGGCCACTGCCGCACAGCGCTTCCTTGCGACCTTAGGTGAGAAGGAGGCCGCCGCGGGTCATTTCAAGTGGGACGACGCGAAGCGTGACGCCTGGCATTATGTTCCCGACAAGTATATCAAACCTGAGCGGATGCGTTATGGATTGAGGATTGATCGGATGACGCCTCAGCAGCGAGTGCTTGCTCACGCCCTGCTGGGAACGGCCTTGAGTGCAGAGGGCACCCTTCAGGCATCTACCATCATGGCATTTGAGCAGCTGTTACATGTCTTAGAGAAAAACAACCCAATCCGACACTCAGACTGGTATTACGTGTCCATTTTTGGTGAGCCGTCAACGGAGTCGAGTTGGTCGTGGCGCTTTGAAGGGCATCATTTATCGATCAACCTCACGATTGTCGACGGTAAGCAAATCACGGCCACACCCTCGTTTTATGCGTCGAACCCAGGTATCGTCCAGCAGGGACGTTTGAAGGGGCTCAAGTTGTTGGCCGAGGAAGAGGACCTAGCGCGAGCGTTAGTGACGTCACTGACGGACACACAGAAAGCGGACGCCATCATTTTGAAAAAAGCGCCTAAAGACATTTTCACGAAAGAGGACCGGCAGATCCAGAAGGGGATGTTTGATCCAGCGAAGGGTGTCACCTATCAAAACTTGAACAACGATCAGCAAGCCATGTTGTTGGCTCTTGTTCGCGTGTATACAGGAAAGTACCGTCCTGCGTTACTTGCGCACATTGACACGCGCGGCCCCATCGCAGATAAGGGGAGTATGCGCTTTGCCTGGGCGGGGAGTGTGAAGGAAGGCGAGGGGCACTATTACCGAGTTCAGACAAAAAAATACTTATTCGAATACGATAACACTCAGAACGACGCTCATCATGTTCACGCCGTATGGCGGGAGTTCGATGGTGATTTTGGGGCGGATCTTTTGCGTCGCCATCACACGGAACATCATTCAGAACAATAGAGACTCGTGCTGAGGCGCGATCCAAAGAGGGACTATGAAGAAAAATAATCTGACACGGCGCGCAGCGCTAAAAGGCATGGGTGCCGGGGTGTGCGCGTTCAACATTGTTCCGCGTTACGTACTCGGTGGGCCGGGTTATACACCGCCGAGCGAGATTCTTACGCGCGGAGTGATCGGTGTCGGAGGGATGGGTCAAAGTCATCTAAAGTATGGAGGCTCTCAGATTCTGGCCGTGTGTGATGCGCGTAAAACCCGTGTCAAAAAAGCCGTAGAAACGTGCAAGAGCCGGGGTTATACGGCGTGCAAGGGCTACTCTGACTTCCGCGATCTCATTGCGCGACCCGATCTCGACATTGTGAGTATTGTGACTCCGCCACATTGGCATGGCTTAATGGCCATCGCGGCTGCGGAGGCAGGAAAAGATGTCTGGTGCGAGAAGCCGATGACTCGGACCATCGCCGAAGGTCAGGGAGTCGTGGATGCGTGTCGTCGCAACGGCACCATGTTGCGAATTAACACCTGGTTTCGCATGCACGGAAATTTTTATGGCTCGGGAGCGACGGTTAAGGATTTGAAGAAGGTTGTCGACAGCGGAATGCTGGGGTGGCCGCTCAAGGTGACGGTCTCTGCTCATACCGGGTTCAACTGGAAAATCAGTGGGTGGAGTGGAAAAATTAACGAGCCGGTAGTCGACGTGCCAGACGACTTGGATTATGACATGTGGCTGGGTCCCGCACCCGTAAAGCCGTATACGAAACACCGTGCGGCCGCTAGCTTTCGCGGCTACTGGGACTACGATGGCGGAGGTTTGGGGGATATGGGGATGCATTATTTGGACCCCATTCAGTACCTATTAAATAAGGACCACACCTCGCCCATTCGTGTCGAGGTAGATACGGACCCGCAGCACTCCGATGCTGCACGAGCATGGCGCAAGGTCCGACTCGTATACGCTGACGGTTGTGAAATTATATTGGACGGTGACAATAGTCTAAAGGATGCGGCCTACCTTGAGGGCCCAGACGGGAAAGTGTTCAAGGGGTTCCGGAGTACTATTCCCAATCTCCGAAACATTGTTCGACGACTGCCGGACCCTGCACCGATGATTAGCGACTTCCATGAGTCTGTCCGTACCCGCAAGCGCTTTGGATTAGATGAGCTTAAGGGACATCGCTCGACCACCTTGGTCAATATGTCCAAGATTGCCCTACGTTTGAATCGCACCCTGCGCTACGACCCCGTCAAAGAGCAGTTCATAAAGGATGAGGAGGCGAATCGATATGTGTCGCAACCCATGCGTGGTCCGTGGTCACTGAATGAGGGGGTGAGCTAATGAAACGATTTCTAGTAGCGCTCCTGTTGTTGTCGGTTGTGGGTCAAGTGTGTGGGTCGGACACTGCGGCATTGATTCAGGCACTGCGTGTTTCGGGTGCTGGGGATGATTCGGCGGCCCGCCTTGAGCTGCGCACGATGAGTCATGCTGTTGCTGCACCGCGAGCGAAGTCGACCGAGCGAAAGGCGCATGTGTCGGCCTTGTTGGCTGGGTTGGAATCGCAGTCAGAGCCCGCGCTCAAGAGAGTCATCATGCGAGAGCTCCAATACATCGGATCGAAAGAGTCAGTGCCTGCCTTGGCGGGATATCTGGGTGACCCCGAACTGTGCGAACCTGCGAGTCAGGCCTTGCTTGGGATTGCGACAACGTGTGGGCCTAAGGGGATCGCGGACATTTTGGCTGACGCCTTTCTACGGTCGACCCTGAAGACTGAGGTGACCTTGGCCAAAGCGTGTGGATCCTTGAAGGTCGAGAGTTCGGACGTGCATGATCGCTTGATTCAGATGTTGGCAAGTGCTGATTGGCGGTTGCGCGGAACGGCCATGCGTGCATTGGCGTATATTGGGCGTGAAGAGTCTAGCGCGGCGCTGCTGGATGCGATTGAGTCCAGCAACCTGTATCAGCGTACACGAGCGATCCAGTTGAACTTTCTTTATGCCCGAGAATTTGGTGCAGATGATCGATCGGGTGGCGTGCAGCATTGTCGTGCCGTCATGGCTTGCTTGACCGAGTCCGAGGATGCGCCTTTTTTCCTTAATGGCTTAGAAACCTTGATTAGTCTCGAGGGGAAGAGCGTACTCGAAGAAGTCGTCGGTTATTTGGGTGATCCGAATCCGCGATTGCGTACAGGGGTCGCATCTATTTTGAGAGAGCATGATAGTTGGCGGCTACGCTCCGAATTGAAGGCCGCGCTTGAAGAAGGAAGTGCGCTCGCGCGTATACAAGTGTTGAGCATATTAGTGGCGAGCAAGCCTAGTCGGGTGGGTAAGGTTGTGGTTGAATTTATGGATGATGATGATGCGACCTTGCGTGCTGAGGCTCGGGTGGTGAGTACCCAGCTGAAAGCAAAGACCGTTGTGCCTGCCCTGCTGCGAAGTCTGCTCAATAGTGATGACGCAGAGGCACTTGATGTCCATGCGACCTTGCGTCAGTTTGCCTTGAGTCCTGCGATTTCCGAGATGATGATCGATTCCTACACCGATGCCACAAATGCGGTACAGAAGACGCGAATCCTGGCCTTGCTTGAGGCCCAATCGGTTCCGGGTGCAGGCGCTGTCATGCTGGTCGCGGCCGAGGATGCCGAGCTTAGAAAGGTGGCCTTGAAAGGACTTCGTTTTGCGGCACAAGGCGCGGACATCGAGGGATTGCTGGCTGCCTTGTCGACTGCGACGGCCTCTTCTGACATCGGCTATCTTCGTTATGGATTGATTCGTGCGATTGAGGATCCCGACGCAGAGATCGACCTGCTTGTAGCGGCGCTTGAACGTGCAGAAGGTGCGCAACGCACGGCCTTGTTTACCGCCTTAGCAAAAAGTTCGGATTCGGCCGCGACAGAGCGTTTGAATCAAGCTGGAAAATCCAGCGACCTTACCGTCCAGAAAGATGTCATACAGGCGCTTGCTGCAGCACCAGGGGATCGATCCGTGCGACTGCTCGCCGACCTCCTGCCAAGGCTTAAAGAAGCCAACTTTATCCTGGCCGCGCGGGGCTTACTGCAAGGGCTGCAAGCGTCGACTCTGCCAAAGGCTGAACAGCTAGAGATCCTCGCTGCCGCACAGGCATCCGCAACTAGAGCCGCAGAAAAATCCGCCATTACAGCCGCCATCGAAAATATTCGCACACAAGATAAGTAGAGCGATCGAGTGCAGACAACCTGCACCCCACTCTGAAAAACGGGCTCTCAGGGCGAGTTGAGGCTTAGATGCTGATCTCGTAATCGCTGACAGAGGGATTTGCAGGCTTAATCTTAGGGGAGTTCTGGGGGCTATTGCTGGCAATGATGGATTCGCTTCGCTATTATTCTGCGAATTCGGTTTTTAACCCTGCGGGGATGGGAGTGTTGGGATGATTCGATTACTGGTTTTGGTGATAATGGTGGCCGGGGCTTTGCAGGCGGCACAGCGACCGAACATCGTTTTTATATTTTCTGATGATCATGCGCAGCGGGCGATTGGTGCCTATCCCGACAGTTTTGTTCCGACGCCGAACCTTGATCGATTGGCGGCCAGTGGCATGTTGTTTGAGAACAGCTTTGTGGGGAACTCTATCTGTGGCCCGAGCCGCGCGACGATTCTGACCGGTAAGCATTGTCACATCAACGGCTACACAAAGAACTATGCGCCTTTTGATCCCGAGCAGCCGATGTTTACTGGCATGTTGCAAAAGAGTGGCTATCAGATGGCCATGATCGGGAAGTGGCATCTGACGCGGAGGCCCCCGGTTGGATTTGATTACTATGACATGGTGCCGGATCAGGGCCATTATTATAACCCTGCATTTATTAATGCGAAGGGGCGTTATCAGGAGCAGGGTTATGTCACCGACATTATTACTGACAAGGCCATTGAATGGATGGGGACGCACAAAGACGATCCGTTCATGATTATGGTGCAGCACAAAGCGCCGCATCGGGCGTGGATGCCGAACCTGAAATACTTAACCTTGTACGACGACATCACCATTCCGGAGCCGGACAACTTGTTTGATGACTATAAGACCCGCACGAAAGCGGCGCACGAGCAGGATTTAGAGATCGATTCGGACATGACGCTCACCAGCGATCTAAAGGTTTGGGAGTTAACAGAAAAGCGGGGATCCTTGTGGGCATGGGGGCCGGGGCGGATGACCCCCGAGCAAAAGAGCGTGTGGGATGCTGCTTACGGTCCGAAGAATAAAGCGTTTATGGATGCGAAGCTGACGGGGAAAGCGCTGATCAGTTGGAAGTATCAGCGCTATATCAAAGACTACTTGCGTTGTGTGGCGTCGATCGACGAGAGCGTCGGGCGTTTGTTGGATTATTTGAAGGCGTCTGGACTGGAAAAAAATACGATTGTGATTTATGCCTCTGATCAAGGGTTTTATCTAGGCGAGCACGGGTGGTTTGATAAGCGTTTCATGTATGAGGAATCGATGCGCACGCCCTTGATCATGAGTTGGCCTGGTGTCATCAAGCCGGGCTCCCGCGCAACGGAAATGGTTCAGAACTTGGACTACGCCCCGACCTTTCTTGATATTGCCGGTGTGGACATTCCGACAGACATTCAAGGTCTGAGTTTGATGCCGGTCATGAAGGGGCAGGCCAAGGATTGGCGCGATGCCTTGTACTACCACTACTACGAGGGAAAGCATAACTGGCATGCGGTGGCTCGGCATGACGGCATACGTACCCAGCGTCACAAATTGATCCACTACTATACGAACAAAGAGTGGGAGCTGTACGACCTTGATGTCGACCCTCACGAGATGAATAACTTGTATGGTCAGGAACAGGTTTCGAGTATCACGACTCGCTTGCAGGCTAAGCTAGAGTCGGTTCGCAAGCACTATCGAGTCCCGCCCTACGAGCTTGGCAAATAACCGCGAGACTTTTCTGTGAGGAGCAATCGTTCTAGCGTGCGCCAGAGAGCCTTTGACTCCTGTTTCAGTCCAAATTCTCCTACTATGGTTGCGAGGCGCAGTAGCCGGGGGGGCCGTATTGCAGGGGTTTTTGGGGCCTCGGAAGGCATTACTGATATTAGTTTCGATGTTCCCTTTCCAAGAAGTGTATGATGCGTGTGGACCTGCTGTGCGGTTGGAGCTTGGACTGTCAAGGAATTCGATGAGGAGAGTAGCATGAGACGTGTATGGATTTTCGCGATCTGCGGTGTTGGCGTGGCTGCGGTGGCGTGCGTGCTTAGTTACCAGCGAGGGTTTGATGCGGGACGGGATGTGACTCCGATGTCTGTCGTGGATGTGGCGGAGATCGACCTAGGCGCGGGCATAGAGGATGACATCCATG